>DATCFG010000070.1:0-4936 GCA_036509655.1 Solirubrobacteraceae bacterium | reverse complement strand
CCCATCGAGGAGCATCTCCTCGATACGGACGTGGTCATGGAAATACTCCAGGTGAATCAGTCCGTCGATCGCGCACGCGGGATGGACGTGGATGGCCGGCCCGCAGTGGCAGGAGAGGGGTATGCAGTGTGCGCGGCACAGCCCGGCGACGCGTAGGAGCTCGGTGATCCCGGCGCAGCGTGTGACGTCTGCCTGTTGCACGTCGACGGCGCCGGCGTCGAGCATCCGCCTGAAGTAGACGGCGTCGTATCCGTACTCGCCGGCGGCGATCGCCATTCCGGCGGGGGCACGGTCGCGTAGGAGCCGCAGGCCCTCGAGGTCATCGGAGCTGACGGGCTCCTCGAACCAGCTGACCGAGGACTGCTCGTGGAAGGCGTCGGCGAGCTGGAGGGCTTGCTTGCGTTCATACGCGCCGTTGGCGTCGACGAACAACTCGACGCTTGGCCCGATCGCCTCGCGGGCTGCTCGTACGCGCTCGCGGTCTTGGTCGGGATGCGCGCCGATCTTCATCTTGACTCGCGGGATGCCCTGCTCGGCCCAGCCAGCGAGCTGTTCCTGCAGCCGGTCGTTGGTGTAGGTGGTGAACCCGCCCGAGCCGTAAACAGGTACGTGATCGTGCGCCATGCCAAGGACGGTGCACAGCGGCGTATCGAGTAGCCGCGCGTGCAGGTCCCACAGGGCAAGATCCACGGCCGCGATCGCCATTGAGGTGATCCCCGGGCGGCCCAGGTTGCGTGTGGCCTTGACCATCGCTGCCCACGACGCGCGAGGTGAGCTCGCGAGCATGCCTTCAACAATCGGGGCGAGCTTGGTCTCGATCAGCTTCGCGGTGGAGACGTCCGCGTAGGTGTAGCCGAGCCCGACCTCCGCCCCCGCATGGGCGTGGACGACGACGATCGTGGTCGAGTCCCATTGCAGGGTTCCGTCGCCCTCGGGGGCGTCTGTTGGGATCGTGTATGCCTGCACGTCGATGCGTTCGACGGTGGCCATGTCGCCGGTCATTGTTTGGCGTGTTGGTCGTGCTCGGATGGTGCGTAGGTGCTGCGGGAGGTTCGGCGCACGTCTCCGTCGGCGAGGGCTTGGCGCAGCGCGTCGCGAAACACTCCAGGGCCCCAATAGCGGGCGCCAACGAGCTCGGCGAGCTCGCGGCGCTCGGTGGAGCCATGCTCGTCCAGGGCCCGTTCGATCGCCTGGATCTCGCTGTCGAGGGCTTGCTCGGGCACATGGGCCGCGGCTGCGGGGACACGCGTGGCGGGTGAACGACCGGGTCCTGGACGGTAGCGACGCAGACCGCTGCGTTCACGCTGGCGGCGGCGCTCCAGCCGGGCGCGGATACGTTCGTCGGTGGCGTCGCGTGCGGCCGCCTGCTCGCGGCTTCGGCCGACCTCCTGGGCATCGAGCTCCTCACGATGCTCGCGCTCACCCTCGACGCGGCGCTCGGCCGCCTCGACACGATAGGCGAGCGCGCGTGCCTGCTCCTCGAGTACCTCGGCCGAGCGGCTTGCCGCGGTCGCCTGCTCCTCGTCGTGTTCGCTGCCGTGCTCGTGCGCGCGAGCGCGCTCGGTGTGCATCTGTGCCCATGTGTCGTGCATCTCAGCGCGCGCATTCTCCACCTCACCATCGACATCGGGGACGTCTCGGGCGCGTGAGCGTGCCTGTTGGGCGAGCGCGTCTTGCTCTCGTGCCCGCGCGCGCTCACGTGCAGCTTCGCCTAGCGCGGTGTGGCGCTCCGCGTCTGAGGCGTGCTCACTCGTGAGCGCCTCGGCGTCCTGTTCGTGGCCACGGGCGCGTTCCTCGGCCGCCTGGGCGCGCTCGCGGGCGGAGGCGGCCAGGTGCTCGTCGGCCTCGATCTCGGCGGTGGCCTGCTCGTCGTAGGCGGCCGCGTGCTCGTCGTGAGCACGCGCGAGGATCTCGGCGATCTGGGCGAGCAGCCCCTCGACGTCGGCGCGCTCCTCGGCCCGCTCATCTCCGCTGGCGGCGGCGGCGCGCTGCTCGTGTACGGCGGCGTGGTGCTCTGCCGCGCGCGCGCGTTCCTCGTCGGCCTGCTCGCGGGCGTGACGCGCCGCGGCGCGCTGCGGGCCCGGTTCGGGCTCCTCGCCGGTACGCTGCTGCCCAGCGCCATCGGCGCCACCCTGCTCGGCGTCTTCGACGGTCAGCGGCTTGGCGATGTCCTCGAGCTGCCGACCCTCTGCGTGGACACCGAACGCGAGCTCGGCGACACCGCCGAGCGCCATCACCGCGGCGCCGATGAAGAACGCGATCGCGACCTCGCTCTTCTGGCCGCTTTCGATCAGGTGCCCGAACAGCAGCGGGCCGGTGATCCCTCCGATGGCGGTGCCGATCGCATAGAAGAACGCGATCGCCAGCGCCCGGGTCTCCATCGGGAAGATCTCCGACGCCGTCAGGTACGCGGCGCTGGCTCCCGCCGAAGCGAGGAAGAACACCACTACCACGACCGCGATGAACGAGCCGGCGGTCAGGCTGCCCGAGAGGAACAGCACGGCGAGCACCACCGAGACCGCCGCCGAGCCGAGATAGGTGATGCTGATCATCGGCTTTCGCCCGACCGTGTCGAACAGCCGCCCGAGCGTCAGCGGACCGAGGAAGTTCCCGACCGCGTAAATGACGATGAACACGGGCACGATCGCCGCGCTGATGCCGTAGAACGTGGTCATCAGCGTGCCGAGGTTGAAGGTGACGCCGTTGTAGAGGAACGCCTGGCCGACGAACAGCGAGAGGCACAGGATCGAGCGTCTGGGGTAGGTCTTGAACGCGACCCGCGCGATCTCCCGGAACGGGATCACCTTGCGCTGACGCACCTTGATGCTGTCATACACTGCGGGCAACGTCTGCCCCGTCTCGTGTTCGATTTCGTGCTCGACCCCTCCTACGATCTGCTCGGCCTCCTCCTCGCGGCCATGGATGAACAGCCACCGCGGGCTCTCGGGCACCTTGCGACGCACGAGCGTGATCCCGAGCCCCAGCGTCGCTCCGATCCCAAACGCCAACCGCCAGCCCAGGTCCATCGGGAAGAGCGCCGTATCCAGGAACACCAGCGCGGCTGCCGATCCCAGCGCCGAGCCGACCCAGTAGGACCCGTTGATGATCAGGTCCACCCGGCCGCGCACCCGCGCGGGGATCAGCTCGTCGATCGCCGAGTTGATCGCCGCGTACTCGCCACCGATCCCGGAACCGGTGAAAAAACGCGTCAGGTAGAAGAACCACGGCGCGAACGAGAACGCCGTGACCGTCGTGGAGACGACATAGACGCCGAGCGTGATCATGAACAGCTTCTTGCGGCCAAAGCGATCGCACAGCTGCCCGAAGAACAACGCGCCTACGCATGCCCCGGCTACATAGATCGCGGCCGCCGTCCCGACCCCCGAAACACTCAAGCCGAGCCCGCTGCCGTGTTCGGTCAGCCGCGAACCGACACTGCCGACGATCGTGACCTCCAGCCCATCCAGAATCCATACGGTGCCAAGGCCGACGATCACTTTCCAGTGAAAGCTCGACCACGGCAACCGGTCCAGACGAGACGGGATTCGCGTCTGGATCGTCCCGGTCTGCACGCTGCTCACGACGCCATACCCTCCGAGCGCCGCCGAAGCGCCCTGAAAGACCGCCGCAGTCGAGCCGTACAAGCGCCACTGTCAACGACAAGGCGCGTGTGACGCTCACGTGCAGGATATTCGGTCACCGCTACCGCTTCTGGGCGGAGGGCGCGGTCATGCACTGGGAGTGTCAACGCGACTGCGACGCCGGAGGAACCAAGAGCTACGAATCGCCCGCACAGGCAAGCCGCTACGCCGCCGCGTTTGATCGCGAGGACCGCGACGAACTCGGACGACGAGCTCCCCTGCTCGGCATGTTCCCGCTGCGCATCTGGCACAAGCTGCGTCGAGGATCCTGACGGCACCCGGCACCATGAGGACCGCCATCCGCTCTCAAACGCGACTGAGACGTTCTCCATACATTATCTAGCGTCTTTTCCAGCCAGTTTCTTACCAGCTCGCAGGAGGATCTTGGCGTGCCAATCCAGGCCCCCATCTGGGTGATCAGATAGAAGCAAACCGTGTCGTGCTGCGCCAGTCGGCCGCACGCTGCGCGAGGCGACGGGCGCCTGTGAAGCCATCCGGCTTACGAGTGGAGCGCCGTTAGCACGCGGCCGCTGCCAGGTGAAACTTGAGCTTGGCTCGGGCATCGTGCAGCGACTTGTAGATCGCCCCAGGGGTGCTGTCGAGTTCGCGAGCGAGCGTCTCGGTCGGGGAGCCGTTGATGGCGATCGCGACCAGGATGGTTCGCTGGCGTGCGCTCAGATGATCCATGATGCTGTTCACGGTCTGTAGAAGATGGCGGATCTCCACGAGATCCTGTGGAGAGCACCCAGGGTCGGCGACGAGCAGCGCCTGCTCGGGATCAGGCGAAATACCAACCTGGTCATGTCCGAGGCGCCGGCGAACGCTCCCGGGCGCCTCGAGCTGGGCGAACCTCCGCGCCCATGTCCAGAACTGGCTCTCGCCACGGTAGTCCTCGAGCTTACGCAGCAGCACCATAAGCGCGTCGTTGGCGGCCTGTGTGGCGAGATCGTCGATGTCGCTTCTCGGAAAGTGCGGCAGAGCCCGAACGTGACGACGGACATGGAACGCCGCCTCGCGGCGCAGGCGCTGGTGCAGCTCGGCGATCGCCCGGGAACGTACCGGGTCCCTCGCGTGCAGACGGTCCCACCATGCTTGGGACTCGACATCGAGCGGCCGCCGCGGCACACCCTCATGGCCCGGGCACGGGCATGAGGGTGCCACAGCTTCCAGGCGTGCTGCTGGCAAATCGGCAGCGATTGACGTTTGAGGCATGCGACCTCCGGATTGTTTTGCGCAGCCGAACCTCGGAGGTCAGCCGGTGTTGCCTGCCCCGCAGGACCGACCTCACTGCCATG
>DATCFG010000069.1:0-33542 GCA_036509655.1 Solirubrobacteraceae bacterium | reverse complement strand
GCGAGCGCCCCGACGCGCTGCTGCCGACGCTCGGCGGGCAGACCGCTCTCAACCTCGCCAAGGCGCTGCACGAGGACGGCACGCTCGAGCGCTACGGGGTCGAGCTGATCGGCGCCAACTACGACGCGATCGCGTGCGCCGAGGACCGTGAGCTGTTCGGGGAGGCGATCGCGAGGGCGGGGTTGAGGATGCCGAAGAGCGCGATCGCCAGCGGGTGGGTCGCCGAGGCAGCGGCCAAGCCCGGCGCCGGCGCCGGCGCAGGGGCGGGCGCCGCGGGCAGGGTGGACGTCGGCCTGGGCCTGCAGCTGGCGCGGGAGGCGCTGCCGGAGCTCGGGCTGCCGTGCATCGTCCGCCCCGCCTACACGCTCGGCGGCCGTGGCGGCGGCATCGCGTACACCGCCGAGGAGTTCGAGCGGATCGTCGCGCAGGGACTCGAGGCCTCGCCGATCGGCCAGGTGCTGCTCGACGAGTCGGTGATCGGCTGGGGCGAGTTCGAGCTCGAGGTGATGCGCGACGGAGCCGACAACGTCGTGATCGTCTGCTCGATCGAGAACATCGACCCAATGGGCGTGCACACGGGCGACTCGGTCACGGTCGCCCCCCAGCAGACGCTCACCGACCACCTCTACCAGCGCCTGCGCGACCAGGCGATCGCGGTGATCAGGGCGGTCGGCGTGGAGACGGGCGGCTCGAACGTGCAGTTCGCGGTCAACCCCGCGACCGAGGAGATCCTCGTGATCGAGATGAACCCACGCGTCTCGCGCTCCTCGGCGCTCGCCTCGAAGGCGACCGGCTTCCCGATCGCGAAGATCGCCGCGCGGCTGGCGGTCGGCTACCGACTCGATGAGATCGACAACGACATCACCGGCGTCACGCCGGCGTGCTTCGAGCCGACGATCGACTACGTCGTCGTGAAGTGGCCGCGCTTCGCCTTCGAGAAGTTCCCCGGCGCCGACCCGACGCTCACCACGCACATGAAGTCGGTCGGCGAGGCGATGGCGATCGGGCGCACGTTCGGGCAGGCCTTCGCCAAGGCGCTGCGCTCGCGCGAGCTCGACAAGCCTCCCGCCCTCGGCGGCGTCTCCGCGGAGGACCTGCTCGAGGGGTTGAGGACGCCGGGGCCAGAGCGCTATGAGGCGATCCTCGAGCTGCTCTCCCGTGGCACGTCGATCGAGGAGATCCACGCCGCCACCGCGATCGACCCGTGGTTCCTGCGCGAGCTCCAGGTGCTCGCCTGCTGGCCGATCTCCGATCGGTCGGGCAAGCCGTTCGAGGGCGAGCGCTCCTTCCGCTCCGTCGACACCTGCGCGGGCGAGTTCCCCGCGCGCACGCCCTACTACTACTCGGGCTGGGACAGGACCGGAGCCCACCCACCCGACGAGGTCAGCAGGGGCGAGCGCGAGTCGGTCGTGATCCTCGGCTCGGGTCCGAACCGGATCGGGCAGGGAATCGAGTTCGACTACTGCTGCGTGCACGCCGCGATGACCGTGCGCGAGTCCGGGCGCGACGCGGTGATGGTCAACTGCAACCCGGAGACGGTCTCGACCGACTACGACACCTCCGACCGCCTCTACTTCGAGCCGCTCACCCTGGAGGATGTGCTCGCGGTCGTCGCGGCGGAGCAGCCGAAGGGAGTGATCGTGCAGTTCGGCGGGCAGACCCCCCTGAAGCTCGCCGCCGGCCTGGTCGCGGCGGGCGTGCCACTGCTGGGCACGGGCGTCGACGCGATCGACCTCGCCGAGGACCGCTCACGCTTCGGGGCGCTGCTCGAGCGGCTCGGCTACCAGGCGCCGCCGTACGCGACCGCGCACTCGGTGGCGGAGGCCCTTGAGAAGACCGACGAGGTCGGCTTCCCGCTGCTGGTGCGCCCCTCATACGTACTCGGCGGGCGCGCGATGGAGATCGTCTACTCACGCGATGGGCTCGCCGATTACCTCCGTCGCGAGTCGGGCGATGGCGGTTTGAACGACGCTACCCCGAGCAGGAGCCCCTTGGGCTCCCCATTAAAAGAAGACTCGGACGGGTCGGGCGGGCTCGGTTCCAGCGGGACGATCTTCCTCGATCATTTCCTCGAGAACGCGATCGAGGTCGATGTCGACGCGCTCTGCGACGGCGAGGCCGTGTGGATCGGCGGGATCATGCAACACGTCGAGGAGGCGGGCGTGCACTCCGGGGACAGCGCCTGCGTGCTGCCGCCGCACTCGCTCGGCGAGGAGATGCTCGAGCAGATTCGCGCGGCCACGCGCGAGATCGCGCTCGCGGTCGGGGTCGTCGGACTGCTGAACGTCCAGTACGCCGTCCACGCCGGGCAGCTGTTCGTGATCGAGGCCAACCCGCGCGCCTCGCGGACGGTGCCGTTCGTCTCGAAGGCCGTCGGCGTGCCGCTGGCGAAGCTCGCCTGCCGGATCATGCTCGGCGAGCGGATCGCCGACCTGGGACTGCCCCCCGGCAGGGAGGGCCTCGGCTACGGCGAGCACGTCTCGGTGAAGGAGGCGGTGCTGCCGTTCGACCGCTTCGACGGCGCGGACGCGGTGCTCGGCCCGGAGATGCGCTCGACCGGCGAGGTGATGGGGATCGCGCGCGACTTCCCGACCGCGTTCGCGAAGGCGCAGGCCGCCGCGGGCGTGCCGCTGCCGCGCGAGGGCACGGCGTTCATCACGGTCACCGACTCCGACAAGGCGGGCGCGTCGGGGATCGCCCAGACCCTCCACGACAACGGCTTCCGGATCCTCGCCACGCGCGGCACGGCGGAGGCGATCGCGCGGATGGGCGTGCCCGTGGAGCGTCTCAACAAGCTCGGCGAGGGCTCTCCGCACGTGCTCGACTGGATCGAGCGCGGGGACGTCGACCTCGTCGTGAACACGCCCACCGGCGTCGGCGCGCGGACCGACGGCTGGGAGATCAGGCGCGCGGCGGTGCGCCACGGGATCCCCTGCCTGACGACGCTCTCGGCGGGGGCGAGCGCGGCGCGCGCGATCGCCGGCGCGCGGCGGGATGGCGACCCGGAGGTGCTGTGCCTGCAGGAGCTGCACGGGGTCAGGACCGCGTGAGCGGGCCATGATCTATCGCGCCCTATTCGTGATCGTGCTGCAACGAATGCCCGTTGAAGGCGCGCATCGGCTGGCGGCGTTGGCGCTTCGCGTCGTATCCCGCATTCCTGGCTGCGCGGCCGTCATGCGCCGGTGTCTCGTTACGCACCACCCGGCGTTGCGGGTGGACGCGCTTGGACTGAGGTTTCCCAGTCCACTCGGCGTGGCTGCTGGGATGGACAAGGATGCCAGCTGGTTTGAAGGTCTCGGTCTACTGGGGTTCGGATTCGTCGAGGTGGGCACCGTCACGGCCTGTCCGCAGCTCGGCCATCCGACGCCGCGTGTCTTCCGGATCGCCCAAGATCGTGCGCTCTTGAACAAGATGGGGTTTCCGAACCCTGGAGCACGCGAGATCGCCGCTCGCCTGCGGAAGAGAAGCGGTCGGCCGATCGTGGGGGTCAACATCGGCAAGAGCATGTCCGCGCCGATCGAGCTCGCTGAGACCGACTATCGGACCACAGTCCACGAAGTGGCGCGGACCTGCGACTACCTGGTCCTCAACGTCAGCTCGCCGAACACGCCCGGACTCAGGGAGATGCAGACGCCGGATCTTCTACGACCGCTCATCCTGTCAGTTCAGCAAGAGCTGCGGGCTTCCTCTGTCGAGGTCCCGCTGCTGATCAAGATCAGTCCAGACATCACGAACGAGCGGGTGGACGCGGTCGCGGATCTGGCGCTGGAGCTTGCGCTTGACGGCATCGTGGCCGTGAACACGACCTCAGATCGTCGTGTCCTGCCTCACGCCTCGGTGGTCGCCGAGGTCGAGGGCGGCGGGGTATCCGGCGCCCCGCTCAGGATGCGCGCAGTCGAGGTGCTGGAACGGCTGTACGAGCGTGTCGGCGAGGAGTTGGTGCTGATCTCAGTCGGCGGCATCTCCACGCCTGACGACGCATGGGAGCGCATTATCGCCGGGGCTACGCTGATTCAGGCTTACACAGGCTTCGTCTACGGCGGTCCCGGATGGCCGGCCCATATGAACAGAGCGCTCGCTCGACGCGTCCGTGACGCCGGCGCCACCTCCATCCGGGAGTTGATCGGTGGAGGCGGCACGACGGCCAAAAAATCCCTGCAAAGGGGCGGCGCGACCATCCACAAGCCTCGATATGGCTAAAGCTCAAGTTGAGGTGTAGATGAATTGGTCGTTTTTTCTTGATCGGCCGCCGTCGGTGTGTAGACTCGCCGCCCATGGCGACGGTGACCGAAACGGCGAGCGAGACGACCTCTTTGCCCTCCGCGGCGGCCCCCGAGCGGTCGCTGAATCAGCGGATGGACGCGCTCGCCAGGGCCAACCAGATTCGCACGCGCCGAGCGCAGCTCAAGCGTGATCTGAAATCGGGCCGACTGTCGATTCAGACGCTGCTGCTGAACCCGCCGGAGTACGTCGAGACGGCGAAGGTCTTCGACATGCTGCTCGCCGTGCCGAAGTACGGACGGGTGAAGGTCAACAAGATCCTCGCCCACTGCCGGATCTCCCCGAGCAAGACGATCGGCGGCCTCTCAGAGCGTCAGCGCTCAGAGCTCGTATCCCTGCTACCCCGCTGAGCGGCGCGCTACTGCGTCCTCGCTCGCTCGTGTGCCGAGCACACTTCGCTCACTGTGTCCTTGTATCGCTTGCTCATCGACGCAGCAGGAGCACGCTGGTGATGCCAGGCACAACATCATTTAGCCGCTTCCCCCGGTCCCCTCACTAGGGTCCCCGAGATGGCGTGCGTATTCGTGATCACCGGGCCCTCGGGCGTCGGCAAGGGGACCCTGATCAGAGGGCTGATGGAGCGGCTACCGGCATTGGAGCTATCCGTTTCCGCGACCACGCGCGCACCCAGGCCGGGCGAGCGGGACGGGGTGGACTACCACTTCCTCACGCGCGAGGAGTTCGATCGGAGGGTGCGGGAGGGGGATTTCGTCGAGCACGCCGACTACGCCGGTCGCAGCTACGGGACGTTGCGTTCGGAGCTCGAGGAGCGCGTGCGCGCGGGGACGCCGATCGTGCTCGAGATCGAGGTCCAGGGCGCCCGACAGGTGCGCGCGTCGGTGCCCGATGCGGTCCAGGTCTTCATCGCCCCGCCCTCGCTGGACGAGCTGCGCACGCGCCTGATCGGTCGGGGCACCGACGATCCCGAGGGAGTTGAGCGCCGGCTGCGCGTCGCCGCGGAGGAGCTGAAGGCGCAACCGGAGTTCGGCCACGTCGTCGTCAACGACCGTCTGCAGGACGCGCTCGAACAGCTGACTGCGATCGTCGCCGCTGAGCTGGGCGGAGGAGCGACTACACTTCGAGGTCAACCAGGAAAGGCCCAGACCAAGTGATCTCACCTCGCATCGACCGTCTGCTCGACAACGTCGACTCCAACTACGCATCTGTGCTCGTGGCCGCCAAGCGCGCCCGGCAGATCAACAGCTACTACCACAACCTCGGTGAGGGCACCTTCGACGAGTTCCCGCCGCCGATGGTCGAAACGATCTCCAAGAACTACCTCACGATCGCCCTCGAGGAGGTAGCAGCAGGAAAGATCAAGTACCACTACAGATAGCCGCAGGCGCTTCGCGCTTCTGCGTCCTCGCTCGCTCGTGACCGAAGCCGGGAGACACTCGCTCCGCTCGCATCCCCGTTTCGCCCAGCACACTTCGCTCACTGCGTCCTTGAATCGCTCGACCTGCGCCATCTGTAGACGGCTCGCAGGGCTCGGCCTCTTTCCTCCCAACCGCAGGGTCTCGCTCACCGCTTGCCACATCTCCCCGCGCCATCTAAAACACAGCCATGTCCCGAATCCTGCTCGGCGTGAGCGGCGGCATCGCCGCGTATAAGTCGCTCGAGCTGATCCGCCTCGCGACCGCCGCCGGGCACGAGGTGCGCGTCGTGCAGACGCCCACGAGCCAGCGGTTCGTGGGGGCGGCCTCGTTTGAGGCGTTGACCGGGGCGCCGGTGCTGAGTAGCGAGTTCGAGCGCGATCCGGCGCGCGGGGCCTTTCCCGGTGAACAGGCCCCGACACACGATCCGCTCAGCCACCTGGCGCTGGTGGACAACGCGGAGATCTACCTGATCGCCCCCGCATCGGCGAACACGCTCGCGAAGCTCGCGCACGGGCTGGCGGACAACCTTTTGACCAGCTGTGCGCTGGCCGCAACCTGCCCGGTGGTGGTGGCCCCGGCGATGAACAACCACATGTATGAGCACGAGGCGACGCAGGCCAACCTGCGGAGATTGCGCGAGCGCGGCGTTGAGATCGTCGAGCCGGGGGTGGGACGCCTGGCCTCGAAGGGCGAGCAAGGGGTGGGACGCCTGGCGGAGCCCTCGCGGCTGTTGGAGGTGTGCGAGGCGGTGCTCGCGGGCCACCGGCCGAGCGGTGAGGCCTACCCGCCAGGCGCTAGCCGGTCGGGGGTCCCTGGGACCCCCGACCGGTGGCACGGGCTGAGGGTGCTCGTCACGGCCGGCGGCACGCGCGAGCCGATCGACAGCGTCAGGTTCATCGGCAACAGCTCCTCGGGGCGGATGGGCTTCGCGCTGGCGCAGGCCGCGCGGGCTCGTGGCGCCGAGGTGACGCTGCTGGCCGCGAACGTCGCGCTGGCCGACCCAGCCGGCGTCGCTCGTCACGATCTTGCGACCGCGGCCGAGCTGCAGGAGGCGTGCGAGCGAGAGTTCCCGGCGTGCGACGTGCTGCTGATGGCGGCGGCGGTGGCCGACTTCCGACCGCGCGAGCAGGCGGAGGGGAAGCTCAAGAAGGCCGGCCGCGCGAGCCTCGAGCTCGAGCTCGCGCCGACGGCGGACGTGCTCGCCGGCCTGGCGAGACACCGACGCGGGGATCAGACGCTGGTCGGTTTCGCCGCCGAGCATGGCGAGCAAGCGGTTGCGCTGGCCCGCGGGAAGCTCGAGCAGAAGGGGCTCGACGCGCTCGTCGTGAACGACATCTCACGGCGCGACATCGGCTTCGAGGTCGACGCCAACGAGGTCACGATCCTGACCGATCGAAGATCGGCCAGCGCCGGCGCGCAGCCGGAGCATGTCCAGCACGTGCCGCGGGCCGCCAAGGCGGAGGTCGCGGAGGCGATCCTCGACGCCGTCGAGCGCCTGCGCGGGCTTGCGTGAGCAACCCCGATGCTATGCTCGATTGAGAGCTTTCTGTGCCGCCGATCAAAGATCGCCGGTAGTCGTACCGAGAGTGGGCGCCCGCCCGCTTTTTTTGCGTAAGGACATAGATGAAAGACCAACGATGACCCCGCTACAGACAGATATCGAAAGGCGTATCGCGCAGAGCGAGCCCGCTGTCGAGGTGCTGCTCGCCGAGGTGCTCGGCGGTCGCTGCCTGCGCGTGTTCATCGATCATCCCGACGGTGTAACGCTCGCGCTGTGCGAGCGCGTCACCGCGCTGCTGAGCGAGGAGCGCGAGCGCTACTCGCTGGAGGTCTCCTCCCCCGGAAGCGAGCGCCCGCTGTCGAAGCCGGCGCACTTCCGCCGCTTCGTCGGGCGGCGTGCTCGCGTACGCACCCGTCATCCACGTCCGGTTGGCGTCACGGACGAGAGGTGCTCGGCGGGCGCGAAGCCGACCAGCAGCTTCACCGGCGAGCTGGTCGGCGCCTCCGAGGATGAGATCACATTGGCCGCCGAGGAGGGCATCATCGCGATTCCCTACTCGGAGATCCGTCGTTCGAACCTCGTCGAGGAGTAGCCATGTCACGCGAAATCCTGGAAGCCATGCACGCGCTGGCGCGCGAGAAGGGGATCGAGCCCGAGAAGCTGATGGTCGCGCTCGAGGACGCCCTGCTGTCGGCCTACAAGAAGCAGCCCGGCTCGGCCAAGTACGCGCGCGTGGAGATGGACCGCGAGACGGCCGAGTACCGCGTGATCGAACTGATCATCCCCGAGCGCCTGGAGGCCCACCTGATCGTCGAGACGATCGACGAGGAAACGACGGTCGATCCCGAGACGGGCGAGATGCGCGAGCCCGAGGAACCGGAGATCGACCCGAAGAAGTTCGAGGAATACCGCGACCAGATCGAGGAACAGGACGTCACCCCCGACGACTTCGGCCGGATCGCCGCGCAGACCGCCAAGCAGGTGATCCTGCAACGCATCCGCGAGGCCGAGCGCGACATGATGTTCGAGGAGTACCGCGATCGCGTCGGCGAGCTGATCACCGGCATCGTCCAGCAGTCCGACTCGCGCTACACGCTCGTGCAGCTGCGCGAACGAGTGGAGGCGCTGCTGCCGAAGTCCGAGCAGGTCGAGGGCGAGCGCTACGACCACTCCCAGCGGATCAAGGCCGTGATCAAGGAGGTCTCCCCCTCGACGAAGGGTCCCTCGATCATCGTCTCCCGGCGCGACCCCGAGCTGATCAAGAAGCTGTTCGAGCTGGAGGTCCCGGAGATCGCCGACGGACTGGTGGAAATCGCCAATGTCGCCCGCGAGCCCGGCTACCGCTCGAAGATCGCCGTCGTCTCGAACACCGACGGCGTCGACCCGGTCGGCGCCTGCGTCGGCCCGCGCGGCTCGCGCGTGCGGATGGTCGTCTCCGAGTTGCGCGGCGAGAAGATCGACATCATCCCCTTCAACGACGAGCCCGCGCGGTTCGTCGCCAAGGCTCTCTCTCCCGCGCGGGTGCGTGAGGTGCTCGTCGACGACGAGGCCAAGCAGGCGACCGTGATCGTGCCCGACGACCAGCTGTCTCTGGCGATCGGCCGCGAGGGGCAGAACGCGCGGCTGGCGGCACGGCTGACCGGCTGGCGCGTGGATATCCGCTCGGAGAGCGAGTTCGCCGCCGAGGAGGCCGAGCACGGCTACGAGGAGGAGGAGGTCCAGGGCCGCTGTGCCGCGATCCTCTCCAATGGACGGCGCTGTCCGAACGCCTCGCTGCCCGGCTCGCGCTACTGCGGCCTCGAGAGCCATCAGGCGCTGGCGAACATCGAGGGCGACCAGATCGCCGACCTGACCCCTGCCGCGGGCGGCGATGGGGGCGATGGTGGGTCCCTGGAGTCCGTCGAGGCGCCGGTGGAGGCGCAGGCCGCCGAGGAGCAGACGCCATCGGAGCTATAGGCCAATGAGCAAGAAGCGCGTACATGAGATCGCCAAGGAGCAGGGTCTCTCCAGCAAGGAACTGCTGGAGAAGCTGAAGGCCGCCGGCGTGGAGGCCAAGGCCGCCGCGTCTTCGGTGGAGGAGGCTGTCGCGCTGAAGGCGCTGGGCGCAAACGGCGCCTCCGGCAATGGTGTCCCGGCTACAGCCCCACCGACGATCGCAAGTCCACCGGCAGCTGTGACGAGCCCGCCCGTGCAGCCAGCTCCCCCTGCTCCGGCTCCCGCGACCGGTGCACCGGTATCGAGCGCCGCCGCCGATGGGGGCGCCGCACCGCCGGCCGCCGCCGGCGCAGCCGGTGAGCGCGTACGTCCCACGCGCGACTCGCGCACGGGCGAGCGAACCCCCGGCGGCGTCGGGCCGGGCGGACGCAGGCGCGTGGTGATCGACTCGCAGGCGTCCCGCCGTCAGCAGGGGGGGCCGGCCAATCAACCCCAGCGCCGTCCGCGCCGTGGTAGGCGCCGGCGCGGCACCTACGACGACACGATCGCTCCGATCGATGCGGCCGCGATGGAGGCGACGGACACGATCCGCGTCAACTCGGGCTCCACGGTGAAGGACGTCGCCGAGTATCTCGGCGTGCCGGTTCCCGAGGTGATCAAGAAGCTGATGATGCTCGGCGAGATGGCGACGCTCACGCAGACCCTCTCCGACGACGCGATCCATGTGCTGGCCGACGAGTTCGACAAGCAGATCGAGATCGTCCACGCCGCCGACGACGTCGAGGTCGAGCAGGTGTTCGAGGACGTCGAGGAGGACATGGTCGAGCGTCCCCCGGTGGTCACGATCATGGGCCACGTCGACCACGGCAAGACCTCGCTGCTGGACGCGATCCGCGAGACCGAGGTGGCCGCCGGGGAGGCCGGCGGCATCACCCAGCACATCGGCGCCTACCAGGTCCACCACGGCGGCAAGGTCGTCACCTTCCTGGACACGCCCGGACATGAGGCGTTCACCGCAATGCGCGCCCGTGGGGCGCGCGTGACCGACGTCGTGGTGATCGTGGTCGCGGCCGACGACGGCGTCAAGCCGCAGACCGAGGAGGCGATCGACCACGCCCGCGCGGCGGACGTGCCGATCGTGGTGGCGGTGAACAAGATCGACAAGGAGGGCGCCCAGCCCGAGCGCGTGCGCACCGAGATGACCCAGCACGGGCTGCAGCCCGCCGAGTGGGGGGGCGAGACCGAGTTCGTCGACGTCAGCGCGAAGACCCGCGTGGGCCTGGATTCGCTGCTGGACACGATCCAGGTCGTGACCGACCTCGAGGAGTTGAAGGCCAACAGCGACGCGGAGGCCTCGGGCACGGTGATCGAGTCGAAGCTCGACCCCGGGCGTGGGCCTGTGGTGAGCGTCCTGATTCAACGCGGAACCCTGCGCGTGAGCGACGCACTCGTCGCCGGCGCGCACTTCGGACGGGTCCGTGCGATGCACGACTTCACTGGCGCGCGGGTGAAGGGAGCCTCGCCGGGCCAGCCGGTGGAGGTGCTCGGCTTCGACGGCGTGCCGGAGGCCGGCGAACTCGTGCGCGTGGTCGAGAACGAGCGTCGTGCCCGCCAACTCGCCGGTGAGCGCGCGAACCGTCTGAAGACCGAGGCGCTGGCCCGGCGCTCGGGCCGGAAGATGTCGCTGGAGGACGTCTTCAAGCTTGCCCAGGAGGGCCAGGTCAAGGAGCTCAGCCTGGTCGTCAAGGCTGACGTCGCCGGCTCGCTGGAGGCGATCGAGGACGAGATCGCAAAGCTGCCGCAAGGCGAGGTGAAGGTCAACATCATCCACCGCGGCGTCGGTGGGATCAACGAGTCCGACGCGATGCTCGCCGCCGCCTCCAACGGGGTGATCCTGGCGTTCAACGTGCGTCCGGTGGGCGATGCTCGCCAGGTGGCCGATCGTGAGGGAGTCGAGATTCGCTCCTACTCGGTGATCTACAAGGCGATCGAGGAGCTGCGCGCGGCGATGCAGGGGATGCTCGAGCCGGCCGAGGTCGAGAGCGCGCTGGGCCAGGCCGAGGTGCGCCAGCTCTTCAAGGCCTCAAAAATCGGGACGATCGCTGGGTCCCATGTCAGCGAGGGCACCATCACCCGCGGTGCGAAGGTGCGGGTCGTGCGAGAGGGCACCGTTATCTACGATACGACGATCGCCAGCCTGCGCCGCTTCAACGAGGACGCGCGCGAGGTCACCGCCGGCTTTGAGTGCGGCATCCTTTTGACGAACTTCCAAGATCTGCGCGAGGGCGACCTATTGGAGACATATGAGACGCGCAAGGTGGAGCGCGAGCTCAGCTGAGCCGGTCCCGGTAGGATGAGCACGGGACGTATGCGCCGCGTCGACGAGGCGATTCGCCAAGTGGTGGGCGACGCGGTAGCGGGAGAGCTGAAGGACCCTCGTGTGGGATTTGTGACCGTGACAGATGTCAGAACAAGCGCCGATCTGCGCCACGCCCGCGTGTACGTGAGCGTGCTCGGCGACGCGGGTCGGCCGTCCACGAGCGAGCAGCGCGAGGCCACGATGGCCGGGCTGCGCAGCGCGCACGGCTTCCTGCAGAGCAAGGTCGCGGCCGAGCTGCACCTGAAGCGCACGCCGACGATCGAGCTGTTCTACGACGACACCACCGACCGCGCGCTGCGAGTAGACGAGCTGATCGAGGAGATCGGCGGCGGTGAGGGATGAGCGAGGGGGAGAGCACAGAGGTCACGCGCGAGCGGGTGCTCGAGCGGATTCGCGAGGACTCGCGCTTCGTGCTCGCCGCGCACGAGCGTCCCGACGGCGACGCGCTGGGCTCGCTGGTGGGCATGCAGGGACTGCTGGGCGCGCTCGGCAAGGACTCGGCGATGTTCATCGCGCCCGAGGATCTGCCGCTGCCGCTGGAGTATCGCTTCTTCGCGCTTGAGGGCCTGATCCAGACGCCGCCCGCAGACGTCGCCGAGCGCACCGTCGTGTTCCTGGACTGCGGCAACATCGACCGCAACTCGGCGAGCATGCTGCACGGCGGCCGGCACCTGCTGAACATCGACCACCACCACGACAACACCCGCTTCGGCACGCTCGACCACGTGGTCCCCGAAGCCTCGTGCACGGCTGAGATCGTCTGGGACCTGATGCGCGGCCTGGGGGTGCGCCCGACGCCGGCGGTGGCGGAGGCACTGTATGTCGGGCTGATCACCGACACGGGGCGCTTCATGTACGAGAACACCGGCCCGCGCGCACATGAGATGGCGGCCGATCTGATCGAAGCGGGCGTCGATGTTCAGGACATATATCGGCGGCTGTTCGAGGAGACGCCGGAGGGCAAGCTGGCGCTGCTCGCGTTGGGACTCAACAAGATGCGCCGCTTTGACTCCGGTGAGCTGACGCTGGCGGCGCTGAGCGCCGAGGACTTCGCCAAGGCCGACGCCGAGGAGAGCTACTCGGAGGGCATCATCGACCATCTGCGAGCGGTACAGGGCACGAAGCTCGCGGCGCTGATCCGCGAGCTCGCCAGCGGCGAGCGCAAGGGCCAGTACAAAGTCTCGTTGCGCGCCACCGACGATGACGTTGACGTGTCGGCGATCGCGCGGGCGCAGGGAGGCGGGGGACACCGGCGCGCGGCGGGATTCTCAACGACGCTCGAGCTCGATGAGCTGATCGCGTTTCTGCGCAGCGCGCTCGAGGCACAGCTGCACGCCACGCCAGCCCCGGCGTGAATGGCGTCCTGCTGATCGACAAGCCGGCGGGGATGACCTCGCACGACGTGGTCGCTCGGATCAGACGCGCTCTCGGCGGTGTGAAGGTCGGTCACGCGGGCACCTTAGACCCGTTCGCGACGGGCCTGCTGCTCGTGCTCGTGGGCCGCGCGACGAAGTCGCAGGACCGGCTGATGGCCCTGTCGAAGCGCTATGAGACGGTCGCCCAGCTGGGCGCCACCTCGAGCACGGGCGACACGGAGGGGGAGGTCGTGCAGACCGGCAGGCTGCCGCCGGACCCCCCGCCGCTGCCGAGCGGCGAGGTGCGCCAGCGCCCACCGGCCTACTCGGCGGTGAAGATCAAAGGCGAGCGCGCCTACAAGCGTGCTCGCCGCGGCGAGCACGTCGAGATGCCGGAGAGGACCGTGACCGTACACCGCTTCGAGCAGACCTGGCGCGAGCCCGACCCGCAGCACCCGGGGCTGGAGCGCGCGGGCTACAGCATCGAATGCGGCTCGGGCACCTACGTGCGCTCGCTGATCGCCGATCTCGGCGACGCCTACTGCCTGGAGCTGAGGCGCACGGCGATCGGTCCGTTCGAGGTGGCCGGCGCCGTCGGCCCGCCGCGCCGGGGAGAGCCGTGGCACGATCCTCCGCTGATCGCGCTCGACCAAGCGCTGGCGAGGCTGCCCAAATAGGCTTGCGTCAGTGAAGATCACGCATCTGGGAGATGTCGAGCGGCAAAGTGGTGGGCGCAGCGTCGCGGTGGGCACCTTCGACGGCGTGCACCTCGGCCACCGGCAGGTGATCGCAGGCGCGGACAGCGTGCTCACGTTCGATCCCCACCCGGTCTCGGTCGTCGCCCCCCAGCACACCCCGAAGCTGCTGACGACGCTGGCGCGGAAGGCCGAGCTGATCGACGGGCTGGGGGTGGGGGAGCTGATCGTGGTCCCGTTTGACGCGGCCTTCGCTGCCAAGACGGCCGACGAGTTCGTAGATGACGTGCTCGTGGACGCGCTCGGGGCCACGAGCGTGGCGATCGGCGAGAACTTCCGCTTCGGCCACAAGGCCCAGGGCGACCCACGGCTGCTCGCGGCGGACGCGCGCTTCAGGACCGTCGTGCACCCGCTGCTCGAGGTCGACGGGGAGATCGTCTCCTCCAGCCACATCCGGGGTCTGGTGCTCGCCGGCGAGGTGGCCGACGCGACGGCGCTGCTCGGCGCGCCGTTTCAGTTGCGCGGCGAGGTGGTTCACGGGGACGAGCGCGGCCGGGAGCTCGGCTTTCCGACCGCGAACCTCATACCCGAGGAGGCGCTTGTGTGTCCCGGCCACGGCGTCTACGCGTGCGTTGCCCATGACGATCCCACCCGCCCCCATCCCGCGGCGGTCAGCATCGGCGTGCGCCCGACCTTCCAAACCGGCCGCGGCGAGCTGATCGAGGCATACCTGCTCGACTTCGACGGCGACCTCTACGGACGGGAGCTGCGCCTCGACTTCCTCGCACGCCTGCGCGGGGAGCGCCGCTTCGAGACGGCGGAGGCGCTGATCGAGCAGGTGCACCGCGACGTGCAGCGCACGCGCGAGATCGCCGGGGCGGTTGACAGAGCGTGAGCGCGCGCTGGTCGTCTGCTACCGTCCCCGGGCAGATGGCCGCGATAACAACTGAGCGCAAGCGTGAGATCGCCGGGAAGTTCGGCGCCAACGAGCAGGACATGGGGTCCACCAAAGTCCAGGTCGCGCTGCTGACCGAGCGCATCAACCACCTGACCGAGCACCTGCGCGAGCAGTCTAAGGATCACCACTCGCGCCGTGGCCTGCTGATGCTGGTCGGCCGCCGCCGCCGTTTCCTCGACTACCTGCGTCGCCGCGACCTCGAGGGCTACCGCGCCCTGATCAAAGAGCTCGGCCTACGCAAGTAGGCTGAGACGGCCGTGGGCGCGGCGCTAGCCGATCTTCGATCGGTCCTTTGTCCTCGGTCGCTCGTGTGCTATCGCACACCACGCTCCCTGCTGGCCGATCTTTGATCGGCGGCCCGCTTGGCCCACGACCGTCTCAGCATGCGTAGTGGGCATCCGCGCCCGGCTGGCGGCCGTTCGCTAAGCTCCGTCCGTTCGGAAAATAAAATAGAAACAGACCGCCGACCGACGGGCGGTACAGGAAGGCAGTGAATATGAGTAGTGATGGAATTACGCGCGTCTCCGTGGAGATCGCCGGCAGCGAGATCTCGTTTGAGACCGGCAGGATGGCCAAGCAGGCCTCCGGCGCGGTGGTCGTTCGCCAGGGCGACACGATGGTTCTTTGTACCGCGGTCGCTGGAAGCCTCCGCGACGTCGACTTCCTCCCGCTGACGGTGGATGTCGAGGAGCGCATGTACGCCTCCGGCAAAATCCCCGGCTCGTTCTTCAAGCGTGAGGGCCGTCCCGGCGAGAAGGGCACGCTGACGGCGCGCATGATCGACCGTCCGATCCGCCCGCTGTTCCCGAAGGAATGGCGCTACGACACGCAGCTGGTTGCGATTCCGCTCTCGATCGACCACGTCCACCCCTATGACATCCTCGCGATGAATGGTGCCTCGACGGCGCTGATGATCTCCGACATCCCGTTGCCCACGCCGGTCGGCGCGGTCCGGATCGGCAAGATCGACGGCAACTTCGTCGTCAATCCCAACGAGGAGGACCTGCTGGCCGATGGCGCCGAGGGCCGCTCGGACCTAGATCTGATCGTCGCCGGCACCGAGGAGGCGATCCTGATGGTCGAGGCGGGCGCCAACGAGATCCCCGAGGCCGAGATCCTCGACGCGCTCGACATCGCCCACGCGGAGATCAAGAAGCTCTGCGCGCTGCAGCGCGAGCTAGCCGAGAAGGTCGGCAAGGAGAAGAAAGTCTTCGAGACGATCGCCGTCGACCCCGCGGTGCTCGATGCGATCAGAGCTTCGCACGGCTCGGCGCTCGAGGATGCGACACAGGTAGAGGACAAGCTCGACCGCCAGGAGGCCACCAAGGCCGTCGAGGCGGCAATCCTCGAGCAGCACGCCCCCGCGGCGCCGGAGGGCGCCTCGGAGGATCAACTGGTGGCGGCCAAGCAGAAGCGCGTCGCGGTGCAGATGGCCTTCGACAAGCTCGAGAAGTCGATCATTCGCGAGCGCATCGCGATCCACAAGAAGCGCCCGGACGGCCGTGGCGAGAACGAGATCCGCGACATCTCGATCGAGGTCGGCGTGACGCCGCGCACGCACGGCTCGGCGCTGTTCACACGCGGGCAGACGCAGGCGCTGAGCGTCGTCGCGATGGGCACGCTGAAGGAGGAGATGCGCCTCGACACGCTCGGCCTGGAGACGAAAAAGTACTACTGGCACCACTACAACTTCCCGCCGTTCTCGGTCGGGGAAGCGGGCCGTATGGGTGGCGTCAAGCGCCGCGACATCGGCCACGGCGCGCTCGCTGAGCGGGCGCTGGCGCCGATGGTGCCCTCGATCGAGGAGTTCCCCTACTCGATCCGTGTGGTCTCCGACATCCTCGAGTCAAACGGCTCCTCCTCGATGGCCTCGGTCTGCGGATCGTCGCTGTCGCTGATGGATGCCGGGGTGCCGATCAAGCGCCCCGTCGCCGGTATCGCGATGGGCTTGATCAAGGAGGGCGATGACTACATCGTTCTGACCGACATCGCGGGCGTTGAGGACCACCTCGGAGACATGGACTTCAAGGTGGCGGGCACCGAGCGTGGCATCACCGCGCTGCAGATGGACATCAAGATCACGGGTGTCACGTTCGACATCCTGCGCGACGCGCTCGCGCAGGCGAAAGAGGCGCGCACGTTCATCCTCGGCAAGATGGTCGAGACGATCCAGGGGCCGCGCGCGGAGCTCAGCCAGTTCGCGCCGCGGATCCAGACGATCCAGATCGACCCGTCGCAGATCGGCCTGCTGATCGGCAAGGGCGGCGAAACGATCAGAGGTCTCGCGGAGGAGTTCGAGTCCCAGATCGACGTCAACGACGACGGCCAGGTGCTGATCTACTCCGCCAACGGCGAGCTCGGCGACGCGCTCGTCGAGCGCATCCGGGTGATGATGAAGGAGGTCGAGGTCGGCGACGAGTACCTCGGCAAGGTCGTCAAGACGACGACCTTCGGCGCGTTCGTCGAGCTCGCGAAGGGTACCGACGGCCTGTTGCACATCTCCAACGTCTCTCCCGGCCAGCGCGTCGAGGCGGTCGAGGACGTGCTGAACAAAGGCGATGAGATCAACGTGCGCGTGGTCGAGGTCGACCGCGAGCGCGGTCGTATCGGCCTGCGTCTGGCCGAGGATCCGGATGTCGCGGGCAAGTCGGCGCAGGAGCTCGCCGGCGTCGGATCCGGTGGTGGTGCAAGTGGATCCCGCCCACCCGGCGGACGGCCTCCGCGCGACGGTGGCGGACGTAACGGTCGCGATCGTGGCGGCGAGCGTGGCTCGGGCCGGCCGCGCCATGGCGGTAGTGACCGTTCCTGAGGAGTCGGTAGACCCGTTGGGAGCGTCAGCCGGCGTCTTGGGTGGCGCTCCAGCGAGCTTTCAGAAGGATCAGGAGACAGAGCACCGCATCACCACGCTCGACTCGGGCGTGCGGGTAGTCACCGAGCGCGTGCCGAGCGTGCGCTCGGTGGCGCTTGGCTTCTGGATCGGCACGGGCTCGGCGGCCGAGGATGAAAGCCAGGCCGGGATCTCGCACCTGCTCGAGCACATGCTGTTTCGCGGCACCGAGCGCTTCGGCTCGGAGGAGATCGACCAAATCTTCGACGCGATGGGCGCGGAGATCAACGCCGGCACCGACCGCGAGACGACGACGCTGTACACGCGCGTGCTCGATCGCCACCTCGAGCGCGCGTTCGAGGTGATGAGCGACATGCTCTGGCGCTCGCGCCTGCGGGAGCTGGAGGCCGAGCGCGAGGTCGTGCTCGAGGAGATCGCGATGTACGAGGACGATCCGCAGGAGAAGGTCTTCGACCTGCTCGGCGAGGCGGTCTTCGGCGAGCACCCGCTCGGGCGCGCGGTGATCGGCCGGGCGGAGGTGGTGCGCGCGGTGGACCCGGAGCAGCTGCGGGCCTTCCACGCCGAGCGCTACGTGCCCGAGAACGTCGTGATCGGCGCCGCCGGGTCGGTCGACCACGACCGGCTCGTGGAGCTGGCGGTCGCCGCCGGCAGCGAGCGCGCCGGCCAGCCCGCGCCCCGTCAGAAGCACGGAGAGCCTGACTTCGCGCGGCGCGTGCGCTTCTTCGCGAAGGACACCGAGCAGTACCACCTGTGCCTGGGCGGCCCTGGGCTGGCGCGCGATGACGAGCGGCGTTTCGCGCTGCGGGTGCTCGAAGGCGTGCTCGGAGGGACATCCTCCTCGCGGCTGTTCCAGGAGGTGCGCGAGCGCCGGGGGCTGGCCTACTCGGTGTTCTGCTTCTCGAGCCTCTACGCCCACACCGGCGAGGTCGGGTTGTATGTGGGCACCCGGCCGGAGAACCTGGAGGAGGCGTTGCAGACGATCGCCGACGAGCTCGAGCGCTTCGTCTCCGATCCCGCGAGCGCGGAGGAGCTCGACCGCTCGCGCGAGAACCTGAAGGGGAGGATGGTGCTCTCGCTGGAGTCCACCGGAGCGCGCATGAGCCGTCTCGGGATCTCGGTGCTGAACGGGATGCCGATCCTCTCCGTCGACGAGGTGATCGAGCGGATCGACGCCGTCGACATCGCGGCGCTGCGAGATCTGGCGGGCGAGCTGTTCGTCGGAGGTCGCCTGTCCGTCGCCTGTGTCGGCCCCGACGAGGAGGCGTTCCGAGCGGCGATCGAGCCGTTGGCCGACGCCGGGCGCCCGGCAAACGACGGCGACCCGGGTATGGGCGCCGCGGCGAAAGGTGACTCGCTCACACCGCTCGCATCCGGTGGAGCGCGGGCGCGATGATCCGCGTGGCGGTCGCCGGCGCCGCGGGGCGGATGGGCGAGACGGTCTGCACCACGGTCGAAGGCGCGGAGGACATGGAGCTCGTCGGCCGCGCCGATCCATTGCTCGGGACCACGCTCGAGGATCTCTTGACGACAGGCCAACCGCCCGAGGTCGTGGTCGACTTCACAAGGCCGGACACGGCGCTTGCAAACGCGCTCAGCTGCGTGCGTGCCGGGGTGCATGTGGTGGTCGGCACGACCGGGTTCGACCCGGCGCCGCTGCGCCAGGAGCAACAGGATCGGATCTCGTCAGCCCGCCCGAAGGCGAACGTGCTGATCGCGCCGAACTTCGCGATCGGTGCGGTGCTGATGATGCGCTTCGCCGTGGAGGCGGCGCGGCACATGGCTAAGGCCGAGATCGTCGAGCGCCACCACGATCAGAAGCTCGACGCCCCGAGTGGCACTGCGGCGCGCACCGCAAAGCTGATCGCCGCGGCGACCGGCGGGGACGAGCCGCCGATTCACTCGGTGCGCCTGCCGGGCATCGTCGCCGACCAAGAGGTGATCTTCGGCGACGTCGCTCAGACGCTGAGCATCCGCCACGACACGATCGGTCGCGAGTCGTTCATGCCCGGTGTGCTGCTGGCGATTCGCCGCGTGGGCGGACTCGAGCAGTCGCTCCTCGTCGGTCTCGATCAGCTGCTGTTCTGAGTGGTGGCACGAGCGATGGCACGTGAGGGTGGCGACGGAGAGGGCAACCTGCGAATCGCAGGCTGCCGGGGGATCGCGGGCGCGAGCGTGAGATACTCATGCACATGAGCAGCTTGGGAACGATTCTGACGGCGATCGCCACACCCTTCGACGCGCAGGGGAACGTGAACGAGCAGTCGTTCGTGACGTTGATGGCGCATCTGGCCGAGAACGGCTCGGATGGGTTCGTCGTCGCCGGCACGACGGGCGAGGCCTCGACGCTGACCGACGCGGAGCAGCTCGGGCTGATCGACCTGGCGGTCAAAGAGCGACCCGCGGGCACGACGATCGTCGCGGGCGCCGGCGCGAACGACACGCGCCACGCCGTCCACCTCACCGAACGCGCGACCGAGCTCGGCGCCGACGCGGTGCTGTCGGTGACGCCCTACTACAACCGGCCCAGCCCGCTCGGTCTGAAGCGTCACTACGAAGCGGTCGCGAACGCCACCGACAAACCGATCCTGCTCTACAACATCCCCAAGCGCACCGGCACGAACATCGGCCCGGAGCTGCTCGCCGAGCTCGCCCAGATCGAGCACATCGACGGCGTCAAGCAGGCCAACCCCGACGAGCTTCGGCAGATCGACGGTCTGGCGCTGTACGCCGGCGACGACGCGACGTTCGCGCGCACCCTCGAGCTCGGCGGCGCCGGCGGGATCCTCGTCGCCAGTCACATCGTCGGGCGCGAGCAGCGGCGAATGGTCGACGAGCCAGAGCGCCGCGCGGAGATCGACGCGTCGCTGCGAGACGTCTATGAGACCCTGTTCCTGACGGCGAGCCCGACCTGCACGAAGGCCGCGCTGAACCTGCTCGGTCACGACGTGGGCGGCGTGCGCCTGCCGATCGTGGAGGCCACCGCGGAGGAGGCAGAGACCGTGCGCGCGATGCTCGAACGTCACGGCCTGCTGGGTGCGGATGGGGCTTCATCGTCCTCGGCCCCCGCCGCGCGCGCGGGAGAGGCGTCGCACGCGTGAGCTCGAAGCTGCGCGTCCTACCCCTCGGCGGACTGGGGGAGATCGGCAAGAACATGACGGTCGTCGAGCAGGACGGCCGGATCGTCGTCGTCGACGTCGGGCTGCGCTTCCCGACCCCGGAGATGGTCGGCATCGACCTCGTGCTGCCCGACTTCTCCTACCTGCGCGAGCGCGCGAAGGACATCGAGGCGATCGTGATCACGCATGGCCACGAGGACCACCTCGGCGCGCTGCCGTGGGTGCTACGCGAGCTCGGCGCGAAGGGGGGATCTTTACCCCCCGTCTACGGTGGCGCGCTGACGATCGCGATGGCGCGCTCGAAGCTCGACGAGCACAAGCTGCGCGACGTCTCGCTGAACGAGGTCGCGGCCGGCGAGGCATTCGATCTGGGCCCGTTCGAGCTGGAGATGGTGCACATGACGCATTCGATCCCGGACGCGAGCGCGGTCGCGCTCGGCACCGAGTTGGGGACGGTGCTCGTGACCGGCGACTACAAGTTCGACCAGACGCCCGTCGACGGCGCCCCGGCCGACGTCTCGCGCCTGGCCGAGCTCGGCCGCGAGGGCGTGCTGCTGCTGTGCGGGGATTCGACGAACGTCGACCGTCCCGGCTTCTCGCCGTCGGAGTCGGGCGTCGGCCCGCATCTGGAGGAGGTGTTCGCGCGCTGCGAGGGGCGGATCGTGGTGACGAGCTTCGCCTCGAACATCCACCGCGTACAGCAGGTCGTCGACGCCGCCGCGGCGCTCGATCGCAAGGTCGTGCTGGTCGGCCGCTCGATGCGCAAGAACGTGAAAATCGGCCGCGCGCTCGGGCACATCGAGGTGCCCGACGGGATGCTCGTGGGGCCGCGCGAGCTCGAGGACTTCCCGGACGAGCGGGTCGTGATCATCTCGACCGGCTCCCAGGGCGAGCCGCTGTCGGCACTGCGGCGGATGGCCTATCGCGACCACCGTCAGGTCGAGTTGCGCCAGGGCGACACGGTCGTGTTCAGCGCCACGCCGATCCCCGGGAACGAGCGCGCGGTGAACGAGACGATCGACCGGCTCTACCACATCGGCTGCGACGTGATCACGACCGCCGACGCGCCGGTACACGCCTCCGGGCACGGCTACGCGGAGGAGGTGAAGCTGATGCTGAACCTGACGAAGCCGCGCTACGTGATGCCGTTCCACGGCGACTTCAAGCGGCTGCGTATGCATGCGCAGCTCGCCGAAGCGGTGGGCGTGGCGCCGGAGGACATCTTCCAGGGCGAGAACGGGCTGCCGCTGGAGATCGACGAGCGCGGCGCGCGCTTCGGCTCGCCTGAGCAGTCGGGGATGATCTTCGTCGACGGCGTCGAGATCGGCGATATGACCGACGTCGCGCTGCGCGACCGGCGGATGCTCTCGGCCGACGGGATCTTCATCGTGGTGGTGACGATCGCCGAGCAGGATGGCCGCTCAGTCGTCGACCCGGAGGTGATCTTCCGGGGAGTGCCGTTCCTCGACGAGGCGGACAAGCTCTCGGGCGAGATCAGGGCCACGGTCGACGCGACGCTGAAGCGGGCCGCGAAGGAGCAGATCCACGAGGTCGACCTGCTCCAGGAGGTCCTGCACGACGACCTGGCGAAGCTGGTCTACGATCGCCTCAAGCGGCGGCCGATGGTATTGCCGGTGGTTGTTGAGGTTTGACGTTCTCAGCCTGAGCGGGTAGCCGCACGATGAAGCGAGCGCCATAGGTAGCCCCGTCCCGTTCGCCCGTGGGCCCGATCGAGACCGAGCCGCCGTGGGTTTCGGCGACGGCGCGAACGATCGCCAGGCCCAGGCCGAAGGAGCCGCCGCGGTCGCCGGCGCCACGGACGAAGCGCTCGAAGAGGGTCTCGCGCAGGTGCTCGGGCACGCCCGGGCCGTCATCCTCGACGACGAGCAGCACCTCACCGCCCTCGAGCCGGGTCGACACGCGGATCTCGGTGCCCGCGGGGGTGTGGCGGAGCGCGTTCTCCAGGAGGTTGATCGTGAGACGGTGGAGTTCGTCGCGGGAGCCCTCGACGAGGATGGAACCCCGCCCGTCCCCGCCCGCCCCCCGCCCGCCCGACGCCCGCCCGACGTCGAGTGAGATCTCGTGCTGGCCGCTGACCGGACCGAGCTCGGAGGCGGCCTCGACGACGATCTGGTCGAGCGAGCACGGCTCGTGCGGGACCACGCGGCCGACGTCGGTGCGCGCGAGCAGCAGTAGGTCCGCGACGAGCCGGCGCATCCGCTGTGAGGAGCGCAGGGCCGAGCGTGCCGCGTCGCCCTGATCGCCGTGGAGGGATTCGGCGAGCAGCTCGAGGTTGACGAGCACGCTCGTCAGCGGCGTGCGCAGCTCGTGCGAGGCGTCGGCGACGAAGCGGCGCTGGCGCATGAGCATCGCCTCGGTCTCGCCACGCGCGGCGTCGAGCTCGCGGAGCATGCCCTGGAGGGTGCGCGACAGCTCGGAGACCTCGTCGTCGGCCTCGGACTGGGGCACTACGCGCGAGGGGTCGCGGGTGCGTGCGATCTCAGCCGCGGTGCTCGTCAGCCGCGCGATCGGCGCCATTGCCCGGCGCGCGATCATCATGCCCGCGAACAGCGCCAGCCCGGTGCCGACGAGTACGCCGATAAGCAGGAAGAGCTCGACGCGCGTGACGGTCGCCTCGGTGTCGGCTACGCTGCGCCCGTATTGAACATACACCTGGCCGACCCGTTCGTCCGTGCCGGCGATGTAGACGTCGGCGGGGTGGCTGAGCACGCGGTAGCCGTCGACGTTGCGGGGCTGCAGCGAGGCAGGGCCGAGGGAGGGCGCTTTGGCGGTTTCGGCGATCACGGCGCCGCGGAGCGAGAGGATCCTGATCACAGCCGAACCCACGGGCGCGGCGAGATCCTGCAACGGCGGGTTGATGCCGACGATCTGGAACGTCGAGGGGTTAACTTTGATGCTGAGCTGCGAGGGCAGCTGCGAGGCGGTCTCGGCGACCTGTCCATTGAAGTCGGAGCGAATCCGGCGCACCGTGAGCGAGCCGACCGCAACCGCGAAGCCACAGAGGATCACGAACGTCAGCAGCGCCGAAACGCCGGCCAGGCGCACGCGTATCGGCAGCCGATCGAACGTCGCCGTCAGCCTATGCGCGAAGGACGTAGCCTGCCCCCCTGATCGTGTGCAATAAACGCGGCTCGTCCTCGGCCTCGAGCTTGCGACGCACGTTGGAGACGAACACCTCGATCGTGTTCGTCGTGGAGAACGGGTCATAGCCCCAGACCTCGTCGAGCAGGCGCTGGCGGGAGATCACGATCCGCTCGTTGCGCATCAGGTACTCGAGCAGCTCGAACTCGCGCTGGGTGAGCTCGACCATGCGCTCGCCGCGCGTGACCTCGTGGGTGTCGGCGTTGAGCAGCAGGTCGCCGACACGCAGCGGGGCGGAGCCGCGCGGTGGGCGGCGGCGCAGCAGGGCGCGCATCCGCGCGAGCAGCTCCTGGCGCTCGAAGGGCTTGACGAGGTAGTCGTCGGCGCCGGCGTCGAGACCCTCGACGCGAGACTCGAGCGCGTCGCGCGCGGTCAGGATCAGGATCGGCACGTCGTCGTCGGCGCGCAGCGAGCGCGCGACCTCGAGGCCGTCGAGTCCGGGCAGGCCGAGATCGAGGATCACGAGGTCGGGCGCGAACGAGCGTCCGTGCTCGAGCGCGGCGGGACCATCGGCGGCGGCGCGCACCTCGTAGCCCTCCATGCGCAGCGAGCGCTGGAGCGCCTGGGCGATGTCCTCGTCGTCCTCGACGACGAGCACGCGGGGTGCGCGGGAGAAGTCGTTCATGAGCTGGGTCTTTATGTAAGCGATGTGGAGTAAAGCAAGAGTAAGGCCTGCAAGGGAAGGTGCTCGTGCAGCGACGTCGAAGTTGCGCGGGATGGCTAATACCCGCAAGCGCGCCCCGGCACGGAAACCCGGGCGCAAAGGAGCCGCGCGCCGGAGGACGGCGACTCGATCCCGATCGAGTGTGCGCGCGCGCACGGGCACGAAACGACGCGCAGCCGCCCGGCGGCGCGGGCATGGGTTCTTCTGGCCAACTTCGGGTCTGCCGACACACTTGCCGGAACTCGACCAGCGCCAGCGCGACGTGATCGGGCTCGGCCTCCTCGCCGTCGGCATCTTCATGGGCTTCGTCCTGTGGGGGCACTGGAACGGCGGCGGCGCGGGACACGGCCTCGCGGTCGGCCTCGGCTGGGCTGTCGGCGAAGCGCGGGTGCTGGCGCCGATCGCACTGATCGGCGGCGGCGGCGCGATGCTGCTGCGCCCGGTGTGGCCGGCGCTACGTCCGCTGCGCACGGGGGCAATCTGCCTGTCCGCGTCGATCACCCTGGCGCTTGCCGCGGGCACGCTGGGCGTGAGCTCGACGGAGGCGGCGCAGGAGAAGGGCGCGTCGTGGACCTCGGCGTTCCTGCAGGCGCACGGCGGCGTCGTCGGGGAGGCGCTGTATCAGGGCTCGCACCGGCTCGTGCAGAGCGTCGGCGTGGACATCCTCGTGGTCTTCCTGTTCCTCGTCGGCGTGATCCTGATGACGGGCGCGTCGCTGGCGAGCGCGATCAGGGCGACGGGCAGCGGCGTGGCAGATACGACGCGGATCTTGAAAGCACACAGGCCGCGGATCGCCGCCACCGAGTCCTCAGCGCCGTTGCCGCAGCCCGACTCGCTGTATCCCCCCGAGCCCTCGTCGGAGCAGTTGATCGTGCGGGCGACCCATGTGGAGGCGCCGTCGCTGGACGAGCCACCGGCGTGGGAATCCGCCCCGGTCGAGGACCCGATGGACGACCCGGCGAGCGAGGCGGTCGACGAGGTCGAAGACGCGGGCGAGGTCGAGGGGGTCGATCCGGAGGCGACGATCCCCGGCGTGGCCGTGACCGATCCAGAGCAGCTCACCCCGCAGGGCCGCCTGCGCGAGGCGGTGACCGACGACCCGAACTTCGTGTGGGAGCTGCCGCCGGCGGAGAAGCTCTTGGCGCGCTCGACGGCCGAGCAGACACGGCCGGACACGGCCGGGCAGGAGCGGACGGCGACTAGCCTGACGGAGGCGTTGGGGCACTTCGGCGTGCAGGCGAAGGTGATCGGGACGGTCGCGGGGCCGCACATCACCAGATATGAGCTGAGGCTGGCGCCGGGGACAAAGGTGGGGAAGGTCGCGCAGCTGAAGGACGACCTCGCCTATGCCCTGGCGGCGACGGACATCAGGATCCTGGCGCCGATCCCGGGCAAGCAGGCGGTGGGCGTGGAGGTCCCAAACGCGCACCGGCGGATCGTGAAGCTCGGCGACGTGTTCCAGAACCCGCCGAAGGATTGGTCGCCGCTGACGGTGTGGCTGGGGAAGGACGTGGCGGGCAAGGCGATCGGAGCCGACCTCGCGAAGATGCCGCACCTGCTCGTCGCGGGTACGACCGGCGCGGGCAAGTCGGGTGCGATCAACGCGATGCTCTCGAGCGTCCTGCTCAGAGCCACCCCGCACGAGGTGAGGCTCGTGCTGGTCGACCCGAAGCAGGTCGAGCTGAACCACTACGAGTCGATCCCGCATCTGCTGACCCCTGTGATCACGAGCCCGCGGATGGCGGCGAACGCGCTGGCGAACCTCGTGAAGGAGATGGAGCAGCGCTACGGGATCATGTCGATGGCAAGGACGCGGAGCCTGATCGAACTCAACAAGGCGCGCGCGCGGCGCGGCGAAGCGCCGCTGCCGTACATCCTCTGCGTGATCGATGAGCTCGCGGACCTGATGATGGTCGCGCCGGCCGACGTCGAGGACTCGATCATCCGCCTCGCGCAGAAGGCGCGCGCGGTCGGGATCCATCTGGTGCTGGCGACGCAGAGCCCGCGGGTCGACGTGATCACGGGCATGATCAAGGCGAACGTCCCGTCGCGAATCGCCTTCGCGGTCTCCAGCCAGACGGACTCGCGGGTGATCCTCGACCAGAACGGCGCGGAGTCGCTGCTGGGGCAGGGGGACATGCTGTTCAGCCCGGTGGGGACGTCGCGGTTGCAGCGGATCCAGGGGGCCTACATCGACGAGGCGCAGATCGCGAAGCTGACCGACCTGTGGCGCAAGCAGGGCGAGCCGGAGCTGCGCGAGGAGTTGCTGGAGGAGGTCGAGCCGTCAGAGCCGGCGACGAGCGGCGACGAGCTCGACCCCGACGAGGACCCGATCCTGCGCGACGCGATCACGCTCGTGGCGGAGATGCAGACGGCGTCGACCTCGATGCTGCAACGCAGGCTGAGGCTGGGGTACACGCGCGCGGGACGCGTGATCGACATGCTCGAGCGCCGCGGCGTGATCTCCGGCTACGAGGGCTCGAAGCCGCGCCAGGTGCTGGTCAGCGAGGCCGATCTGCCGCGGATCCTGGCCGCGTTGGAATCCCCGTCCTCCGAGCCGGCCACCATCGCAAGCAACTAGCCTTCCACGGACATGGCAGAGATCGGAGCCACGCTGCGAGCCGCGCGCATGAGTGCTCGCATCGACGTGTCCGAGATCGAGGCGCAGACGAAGATCCGGGCGAAGTACCTGCGAGCCCTGGAGAACGAAGAGTGGGACCTGCTGCCGGGGCCGACGTTCGTGCGCAGCTTCCTACGCACCTACGCCCAGGCGCTGGGGCTGGACGATAAGGCGCTGGTCGAGGAATACCGCTTGAACTACGAACGCCCGAGCGAGGCCGCGCTCGAGCCGATCGTCTCGACCCCGAGCAGCAGCCCGTCGCGCGCACGCGTGCCGTCGGGGCCCTCGCGTGGGTACATGGCGCTCATCGCGGTCGTCAGCGTGGTGATCGTGCTGCTCGTGATCGGCCTGCTCAGCGGGGGCGGCGGCAGCCCGTCTAAAACCGCAAGCAGCGCGACGAAGACGCAGACACACGACAAGCACGCACGCACGCACGGGCGAGGGACCGGGCACGCCACTCATCCCACGACCACCGCATCGCGTGTGGTCGCGCTGTCGCTGCGCCCGAGCGCGGTCGTGTACGTGTGCCTGATCGACGACGACACCGGTAGCAAGCTGATTCCGGGGGTCGAGCTGCAGCCGGGCACGAGCACGCCGACGTTTCATTCGAAGCGCTTCACGATCACGTTGGGGAACAACTCGGTGACGATGTTCGTCGACGGGATCGCGCGGACGGTGGCGGCGTCGAGCGAAGCGATTGGGTATTCGGTGACGAAGGCGGGGAGGCGGCGGTTGAAGGCCGGTGAACTGCCTACTTGCACATGATCCTTGGCAGGGTCCGGACGGGCGCAGGATCCGGACATTCCTTCGGCCAGCAAAGCCTGGCCGAATGAAGTCGCGGACCTGCTTTGGCTGAGATGAGAGGACCGCGCAAATGACGGTACGGGCGGGGATCGTGGTCACCGGAACTGAGGTTTTGACTGGGAGGGTGACCGACCGGAACGGGCCTTGGATCGCCGAGCGGTTGAAGGAGTTGGGGGTGGATGTCGCTTATACGACGATTGTTGGGGATCGTCCTGGGGATATGGAGGATGTGTTGCGGTTCATGGCGGGGGAGGGGTTGGATTTGATCGTTACCAGTGGGGGGTTGGGGCCTACCGCGGACGACCTGACTGCCGAGGTAGTGGGGAGGTTTCAGGCCCGCCCGATGGTGCTCGACGGGGATCTGGAGGAGCGGATCGCGGAGATTCTGCGGCCGCTCGCGAAACGTTGGCCAAACCTCGATATGGACGCGATCCGGCAGAGCAATCGCAAGCAGGCGGTGATTCCGGAGGGGGCGACGGTGCTCGAGCCGATTGGGACCGCGCCGGGGCTTGTCGTGCCGCCGCGGGAGCCCGCGCGCAAGCCGACAGTTGTCGTGCTGCCGGGGCCGCCGCGCGAGCTGCAGCCGATGTGGGGCGCGGCGGTGGCGACCGACGCGCTGAAGGCGGCGATCAGGGATGCGACCGAGTACCGGCAGACGATGCTGCGGCTGTATGGGATTCCCGAGTCGGAGATCGCCGAGACGTTGCGGGTCGCCGAAGGAGAGGGGGTCCAGCTGGGCAGGCTGGAGGTGACGACGTGTTTGAAACGGGGGGAGGTCGAGGTCGTGACCCGTTACGAGCCCGCCGAGCAGGGGGTGTACGACGCGTTCGAGGCGGTCGTGCGCGAGCGGCACGCCGACACGCTGTTCTCCGACGACGGCAGCACTGTTGACGACCAGGTAGCCGAGATGCTGCGCGGGAAGGACCAGAGCGTCGCAACCGCCGAGTCTTGTACAGGCGGCCTGTTGGTCGCCAGGTTGACGGAGAAAGCGGGCGCGTCGGACTACGTGAAGGGTGGGATCGTCGTCTACTCCAACGATGTCAAGATCGCACAGGCGGGCGTGCCGGATCAGCTGATCGATGCATACGGTGCGGTCTCGGCCGAGGTCGCACGGGCGCTCGCCGAAGGGGCGAGGACGAAGCTGGGCGCGGATGTCGGCGTGGGCATCACGGGCGTCGCCGGACCGGGGGGCGGCACCGAGGAGAAGCCCGTGGGGCTCGTGTGGCTGAGTGTCGCGGCAGGCAATGGTGAGCCCCTGACCCGCTCGGTCAACCTCCCAGGCTCGCGCGCTGATGTTCGCGACCGCACGACAACGGTCGCGATGCACCTGGTCCGCCGCGCGCTACGCGACTCAGGCCCGTGAGGCCCATCTCCACCGAACAGGTTGGCACCCGGTTCTGATCGGGTCTTTTGCGCTTCGCCGCCCGGATCTTTGAGCTCGTCTTCCCTCCCAGAGGCCCGGAAAGCGATACGAACATGCGTTCCGTCCGAAGCGATCTCTAGCTTTCTCAATCCATCTTCGACAGGAGGAGTAAGACCATGCCCGTTACCGACCAGGAGAAGGCTGCCAAGGCGCGCGATGCCGCCCTTCAGGGGGCGCTCACGCAGATCGAGCGCGAGTTCGGGAAGGGCACCGTCATGCGGATGGGCGACGAGGGCGCGCAGGTGCGCTGCGACGCGATTCCCACGGGCGCGCTGTCGCTCGATCTCGCACTCGGCATCGGCGGCGTGCCGCGGGGACGTATCGTCGAGGTCTTCGGCCCGGAGTCCTCGGGTAAGACGACGCTGATCTATCACGTGCTCGCCGAGGCCCAGAAGCTCGGCGGCGTGTGCGCGTTCATCGATGCCGAGCACGCGATGGACCCGCTGTACGCGAAGGAGATCGGCGTCGACATCGACGAGCTGCTCGTCTCCCAGCCCGACTACGGTGAGCAGGCGCTTGAGGTCGCTGACATGCTCGTGCGTTCCGGCGCCGTCGACGTGGTCGCGATCGACTCCGTCGCCGCGCTCACGCCGCGCGTGGAGCTAGAGGGGCAGATGGGCGACCAGACCGTGGGCGCGCAGGCGCGGATGATGTCCCAGGCGATGCGCAAGCTCGCGGGGAACCTGAACCGCACGCAGACGCTCTGCATCCTCACGAACCAGATCAGGGAAAAGGTTGGCGTGATGTTCGGCTCCCCCGAGACCCAGCCGGGCGGCCGCGCGTTGAAGTTCTACGCCTCCCAGCGCCTTGACATCCGGCGCATCGAGACGCTCAAGGACGGCACCGAGGCGGTCGGCAACCGCGTGCGGGTGAAGGTCGTCAAGAACAAGGTCGCCGCGCCGTTCAGGCAGGCCGAGTTCGACATCGAGTACGGCAAGGGCATCTCGACCTCCGGCTGCCTGATCGACCTCGGGCTGGAGCACAACATCGTGAGCAAGTCCGGCTCGTTCTTCTCCTACAAGGACGAGCGCCTCGGCCAGGGCCGCGGCAACGCCAAGGGGTATTTGGACGAGCACCAGGAGATGGCGAAGGAGATCGAGGACAAGATCTACGCCGCGCTCGGCCTCGGCAAGGACCTCGTCACGCCGATCGAGCGCGACAAGGACACCGCCGCACCGGTGGCGGTCGCCAGCGAGCCGCCTGTGGCCGCCGTCGCAGCTGCCTGAACGGTCGTGGGTACGGGTAGCATGATCTGTACTACACTGGTTTCATGGCCCGTGCCCTTCACGTTCGTCTCGACAACGATTCGGAAGCCGCCCTCGCCGTGTTACGGGCTGAGGGTATGAGTGACTCGCAGGCGGTTCGGCGGGCGCTGACCGAGGCGCGTGCCCGGCGTCGCCGGCGTGTCGCTCTGCGCGCAGAGGCGCGCCGGCTCGCCGGCGATTCCGCGGATCGTGCAGAGCTTGCGGTCCTGCGCGGAGAGCTGGACGAGCTGATGCCAGAGTGGCCCGCCGACTGAGATGGACCGCGGCGAGATCGTTCGACTGGCGTCGCCACGCCGGGCGCGTGGTCACGAGCAGCAGGGCCTGAGACCGGGCATCGTCGTACAGGCCGACGAGCTGCTCGCGCTCAGCACAGTGCTGATCGCGCCGACCTCCCGCTCCGCTGCGCCGGCGACATTCCGGCCTCTAGTCGAGCTCTCCGGGGCTCCCACCCGCGTGTTGACTGACCAACTCCGAGTGTTCGACGTACAAACCGTCAAAGGCGGCTTTGGTCGTCTTGCTCCCGAAGAGTTGGAAGCCCTGGACGAGGCGCTCGCGCTCGTGCTCGGGCTGCGAATTTGATCTAGCCGAGACTCGCGCCGGTACCCTTTGCTGCGATGAAGCGTTATCACCTGACCACCTGCTACCATAACTGTACATATGGGGCAGAGTAGAGCCATAGGCATCGTCCGCGTCAGCCAGACGCGGGGCCGCGAGGGAGAGTCGTTCACCTCGCCTACCACGCAGCTCAGCCGGATACGCGGCGAGTGCGAGCGGCGGGGCGCCAAGCTCCTCAGACATCACGAGGAACTCGATGTGTCGGGCACACGTCCCCTTGAGAAGCGGAAGGGACTGCTGGAGGCGGTCGAGGCGGTAGAGGCCGGCCAAGCGGACGTAATCATCGTCGCCTACTTCGACCGGCTAGTCCGCTCGATCAAAGTCCAAGCGGAGGTCGTCCAACGGATCGAGCTGGCCGGCGGCAACGTCCTGACGCTCGACGCCGGCCAGATCACCAACGGCGGAGCTGCCGGGACGTTGCAGGCCAATATCCTCGGTGCCATCGCCGAATATGCCGCGAACCAGACCCGCGAGAAGGTCGCAGAGGCCCAGGTGGTCGCCGTCGCCCGCGGCGCCACGCCCTGGGCGCGCGTGCCGCTCGGCTACACGCGGAGCAACGGCACTCTGAGCCCCAACCCCGCAGAGGTCGCGATCGTCCAGCGTGCCTTCGAGATGCGCAACGAGGGCGCCACGATCACAGAGATCCGGGGGATGCTGAAAGCGCACGGGATCGAGCGCTCCCACCGCGGGGTGCAGGTCCTGCTCGCCAACCGCATCTATCTCGGGGAGGTCCACTTCGGGAAGCTGATCAACCTCCACGCTTGCGAGCCGACCATCGACCGCGCGCTGTGGGAGCGAGTGCAGAAGCGGAAGGTGCCACGCGGCCCAAGGCCGAAGTCCGACCACCTGCTTGCGCGGCTTGGCGTGCTGCGCTGCGGCTCCTGCAACTCGCGGCTCTCGTCAGCGATCATGCCGCAGGGCGGCGGGTATCCGATCTACAGGTGCGGCAGCACGAACGACTGCGACCGCCACATGGTGATCTCGGCCGCGATCGTCGAGGACGAGATCATCGCGTGGGTGAAGCACCACCTCGCAGGGCTCGTTGGAACCGCATCGGGCGCGGCGGGAGTGTCGGAGGCCCAGGCGGAGCTCGAGCGCGCCCAGGTGGCCCTCGACGCGGCTCTGCGGTCCTTCACAGACGCCGGCCTGACGGGTGAGCCGGTCGCCGTCGAGACGCTGGACGAGCTTCGGGAGGCCCGCGAGCAGGCGAAAGAGCGCTACGACGACGCCATACAGGCGCAGGACTCGCTGGCGGTCGCCGTCACCGTCGGGGATTGGGACGATCTGAGCGCCGACGGAAGGCGCGATCTGATCCGTGCTCTGATCAAGCGCGTGCTCATTAACCCAGGCCGCGGCGTCGAACGCATAGAGATCGAGGCCCGCTGAACCAACCTCACCCCTTTTCACTGGAAACGTCTTTGGCAAGGCGCACGAAAGGACCCCGCAGTCATGTATGCCAAAGACCACAATCACTAAGCGCCACAACGCTTCACCGACAACTTCATCAGCACCGTCACCCGTCGCCATAGCGGCGGCGCAGCGCATCCTCGACCGGGAGGCCGCGCGCATCCTTGCCGAAAGGCAGGGGCGGGCGGCGGCGGAGCATGTCGAATCTCATACACCGATCCCGGTCGAGGTGGTCGTCGCATGATCGAGCTGAACGGGGCGGAGCAGCTCAGTGCGGACCAGCTCGACGATGCTCGTCAGCTCGCGGCCGAACAGGCCGTCGCGCAGGACCAGCTTGATCGCGTCGTGGATCTCGACCAGTCCGAGCGCTCGGACCCCGAGCAGGCGCTCGCCCAGCTCCACGCCGAACCCGAGGACGATCAGCCGGAGTGGCGGCGGTGCGCGTGAGCCCGCCCGGCCAGATCCGCAGGCCGAAGCCACGGGACTCCTGTGCGTGCTGTGGGAAGGCGGGCGTGCAGGTGGTGCGGCCCGTCACGGTGGAACCCCTCGCGGGTGGCGACCGGCTCCATATCGACCTGTGCGGCAAATGCCTGCGCTCCGACGGCGCGGTTTGGCGGCTGAGGTGGAGGCTGCTCTCCATATGAGCCCGGCACGGCTGACCTGACCGGCAAATCAGGCCGCACAGCGCGGCTCCTTCGGGCGCTCCGCCCCGTCCCTGGCGCCTGAACCCAATCCCCCACGGAGGCCCCGGACCCGCGCAGAGGGCCTTATTTGCCCCGCTCGGCCTGGGACAATCATTCGATGGGCGCTGTCACAGAGGATCTTGTCATTGCAGTAGAGGCGATGGGCCTGCCCCAGGCCGCCGCCGAGGTTGACACTCTCTCTGGCTCCGTAGACGGCCTGGCGGCTTCGGCCGGGCGCGCGGACGTTGCCCTGGGCGGCGGAGCGGCGGGCGGTGGCAGGAAGGGCCTGATGGGTGGCCTGATGTCGATGAAGGCGCTGTTCGCCGGATTGGGGGTCTTCGAGGCCGTCAAACAGTTCTCGAGCTTTCAGAGTTCGATGGAGAGGCTTCAGACGCAGGCGGGGCTTACGGGGCTCGAAGTGGAAAAGTTGGCGGGGCCCATTAAGTCGATGTCG
>DATCFG010000068.1:0-4495 GCA_036509655.1 Solirubrobacteraceae bacterium | reverse complement strand
TCGCGGGCGTGACCGTCCCGTCGCCGAAGAACAGTGCCACCCCGAGGATCCCGATCGCGACGAGGATCACCTTGACCCGGCGGTCCTTCACCGGCAGCTCCCGGACGAGTGCAACCAGCGCCATGATCCCGCCCTCGCCCTGGTTGTCGGCGCGCATCACGAACGCCACGTACTTCACCGAGACGACCAGGACGATCGTCCAGACGACCAGCGAGATCATCCCGTACACGCCGGCGTGATCCGGCTTCACGCCGTGGACCTCGAACACCGAGGTCAGCGCGTAGAGCGGGCTCGTACCGATGTCGCCGAAGACGACCCCCAGCGCGGCGAGCGTCAGCGCCGCCGCCGCGGTCCGGCCGGCGGACTGCTTCCCGCCGTCGTCGTCCCGCGTCCCCGCCTCCGGTCCGCCGCCGGAAGGGCCGCCACCGGACGGGCCCTTGCCCGCCGCCGGCGTCCCCGCGCCATCGCCGTGCGACGGGCTCGCCGGACCTCGAGCTCCGGGCCGGTTCCTCTGTGAGCCCGTGGCAGCGGACGGGCCCTCGGTCACGCTCACCGCCTACCCGGCCCGGAGCGCGACCAAGCGAGCAATCAAAGGCCGCTCCAGACAGGCTACGGCCGTGGGTGCCACGGGAACACCAGCCGGCCGCTGCGGCCCCGGAACACCCCCAGGCCCGTCGAACCCGTCCTCCGGCAGTCGGTCAGTCATCCCGTTGCCCGCTATCGGCTCGACGGCGGACGCCCGCGGACGACGGCGGCATGTCTACTCGAAACTTGAGCGGGACGGGTACGGCGACCTCCGGTTAGCCAGCCGTGCGTGGCAGGAAACGCTCCGAAGTCAGCTCATGCTGTCCGCCCGTTAGACCGACCTCACGATGAAGCCCTCTGAGAAGGACTGTACTCCGCTGGTGTGATGCGCCAGCGCGCGATCGCGACGGCATCCGCGGCACAGGTCCACCGGGTCAGGCCGCGAGCGTGTTCCCTTTAGGCGTGAGCTGGACCGGGTTCCACGGAGACTGGGTTTGTAGGTTTTCCTCTTTGAAAAATTGTGTCAGTGGATGATCTCAACCTGTAGGTCGGAGAGGCCACAGCAGAGCCTTTCATCTTCGACTTGCATGTGGAGCGGCCTGAGCGGTTAGCGCTCGGGCGTCGGGAGCGTTTCGGGGACCCGGTCAGACGGTCGACGACGAAATCGACGGCGATCGTCGAAGCGCGTTTCGTTGTGAGCCCGTCTGCAGGCTTGGGGGAGATTGCCGCGAGTGATCCATCGCCTGACGCGACCGCGATCAGCGCGATCGTGGCGGCTTGGCGTTGCTCGAACTCGACCGGTGGGATGTCGCCGAGCGCGGAGTGGAGCCGGTCGTGGTTGAACCATGCGACCATTCGACGGTCGCCAGCTCGAGCTGGACGCGGGAGGTCCAGACTCGGTCGGCGATCAGCTCGGTTTTGTAGGAATCGAGGAAACTTTCGCGAGCGCGTTGTCGTATGCGTCGCCGACGTTTGGCACGATTGCGATTGCCCCGACGTCGTGGACCTCCTTTGAGGTGCAGACGAGCATCTGGCTGCAAGCGCCGGCGCTCCCGCTGTGCGCGGCGATCAGGTCCGTCGACCGCGCGGCGCGCTGGCCCTCCCTTGCGGCGTAGGAGCGAATCCTCGCCAGCCTCGCCTCGGCATGACGGTCCCTCAAACCCAGACCAACGGCTCAGGTGTCGACCGCCGTGATCACAGGACACGTGACAGCAGTATTGGCAAGGCGAGTGAGTACCTTCCGAGGCGGTCGGTAGCTTTCAGATTGTGGGCGACTGCGTTTGGTTACTGCGTCATGGAGCGACCGAATGGACAGCGAATGAGCTGCACACGGGCGCTCGCGACGTCTCGCTGAGCGACGAGGGGCCCAGCAGGCACGACAAGCGGGGAAGCTGCTCGCGGGCAGACACTTCGGCGCTGTTCTGGTGAGCCCACAGGCCAGGGCGACCGAGACCTGCCGGCTCGCTGGCTTCGCGGATCTGGCCGAGGTACGCGACGACCTCGTCGAGTGGGACTACGGCGAGTACGAGGGGTTCACGGACGAGGAAACCCAGGCGCACGCGCCCGGATGGGATCTGTTTCGCGACGGAGCGCCGGAGGAGAGACACCGAAGCAGGTGAGCGATCCCGTCGACCGCGCGATCGCCACGGTGCTCGAAGCACTCGGTCCTCGTCTGGTAGTGAGTCACGGCAAGCTTCTACGCGCTTTTGCCGCCCGCTGGATCAGCAGCGACATCGAACTCGGCAGCCACCTGCCACTCGACACAGCCGCCCTTTGCATCCTCGAGCGCGAAGCCGGGACACCTCTGTTGCGCCTCTGGAACTGGCAGGGCCAGCTTCCCCGAGCATGAGAACCGCGTCGGGTTCCTGATCAACCACGTCCTCCGGGACAGAGGGTCCGCGCCGCTGGAGGCTCGGCGCCGGCCGGCCAGGCGCTACGCCGCGCCCGGTGGAGCTACGAGCGCGACCTTCGCTGCCCGCTTGGCCGTCGCGGTGGAGGGCTTCTTTGCCATCGCGTAGATCCCAACGACCACGAGTGCGACGCAGATGACGCCGCAAATCGCGCTGCCGGCGAGGTATACGACGCGCGAGCCCGCGTTGCCGGCGCTCCGGGCGGCCTCTGCACGAGAGACGCCGATCAGCAGGAGGCCGAACAGGATCACGACCCCGGCGCCGCCGACGAACGACGCGACGATGATCTTCCACAACGCCGAGGTGTTGATGATCGCAGTGGCGAGGACTGTCATGGCGTGCTCTTACGCGGCGGGCGCGACGGCGCTGCGGCCGGTCCCGCGGAAGGCAGGACTCGTCGCAGAAGCCCATCGATCAACGGACGCTCCGAGCGGTCGCTGAGGCATCGGGCGCCTGCGGGCCGGCCGTCTCACTTCCCAGCGCTTAGTGCGACGAGTCCTTTCACGCGGGAGCATGCGTCCAGCCGGGTCGGAGCTGGCGCTCGGGTTCGTGGCAAAGCGCAAGCCCGCGCCGCCCCTGGGGGACGCTCTCCGGGTGCTAGGTCGCGTGCGTCGGGTCAGCTAACTCTGATCCGATCCGCCGTGGCCGCTTCAGCGGCAAACCAGGCGTCCCGGCCGCAGCGGCGCCGGCCGCTCCCTTCACGCGAATGCGGAAGGCAGCCGCCAGCCCGGACTCAATCAAAAGCGCAAGCCGGCCGATCGTCGACGCGCTGAGACGTAGACTGCGCCGGGGCCCGATCGGCAAGCTCGCGACGGGCGGAAGTGAGCGTCCCTGCTTCCCGCGGAGGCTGTTTCGTAAAGCTCGGACAATCGACTACTCCGCGGGTGGTGGGAGAGGTTCCCGAAATATTGGTCCGAATGAGGTTGCTGTCCCATCAGATGGAGGTCTTCGGCGCCTCTGTAATGGTGGTGTCCCACGACTTATTGATGCACCTGAGTTTGGACCGTTTTGTGAAACAGACCTCGCGCAAGGCAGGGAAGCCGTCGACGGCGTCGAGATGCCCGTCCCACCAAGAGAGCGGGTCTCTTGAGTAGGCACCGGACCCCCGGGCGGCGTCGCCGACCGAATGCGATGAGTTCTGCATCGCCTAGCGGACCAGGGGTGCGGCGAGCCCGATCACGGAGCGCTGGTCCCGTTCCGATGCGAGAGAGCGGCCCAGTCTGGCGAGCACTTCCGGGACGCCAAGCCGAGCAGCAGCGAGGCGGTCAGCGCTGGCGACATGTGGCAGCGAGAAGTTTCGTTCGGAAAACCGGGGTAGGGGCGCCATGGACCAGGCGGGGAGCGGTCATGTCGAGCGGCGACGCAGGATTTGCTCCGGCGCGACTCCGAGGGTGGTGCGGGTCTGCTCGCCGCCGACCGGGGAGGAGCGTTCGCGCAACTGAACCGCCGCACTAGGACCGCCATTGCGCGGCCCTCAGGACGTCAGGGGGAGACTCAGGCGTCTCGGTGCGGTCAGCGCGGCCTGGGCGACTTCGAAGGCCTTGCGCAGCCGGTCAAGAGAGTTGATCACAGACGGGGCGCCTCGCCGTCCTCATCTACGCGACCCCCGTCTACGCGACCCCCGTTGATAGCCAAACCCGCCCCTGGTGAACAGGATCAGCAGCGCGACGATCAGCAGCACGAACAGCACCGGGCTGACGGCGATACCGCCGAAGATGGCGGCTAGCACCAGGATGATGATGAGTACTTCAAGTAGTCCCATAGCTCCAGCGTACCTGCTCACGGCAACGGCAACTCAAGTGATGGAGGACGAAACAAGAATCCGATCTCGCCCCGCCGACGACTCCCCTTGACATCGTCATGGAGGCGTACGCGATCGCGGTCATTCGCAACGCTGGCTGGCTCATTCGAGTTGTTCTTTTAGAAGCGCGGCCTTGAACGCGACGCTCAAGCTGGGCAAGGCCCCGCGTTCGACGCCCGTGACGGCGCTTCAAGAGAAGTCGCGTCCCTGCGGAGTGCAGCCTGCATGTCACCGGAGTGGATGAGGGGCGGGCGACTAG
>DATCFG010000067.1:0-16805 GCA_036509655.1 Solirubrobacteraceae bacterium | reverse complement strand
CATCAAGGGGATGACGATGGCGACCGTGATCGTGCTCGTGGGCTGCTACTACGGCTATAACGCCAGCGGTGGCCCCGTGGGCGTGGGCACGGCCACGGCGAAGTCGATGGTGCTGAACCTGGTCGCCGTGAACCTGATCGGAATGCTCGGGTCGCAGATCTTCTGGGGCGCCAATCCGCGAGCCCCGATCGGAGGCTAGGGCGATGGACGAGGATCGATCGGCCGAGGCCGAGGAGGCGCCCGGAGAGGGGTTCGAGCTCGCCGAGCCAGGAGAGCTCGAGCCCGCGGAGCCGGAGATCGCGAGCGCCGGGGTCACGTTCGAGCCCGAGCCGGGCGAGGCCGAGGGCGAGGAGTTTCGCTTTCACACGGGCGTCACCCACGCCTCGAAGGTCCCGGCCGCGGTCGAGTTCATCGACGTCCACAAGTCGTTCGGGCGCAACCACGTGTTGCGCGGGCTGAACATGGAGATCCCCGAGGGGCAGGTCTCGATGATCATCGGCCCGTCGGGCACCGGGAAGTCGGTGTGCATCAAGCACATCGTCGGCCTGCTCTACCCCGACCAGGGCGATGTGATCGTGCACGGACAGTCGATCCCGAGCCTCGCCGACGCCGATCTGTTCGAGCTGCGCAAGAAGTTCGGCGTGCTGTTTCAGGACGGCGCGCTGTTCGGCTCGATGAACCTCTATGACAACGTCGCCTTCCCGCTGCGCCAGCACACCGAGAAGAGCGAAGAGGAGATCGCCGAGATCGTCAACCGCCGCATGCGCGAGGTCGGTCTGGGGGGCGAGGGCACGAAGATGCCGAACGAGCTCTCCGGGGGGATGCGCAAGCGCGCCGGCTTCGCGCGCTCGCTCGTGCTCGACCCCGAGATCGTGCTGTTCGACGAGCCGGACTCGGGCCTCGATCCGGTGCGCACCGCGCTGCTGTGCGAGCTGATCAAGGAAGTCCACGCGGAGAACGGCGGGGCGTACGTGGTGATCACCCACGACATCATGAGCGCGCGGCGCGTCGGCGAACACATCTCGGTCCTGTGGAAGGGCAAGGTCGTCGAGTCGGGCCCGGCGGCCGAGCTGTTCGCAAGCGAGAACCCCTTCGTTCGCCAGTTCCTTTCTGGTGAAGCACAAGGCCCTCTCGGAATGGAGTGATTCTGGCGGCGCCTCGTCGCCCCTGGCTGCGTCCTCGATCGCTCGTGTGCGTAGCACACTTCGCTCACTGCGTCCTGGCCAGGAACGACGATCCACTCGCCAGAATGGTCCGTCTTTCTAAGGCTTTCTGAAGGTGACCACGGCTAGATTGTTAGCCGCCCTCGCCGGCGGCGCCGCCCGCCGGCCGGTGCTGGTGCTCGTGCTCGCGACGGTGCTCGGGCTGGCGGGCGCCGCGTTGGCGCTGGGGTTGAGCCCGAGCGCGGCCGAGAGCACGTTCGTGTCGAGCTCGAGCCCGGAGTACGGGGCGACTCAGAAGTTCTACAAGAGCTTCGGGGAAGAGCCGATCGAGGTGCTGGTGAAGGGCAACCTGCAGCAGCTCGTGCTCAGCGACGACATCGATCGGCTCGTGGGCTTGGAGGGGTGCCTGTCGGGGAACGTGCCGGCGAAGGGGCTCGCGGGGGAGGGGGGCGAGGACGGGCCGTGCGGTCAGCTGGCGAAGGCGCGGACGGTGAAGGTCGTGTTCGGGCCGGGCACGTTTGTCAACGAGTCGGCCGAACGGATCGACGAACTGCTGACGGTGGAGACCAAGCAGGCCGAAGCCGAGGCGAAGCAGGCCGAAACGGTCGTGCGGAAGGCCGCGGTGGCGCGGGGAGAAAGCGAAGAAGCGGCGGAGAAGCTCGGCAAGCAGGCGAGCTCGATCACGCTCGGGCGCTTCAAGGAGGGTCTCGCGACGCTGGCGCTCCAGTATGGGCTCACGGCGCGGCCGAGCCTCGAAGGCAAGAGCTTCGTGTCGACGCTCGTGTTCGCCTCGAGCAAGCCGGCGGGCACGCCGAAGGCGCGCTTCGCCTATCTGTTCCCCAACCGCGAAGCGGCGTTGATCTCGGCGCGGCTGAAGGCGGGCCTGAGCGAACGCCAGCGGACGCGCACGATCGCGCTGATCCGCGAGGCGGTGGCGATGAAGCAGTGGCACCTGCGGCACGGGGAGAGCTATCTCGTGACCGGCGAGCCGGTGATCGTCGCCGACCTGACCGGCGAGATCGCGCACTCGATCGAGCTGCTGCTGGTGGCGGTCGTGCTGGTGATGGCGCTCGCGCTCAGCCTTGTTTTTGGGACCCGCCCGCCCGCCCGCCCAGCCAGCCCGCGGCTGCTGCCGCTGGGAGTCGCGCTGCTCGCCACCGCGCTCACGTTCGGCGCGCTGTCGCTCGTGGGCGCGTCGCTGACGGTCGCCTCGATCGCGGTCCTGCCCGTGCTGGTGGGGTTGGCGGTGGACTACGCGATCCAGTTCCAGTCGCGCGTGGAGGAGGCCTTGGCGGAGGCGCCCTACGCGTCCGCGGACGCGACGGGCCACGCGCCCGCCGACGCGGAGGCTCACCGATCGGCGGACGCGCGGGCTCACCGATCGGCGGACGCGCGGGCGGCCGTGAGGCGCGCGGCGATCGCGGGCGCGCCGACGATCGCGACGGCTGGGATCGCGAGCGTCGGGGCGATGCTCGTGCTGTTGCTCTCCCCGGTGCCGATGGTGCGCGGCTTCGGGTTGCTGTTGGTGGCGGGCGTCGTGATCGCCTTTCTCTGCGCCCTGACAGCGGGCTCGGCCGTGCTCGTGCTGGCCGATCGCCGCGCGCCGGGGAGGCGCGGTGCGCTCGAGGGCGGAGCCGGAGCGGTCGCGGGAGTCGTAAGCGATCGTCTGTACACGCGCGCGCGCACGAGTCTCGAGGCGAACCTGGGCGCCGCCTGGCGGGGGGCGCGCGAGCTGTTGCTCGACAACCCGGTCAATCGCTTCGTGGCGAGGATCGCGCTCGTCGAGGCTCCGCGCCGGCCGGGCCGCGTGCTCTGCGTGGGGCTCGCGCTGGCAGTGCTCGGCTGGGGGCTCGATACGCAGACGCACGTGGAGACGAACATCGAAAAGCTGGTCCCGCAGAACCTCGAATCGCTGCAGAACCTCGACGCGCTCGAGCACGCCACCGGCGTCGCCGGGCAGCTCGACCTGATGGTCAGCACGAAGGACCTGACGAAGCCGGCGACGATCGAATGGATGAGCTCGTATGAGAGCGCGATGCTGAAGCGCTTCGGCTACAGCGAAGCGCGGGGCTGTGGGCGGGCGCGGCTGTGCCCGGCGTTCTCGCTGCCGGACCTGTTCTCGGGCGCCACGACGAGCGCCGGCGCCGGCACGGGGACGTCGAAGGAAAAGGCGACCGCGCCGAAGCTCACGCAGGCCGAGGTGAAGGGCCTGCTCGACGCGATCCCGCCGTACTTCTCCCAGGACGTGATCGCCCCCGATCGTCGCACGGCGACGCTGGCGTTCGGAATCCGGCTGATGTCGCTGGCCGAACAGCAGCAGCTGATCGAAACGATGCGCTCGAGCCTTCACCCGCCCGCGGGGGTGAGCGCGCAGCTCGTCGGGCTGGCGGTGCTGACGGCTCAGTCGGGTACGCAGGTGGCCTCCCCGTGGCGGCGTTTGGAGACGCTGTCGATCGGGCTGGCGGCGGTCGCGCTGGTGCTGTTGATTGCGTTCAGAGGGGACCGCCGGCGGGCGCTCGTGCCGCTCGTGCCGATTGCGCTGGCGACGGGCTGGTCCGCGCTGGTCCTGTTCGCGGTGAGGGTGCCGCTGAACCCGATGTCGGTCACGCTCGGCGCGCTGGTGATCGCGATCTCGACCGAGTTCAGCGTGCTGCTGTCCGAGCGCTACCGCCAGGAGCGGCTGCGGGGGCGGGCCGCGATCGAGGCGTTGCGCCGCACGTACACGCGCACGGGCGCCGCGGTCGCCGCCTCGGGGGTGACGGCTATCGCGGGCTTCGGCGTGCTCGTGCTGTCCGACATCCGCATGCTCCGCGACTTCGGGCTGGTGACGCTGATCGACCTGAGCGTCTCGCTGCTGGGGGTGCTGGTGGCTCTGCCGGCGGCGCTGATGTTCGCGGAGCGTCGCGCGGGGGGTGGGTCCGGAACCGGACCCGGAACCGGAGTCGGAGTCGGAGTCGGAGTCGGAGCCGGGCATGAGCGATGACCACATAACCCACCACGGCCGCCCCTACGGGCGCTATCTGGGCTTGCTGGCGGTGTTGATCGTCGTGCTGGTGTCGATCAACGCGGCGTTGACGAAGTCGAACGGGTCGGTCGGCCTCGAGCCCGGCCATCGCCTGCCGCCGTTTGCCGTGCCCCTTGCGCGGGGCGATGTGAACGGCGCCGCCGACATCGCGACGCGGGCAAACGAGGGCGCGGCGGGCAAGGTCCCCGCGTGCGCGGAGCGGGGACGGGGGATCCTGAACATCTGCGAGCTCTACGAACAGGGGCCGGTGGTGCTGGCGCTGTTCGTGGACTTGGGCTCCTGCCCGCGGATCTTGAGCGACATGCAGGCGCTCGCGCCCTCGTTTCCGAACGTGCGCTTCGCTGGTGTCGAGATCAAGGGCGGTCGCGGCGAACTGCTGCAGCTGATCGGGGAGAAGAGCCTGAGTATCCCGATCGGCTTCGACAGCGAAGGTGTGCTGGCGGACGTCTACAAGCTCGTGAGCTGTCCCCAGGTGAGCTTTGCCTATCCCGGGGGCGTGGTGCAGAGCAGGGCGCTGCTGGAACGTCCCGCCCTGGCGACGCTGCGCGCGCGCGTGAGCGAGCTGGTGCGGGCGTCGCGGGCGCGTGGCTGGAGACCGCCGCGGGCGTGAGCGACGACGATGCCCCCGAGCCCGCCACCGAGCTCGAGCCAGCCCCCGAGCCCGGCCCCGGACGGATCAGCGACTGAACGCCATTGCGCGGCGCTCGCCTGGAGCTGGGTGCGCCGATATCTCCCCGAATGGTGGGTCCTCGGCCTCCCCGGCGCCGTCGCAGCCGGACGGGACGGCGGTGAGCATCGCCGCGAGCGTGTGGCGCTGACGGTCGGTCATCGACCCGACTGTCTTCTTCTCGGACATCGCGATCTGGGCGAGGAACTTGCGACAGCGCGTCTGACCCCAGCGACGCTGGCTCATGAGCAGGTCGGCGACGGCCATCGACTCGGCCTCCCACGGGCAGTCGAGGATCACCGCGGCGACGCAGCTCTCTCCCAGCGCGACCCGGCGCTTGAGCGAGGCGCGGGCGAGGCGGACCTGATTGGCGCGTTCCAGGGCGCGCATGTATTGAGGGCCGCCCGCCCGATCGGCAGGGGCCATCGTCGCTGTCGCGTTCATCTGGGCACTCTCCCCGTTGCCGCCACGAGCGCCGCGGCGGACAACATCCTTGCTTGATTTTTGACGAGTATGCGCCCGTCACGGCCGTCTGAAGTCAACCCGCGACGAGTCGCGGACCGATCCCGGTATTTGACCCCGGGTGGGTGGGTTTTAATCGGTCGTGGGGCGAACTTCAGACGGTCATGCAGAGCGCTCCCAGAAGCTACGTCAGGACGAGGTTCGCGGTCAACAGCGCGAGCGCGGTTCGTGCGCTAGAAGCGACCTTTTTCTTGCCCGAAAGACTTGTGAAGAATTGGACAAGCGCAATCGACCGGTGGAACGCCGGGCGCGGGATCTCAGAACACGTTCTCAGGCCGGACCCGGCAGCGGTCCGTGCTCGGCCTCGAACTCGGACTTGACCTGGGCGAAGACGGCGAGCGCGCGATCGAGCACGGGCGCGTCGTGCGTGGCCATCACGCTCGTGCGCAGCAGCGCGCCTCCCGGGGGGACGGCAGGGTGGAGCGCGGTGTTGACGAACACGCCCCGGTCGTAGAGCGCGCGCCAGAGCAGCGCCGCCTTCCAGTCGTCGCCGACGAGCACGGGGACGATCGGGGTGACGATCCGCGGCGACGTGCGGCTGCCGTCGCCGTCCCCGCTCCCGCCGCCGTCCCCGGCACCATCCCTGTCCCCGGCAAAGACGACGCCCGGTGCGGGAGCGACGTCGTCGGGGAGCGCCTGGGGCGCGACCACCGCGAAGCCGAGGTCTTCGAGGCCGTCGCGCAGGAGGCGGGCGTTGGCGAGCACGCGCTGCAGCAGCGGCGGCCCGTCGGGCGAGCGCATCACGCGCAGCGCCGCGAGCGCCGCTCCGAGCGAGGCGGGGACCGCGGAGGCGGTGAAGAGGAACGGGCGCGAGTAGATCCTTAGGTACTCGATCACCTCCGCCGGCCCCGCGACGAAGCCGCCGCAGGAGGCGAGCGACTTGGAGAACGTGCCCATGCGCAGGTCGACGCTGTCCTCGACGCCGAGCAGCTCGGCGGTACCGGCGCCGCGCGCGCCGAGGACCCCGGCCCCGTGGGCCTCGTCGACCATCAGGCGCGCGCCGTAGCGGGAGCAGAGCTCGCAGATCTCACGCAGCGGCGCGATGTCGCCCTCCATCGAGAAGACCCCGTCGACCACCACCAGGACGCCGCCGCCGTCAGCCTGGGCGCGCTGGAGCGTCTTCTCGAGCTTGTCGAGGCGGTTGTGGCGGAACGCGCGCAGCTTCGCCCGCGAGAGCAGGCAGCCGTCGAAGACCGAGGCGTGGTCGCCGGAGTCGACGATCACCGTGTCCTGAGGGGAGAGGATCGTGCCGAGCGTCGAGAGGTTCGCCTGGTGTCCGGTCGTGAACACGAGCGCGGCGTCGGTGTTCATCCACTCGGCGATCTCTCGCTCCAGTTCCAGGTGCAACGGGATCGTCCCGTTGAGAAAGCGCGAGCCGGTCAGCCCGGTGCCATAGCGGTGGAGGGCGTCCTCGGCGCCCTTCATCACACGCTCGTCGCCGGTCAGCCCGAGGTAGTTGTTGGAGCCGAGCATGATCCGCTCGGCGCCCTCCATCTCGACGACGGGCATCGCCGCGGAGGTGAGGACGTGGAAGTAGGGCAGCACGTCGGCCGCGCGTGCGGCGCGCAAGAGCTCCTCGCGCTCGTGGCCGCGGACCTTGGCGAAGACGTCCACCGGATGCGCGCCGGGCTGCTCGTCGGTGGGTGTCGTGGAGGCGTCTGTCGAAGTGGGCATATAGGGTCTGAGTCAGTGAGCGTGTCTGAGCGATCAACAGGCGTCCAGGTCACACCGGTCTCCGGCAGACGGGACCTGAAAGCGTTCATCCACCTGCCGTTCCGGTTGCATGCTAACCACCCGTTGTGGATCCCCCTGCCGAAGCTCGAGCGCTGGCTGTTTCTGAACCGGCGCCTGAACGCGTTCTTCAGCCATGGTGAGGCCGAGTACTTCATCGCCAGGCGCGACGGGCGGGTCGTGGGACGGATCACCGCTCAGGTCAACCACGCGTTCAACGACTATCGGAAGAAGAAGTGGGGCTGGTACGGCTTCCTGGAGTTCGAGGACGATCAGGGGGTGCTGGAGGCGCTGCTGAGCGCCGCCGAGCAGTGGCTGCGGGCGCGTGGCATGGAGCGGATGGTGGGTCCGGCGGACTTCACGATGAACGAAGAGAGCGGCATCCTGGTCGAGGGTCACGACCTGCGTCCGATGCTCAAGCAGCCCTGGCACCCGCCCTACTACCAGCAGCGCATGGAGCAGGCGGGGATGAGCAAGGCGATGGACCTGCTGATGTGGAAACTCGAGGTCGAAAACCGCGACAAGGTGCTACCTGTGATCTGGGAGCTGGCGGAGAAGGCGCAGTCAGAGCACGGGATCAGGGTGCGCCCGATGCGCAGACGGCAGCTGCGCAAAGACATGGACGCCTTCGCCGAGGTCTATAACGCCGCGTGGTCGAAGAACTGGGACTTCGTGCCGTACTCGAAGAAGGATCTCGACGCCTACGCACAGGAGATACAGCTGGTGTTCGACAAGCACTGGTGCATGATCGCCGAGAAAGAAGACACGGGCGAGGTCGTGGGCATGGCGATGACGTTCCCCGACCTCAACCAAGTGCTGGAGAAGATGGGAGGCAAATTCTTCCCCTTGGGCTGGTGGCACTTCCTGCGCAAGGGCAAGACCACCGATCGGGTGCGCGTCGGCTTCCTCGGCGTGAAGCCCGAGCATCAGCACACGGGAGTGGCGGCGAAGCTCTACCAGTTGCACTTCGACGCGGCGGAAAAACGCCCGCAGAAGGGCGGCGAGATGGGCTGGATCCTGGAGACGAACACAGCGATGAACAGGGGCATGGAAGCGATGGGCGGGAAGGTCGTGAAGCGCTACCGGATCTACGAGCGGGAGTTGTAGGGGCCGGCTGCGACAAGCGGTCTGGACCGCGGCGTACACTGCGAGCGATGGGTGAGAACACCGAGGAAGTAGACGCCCTGCCGGTGCTCGCGCAGGAGCCGACGGTGATCGCGTCCCCGGCGGCGGCGGCGGCGGCGGCGTTGCCGGCGCAGGCGGGACCGGGCCGCGCCGTCGTGCCGGCCGTGCAGGCCGCCGCGGTGGCGGCCGGGGGCTTCGTCGCGGGGGCCGCGGTCGTCGGCCTCGTGCACCGCCGCCGGCGTGCGACGCTCGCGAAGGGCCGCGACGCCAGGCGGTTGAGTCGCGCCCGCCCCCCCCGGCGCGACGGTCGCTCCGCGAACAAGAAGGCCGGCGAGCTGCTGCAGATCGTCGGCAGCCGCTCGCTGCTCGTCGACGTGCACCTGCTGGGCGGCGAGCGCTGAGCGACCGGAGCAACTCGATCGGCCGCAGCAATCTCGTCGAGCTGCGCGAGGAGGTCCGCCCGGTCGGGCCGTACAGGCTGCCGAGGCGCAACGGCATGGACGGCGTGATGCGCCGCCGCGGCGGGGTGTTGGAACGGCTGCTGCACGACGAAGACGAGCCGGTGGTGGTGCGGATCGCGCAGACGGCCGGCGACAGGGTGTTGTTCGGCGCGCGCGCACGGACGGAGCAAGCCGCGAGGTACGGCGTCGAGCGCATGCGATTCGCGCTCGGCGTCGACGACGACCTGCGGCCATTTATCCACCGCTTTGCAAAGGACCCGCTGATCGGGCGCTCGGTGCGAGCGCGCCCGTGGCTGCGCGTGGGACGCCGCCCGGAGCCCTTCGAGGCGCTTGTCTGGGCGGTCTGCGAGCAGCTGATCGAGTACGAGCGGGCGGCCGCGATCCAGCGCCGCTTGGTCACGCGTCTCGGACGGCCCTGGAGGGCCTGGGAGAGCAGCGGCAGTCCGCGCAACGGCGGCAGGCTGCGCGACCTGCGCGACCTGCCCACCCCCGCGACGCTCGCGGCCACGGCGCCGGCGCTGATCGAGTCGTGCGATCTCGCGGCGGCGCGCGCGATCGCGTTGCGGAGGGCCGCGCGCGAGGTCGCGCAGGGGCGCGTGGACCTGCACGACCCCGCCGAGCACGAGCGCGGCTGGCGGCGGCTGCGCGCGATCGGGGGCATCGGCGCGTGGACCGTGGAGACGATGGCGCTGCGGGGTCAGGGCCGCCACGACCAGTTGCCGGCCGGGGACCTTGGCCTGCTGAAGTTGGTCGGTCGTCACCTGGGCGGCGGCGACCCAAGGGCCCGCGCAGAAGAGCACGAGGTGCGCGAGTTCTTCGCCGGCTATGGCGAGTGGGCAGGCCTCGCCGCGGTGCATATGCAGGGCCTCGGCTGATCGGAGCTGCTTCTTCGCCGCCGTCGGGCTAGAGCGCTTCTTCTTCGCTCTTCCCCAGCCCTTCCCCCGGCAGGAACTCGTTCGTGAACGGTGGCAGGGGTGTGCTGTTCGGACTGTGGTGGAGGAGGCCGTGGGCGAACATCCAGCTGCCGAAGACTGTCCACGCGGAGGGATCCTGATAGCCGTAGGGGTGGCTGCCGGAGGGGAGCGCCGCGGGGAGCGTCTGTTGGATCGAGGCGAGCTGGAGCTTCGGTTCGAGCGAGGGGTTGGCTTTGACGAGCAGCGACGCCGCGGCGGCCGGGCCGCCCCGCACGGTGCGCTCGCCGCGGGTGAGCGCCTGGAGGAACGCGCGCAGGTCCTGGCCGTCGGTGCGCGCCTGTTCTTCGCGGACGACGAGCACGAGCTCGTCGTAGGTGGGCACACCGGCCTCCTCGATCGGGACCGTGAGGGGGTGCTTGTGCAGCAACTGGAGCTGGAGCGACTCGTAGTTCCAGTAGCCGCCGAGTGTCGCGTCGACCTTGCCGGAGAGCATCGCGGGGATGAGGTTGAAGCCGACGTTCACTTCGTGCACGCTCGCCGGATCGACCCCGGCGCTCCGCAGGGCGGCCTTCAACTCGGCTGCCTGGTAGGGGATGCCGGCGGTGCCGACGGTCCTGCCGGCGAGGTCGGCGACGCTCTTGATGTGGGAGGAGGGCAGCGCGATGATCGAGGTCAGCGGACGCTGGACGAGCGCCGCGATCGACACCAGTTTCAGGCCTTCGTCGCGGGCGAGCAGCAGCTCGGGCTCGTAGGAGATCGCCATCTCGACCTTGCCGGCCGCGAGCAGCTTCAGCGGTTCGGCGGTTTCGGAGGGGGCCACGGGTTTCACGTCGAGTCCCGCGGCGCGGAAGTCGCCGGCGGCGAGCGCGGAGTAGAGCGGCGCGTGGTCGGCGTTGGGGAACCAGTCGAGCATCACCGTGAAGGGCTTGGTGCGAGCCGCCGTGACCGTGTCCTGCCTGGCCCCGCAGGCGGATAGGGCGAGGGCGAGACTCAGGGCCAGGGCCACCGCCGCAGGGCTCCCGTGGCGGGCGCGCGAGCGTTGCGAGCCGGGCGAGCGTTGCGAGCCGGGCGAGCCCTGTGCGGGGTCGGCTGGACCGAGGATCACGGTGCGACGGACGATCGGCAGGACTCTCAACGGATGTCTCCTCTTGATTGGTTGGCCCACGGCGCCAGCCGGCGCTCGATCTCAGAAAGGGTGTAGAAGCAGGCGATCGCGAATGCGAACAGCACGACCGCGGCCGCGTAGGCGCGGGGTGTCTGTAGCGACGAGAGGTCGGCGTCGATCTCGCGTCCCAGTCCGGAGTAGGCGCCCGAGGTCGCGGTCTGGGACTCGGCGATGTAGGCGCCGATCACGCCGACGGTGACGGCGATCCGCGCGCCGCTGATCGCCGCGGGCAGCGCCGCCGGTAGCTCGGCGAAGCGAAACGCCTGCAGGCGCGAGGCGTCGAGCGTGCGCAGCAGCTTGAGCTGATCGGGGTCGACGGCGGCGAGCCCGTCGACGGTCGTGACGACGACGGGGAAGAAACAGATCAGGACGATCACGATCAGCTTGGGCAGCAGGCCGAAGCCGAGTAGGAACACGAGCAGCGGCGCGATCACCGCGATCGGCACCGCCTGGGAGCCGACGGTGAGCGGGTAGCAGGCGCGGCGCAGGGGCGGGGAGAGGTGGATCAGCACGCCGAGCGCGAAGCCGAGCGCGAGCGCGAGCGCGAGACCCAGCCCCACCTCCTCTGCGGTGATCGCGAGGTTGTGGCCGAGCAGGCCGGCGTTGCCCCAGAGAGATTCGGCGATCGCGTGGGGCGCCGGCAGGATCGACGAGCTCGTGGCGCCGGAGTCGACGTAGATCTCCCACGCGCCGAGCAGCACCAGCACGAGCACGATCGCCGGCGTGGCGTCGATGGCGCGGCGCCTCATCGTGCGTTCCCCGCCCAGGTTCCCATCCCCGTATTCAACCTGTCCGTCCTCACCCGCGCTCGTCCTCACGCACGCCGCCCGCGTCCCCCATCCCCAGTGCGACGAGCGCCCGCTCGCGCAGGGCGATCACCTCCGAATCGGTGCGCGAGCGGGGGCGGGGGAGGTCCACCTCGACCTCCGCGCGCACCCGGCCGGGCCGGGGGGAGAGCACCGCGACGCGATCGGCGAGCACGACCGCCTCCTCGACGTCGTGCGTGACGAGCACGACCGTGCGTGGCTCGCGCTCGAGCGCCCGGCCGAGCCAACCCTGCATCTCCGCGCGCGTGATCGCGTCGAGCGCGCCGAACGGCTCGTCCAGGCAGAGGACGGGCTTGCCCGAGAGGAGCGTGCGCAGGAACGCGACGCGCTGGCGCATCCCCCCGGAGAGCTCGTGTGGATGTGCGGCCTCGAAGCCCTGCAGGCCGAGCTCGGCGAACAGCTCCGCGGCCTTGCCGCGGGCCTGCGCGCGCGAGTCGCCGGCGATCCGCAGCGCGAGCGCGGCGTTGTCGACCGCCGAGAGCCACGGCAGCAGCAGATCGTGCTGGGGCATCAACGCGGCCGGCGCGCACTCGACGGTGCCGCCATCGGCGGCCTGCAGACCGCAGACGAGCTCCAGCAGCGTGGTCTTCCCACAGCCGCTGGGACCGACCACCGCGAGCAGTTCACCGTGGCCGGCGCGCAGCGACACGCCGGTGAGCGCCTGCACGGACGCCCCCCTACGGTCGCGATAAGCACGGCTCACACCGTCAAGCCGGATGCCGCCGTTCGTGCGCGTCGCTCCGCATGTGCGATGTGCGGATGTGCGATGTGCGGGTGTGCGGCTCCCCGCTGTGCGGTGCTCGCGGGACTGCAGTTCGGTTGGCACTCGGCTCCCTCCGCGGGCATTACCCCACAGGTTCAAAGGGTCGGCGCCGGGGGAATCGTCTCCGGTGCGCCATCTCAGCCGGCCTGTCCCGCCAGCCCCCCTGTTTGCTTGTGCTGATGCTATCGCGTTCACGTCGACAGCCGATCTGGACTCTTGTCGGTGGGGGATGGCGCCGATTCCGTCGAGAGAGACCGGTTCTCTTAAAGACGCCGAGGATGCTGTTGCACTTTTAAGAGAGTGTGTCACTATGGTATTACGCAGTTTTAAAAGTGTTTACTACTTCGGCCCGCCTTTAGCTTCTCGTCACACTTTTGTCGCACTCCCGCACGATTGCATCGCAATTTCTTCGCAGCTTCGTCGTAATTGCGTCAAGAAACGCGCATGTCGCCTCGCGTCACGTCACGTCACGTCACGTCACGTCGCGTCACCAACGCGTGTCACCGTCACCGCGTCGGCTACCGGGCTCCTCGGCTAGAGCGCCGAAGACACCGGCCGCGTGAGCGCCCGCACGAAGTCCTCGAGTTGCGCGGTCGTCCAGCACTCGAACGCGGTGCAGAACTCCTCGTAGGCGGCGATCACCGAGTCGCCGTAGTTCCAGTACAGGCGGGGCTCGGGGTTCAGCCAGAACGTGCGCCCGGCGCGCGCGGCGAGCTGGGCGAACAGGTCTGAGCGGGGGTCGCGGCCGTTCGTGCGCGCGTCGCCCAAAACGATCACGGTGGCGCGCGGGTGCAGTTCTTCGCCGACCTGTTCGAGCATCTCCGACCAGACGCGGCCGTAGTCGGTGTAGCCGGAGATGTCGGCCACGCCGGCGTCGGAGGAGATCCGCTCTGAGACGGCCGCGAAGTTGCGCTCGTGGGCGAAGATGTCGGTGACCTCGGAGACGCGCTCGATGAACACGAAGGAGCGCATCTTGCGGAACGAATCGTGCAGCGCGTGGAGCACGGACAAAAAGAAGACCGACGCCGAGGTGACGCTCGTGGAGACGTCGCAGAGCACGTAGATCTCCGGGCGTTTGGGCCGGCGCGGCCGGTACTTGAGCACGACCGGGACGCCGCCGGTCTGTAGCGACGCGCGCATCGTGCGGCGCACGTCGACCTGCGCGTGGCGGCGGTGCCCGCGCGCCTGCATGCCCTGCGTGGCGAGGCGGCGGCGCAGCTGGATCACGACGCGGTGCACGGCCGCGAGGTCGGCGAGCGGCCCGGAGGGGAGCGCCCGGTCGAGCTCGCCGAGCGGCCGGGCGGGGGGCAGGCTGCCGGTGCGCTCGATCTGCCCGCGTTCGAGCTCGCGGCGCAGCAGCGCCTCGAAGCGGCGCAGGGCGTCGCGCGGCAGGCCCTCGCGCCGCGGGTCCTCGGGGGGCAGCTCGGGCTGGGGCTCGGTGCGCAGGCCGAGCGCGCGGCGGATGCGCTGGACGTCGACGCCGATCACGCCCGAGCCCTCCTCGCGGCGCCCGAAGGCGGCGATCGCCATCCGCGCGAGGTCGGCCATCGCCGCCTCCGAACCATCCCGCAGCGCCGCGGCGATGCGGGCGCGCAGCGCTTCGAGGTCTTCGGGGGAGAGCTCGTCGAGGTCGATCGCGCTCGGCGGGACCTGCGAAGGATCGCCCTCGCGCACGTCCTCGCGCAGCGCCGCGAGCTCGACCGCGCGGAAGAAGAAGCGGTCGAACACCAGCTCGAACACGCGCCGATCCTCCTGGCTCTTGGCCAAGGTCGCGGCGAGCGCCTCGCGGAAGTCCTCCTGCTCTGTCCAGCTCACCTCGCGCAGGACGGCGAACGCGTCGAGCAGCTCCGAGGTACCGACCGCGACGCCTTCGCGGCGCAGCTCCTCGCCGAGCTCGAGGATCCGGGCCGGCAGGCCCTCAGGCGGCATCGACGGCGGGCGCTCGGAGCTTCAGGCCGACGCGCTCGGAGACGATGTCCATGTCGGTGCGGTGCTTGACGATCACCGACATCGTGTCGCGGAAGACGGTCTCGTCGATGTCGTCGGCGCCGAGCAGCAGCAGTGCCCGCGCCCAGTCGATCGACTCGGCGATCGACGGCGGCTTCTTCAGGTCGAGCTCGCGCACCATGCCGATCACCTCGACGAGCCGGCGGGCGACGGTCTGCGAGAGCTCCGGCGCGTGTAGCCGCACGATCTCGAGCTCGTGCTCGAGCTCGGGGTAGTCGAGCCACAGGTAGAGGCAGCGGCGCTTGAGCGCCTCCGTGAGCTCGCGCGAGTTGTTCGAGGTGAGCAGCACGACGGGGTGCGTGCGCGCCTTGAGGAGGCCGAGCTCGGGGATCGAGATCTGGAAGTCGGAGAGCACCTCCAGCAGCATCGCCTCAAACTCCTGGTCGGTCTTGTCGATCTCGTCGATCAGCAGCACGACCGGCTGCTCGGAGGCGATCGCGCTCATCAGTGGGCGGGCGAGCAGGAACTCCTCGCCGAAGATGTCCTCCTGCACCGCCTCCCAGCCCGTGTCCGATGCCTCTGCCTGGATGCGAAGCAGCTGCTTGCGGTAGTTCCACTCGTACAGCGCCTTCGCCTCGTCGAGGCCCTCATAGCACTGCAGCCGCACGAGCTCGCGGCCGAGATACAGCGCGAGCGACTTCGCGAGCTCGGTCTTGCCGACGCCCGCCGGCCCCTCGACGAGCACGGGCTTGCCGAGCCTGGCCGCGAGGAACGCCACGAGCGCGGTCGACTCGCCGGGCAGGTAGCCCACCGCGCGCAGGCCCGCGGCGACGTCTGCGACGGAGGCGGGCGCGGGCGCGGGCGCGGCGGCGGAGGGGGCGGACACGGTCCGCGCAATGATAGGCGCCTACCGCTGCTCGGGCTCGGGCAGGGGGTCCTCAAAGGACAGTTGCTCGGTTGCGTCAGATGACGAGACAGGGCGACGAGGCACACGACGGGGCGGCGGAGCGTGTGGGGGCTCGGGTTGGCGTTGAGGCTGGAGTCGCCGGGGACGGCGCAAGAGGGGCGGCTCCGGCCGGGCGTCGGCGCGCATCCGCGAGCCGGCGAGGGCGAGCAGCCCGGCGGCCGCGAGCGCGAAGAAGATCCCCCACTGGATGCCGACGTTCGCGGCGACGCCGTGGGCGGTGATCCCCGGCTTGTCGAACAGGCGCAGGATCAGGAGCAGCGCCACCCAGATTCCGGCGGCGAACACCACCGTGCCGTCGCCACCGGGGAGCTGGAAGGAGCGCCGCTCCCCGCGCGCGAACAGCAGGTAGAGCACAGCCACTGCGACGAGCAGGACGGCGGCCTCGACAAACGAGAAGACCTGGAACGCGTTCAGGTTGCGGCTCTGCAGCGGCGCCGCGCGCGGGGCGTTGACGACCGCGTTCTGCTGATACCAGGGCAGGAACATCGTCACGAACAGCGCCGCCGAGGCGGCGCCCGCGAGGCGCTGCTCGGGCGTCAGTGCCCGCCAAGCGCTGCTCAGTCGTGTCATGTACCGCAGTCTAGGGTCGCCTGGGCGGATGGGGATCCGATACAGGGCCAGGCCGGTGTCTGATCGTCGGCTCGCGCCCCGGATCCTCCGGCACGGGCACGCCGCCGATAACCGTGCGCGCTACTCCCGGCAGCGTCCGGTTGCGCCAGCCTCAGTGCGCCTTCGCGCCCTTCGCGACGGTGATCGTGCCGCTGGCGGTCGCGAAGTTGCCGGCGAGGCCGGTCGCGGTGAGCGTGACCCCGTAGGAGCCGCCCTTCGCGGGGGTGGGCCAGAGCAGCTTCGGCTTGCCGCGTTCGACGGTTGCGCTGTTGCTGTAGACGACGGCGCCGCCGAGGCGGACGGTGAGGTGGACGGTCGCGACCTTCGACAGCGACAGCTGCACGCCCGCGCGGGCACTCGTCGGCAGCGTCGTCGTGAGCAGCGCGACCTTCGGCGGCGTGTGCTCGTCGGCGGTGAAGGCTTCGGCGGTCGTGCAGTAGACCCGATCGCCCGCGATCTGCGTCGGGGTGGGCGCCGGCGTCGTCGGCGTGGTCGGCGGAGCCGGGGCCGGGGCTGGTGCGGGCGCCGGTGTGGTCGTGGGCGGCTCGCCTTTGTGCGTGCGTTCGCAGAGGTGCTGGAGGAATTCGGTGAGCAGTTCGTGGTAGTTGAGATCCGATTCGCCGTACTGGTCGTACATCGACCAGTAGCCGGTGTTGTAGAGAGGGGTGCGCACGCGCTCTTCGGCGTCGCCGGCTTCGAACAGCTGCAGGCCGGCCGGGTCGTTGGTGAGCGAGGTGTAGTCGTAGAGCCCGACGAGCGCTTGGAGTTCGCCGTTGAGGATGCGGTCGGTGGGGGCGTAGGTGTACTCGAGGTAGTGCGCTCCGAGCGAGCTCGCGACGCGCACACCCGATGGCGGTGGGGTTTTGAAGATCCCGAGCGCTTCCCGGGCGGCTGTCAACACCGTCGGTTCTTTGAAGCG
>DATCFG010000066.1:0-2051 GCA_036509655.1 Solirubrobacteraceae bacterium | reverse complement strand
GGATCTACTTCGCGGGGCCGCGCGCGAAGGTCGAGATCGCGCTCGCCCGCGGCAAGGACGTCCACGACAAGCGCGAGACATTGCGTCGGCGCGACGCGACGCGTGAGATCGAGCGCGGCCTGCGCGAGGCCCAGCGGAGCTAGTGTCCTGAGTCGTTAGTTGGCAGGTATGGTGTGGTGGGTGGCGAAGTCTGTGGTCATCGACGACCATGGGAGGCCGCTATGCCGCAGCGTGTCGAGGTTGTGCTCAGTGATGGGGAGCGGGAGGTGCTTGAGCGTTGGGCCAGGCGTCCGAAGAGCTCGCAGGCGCTGGCGCTGCGTTGCAGGATCGTGCTTGGTGCTGCTGACGGCGCGTCCAGCAAGGAGATCGCGGCCAGGTTGGGGTGCAGCACGCAGACTGTCGGCCGTTGGCGCGGCCGGTTCGCTGAGCGCGGGATCGACGGGCTGCATGACGAGCCCAGGCCCGGGCAGCCGCGCAAGATCAGCGACGAGGACGTCGAGCGCGTGATCGTCAAGACGTTGGAGCAGCAGCCGCCGAACGCGACGCACTGGTCGACGCGGTCGATGGCCAAGGCGACCGGGCTCAACCAGACGGCGATCAGCCGAATCTGGCGTGCGTTCGCCCTCAAGCCGCATCAGACCGAGACCTTCAAGCTGTCCCCGGACCCGCAGTTCATCGACAAGGTCAGAGACATCGTCGGCCTGTATCTGAACCCACCTGAGGCAGCGGTCGTTTTGTGTGTGGATGAGAAGAGCCAGATTCAGGCGCTGGACCGCTCGGCGCCGATTCTGCCGTTGATGGCGGGCGTGCCCGAGCGCCAGACCCATGATTACGTTCGCAATGGCACGACCAACCTCTATGCCGCGCTGGACGTTGCTTGCGGCCAGGTGATCGCCGAGATGACCCCGCGCCATCGTGCCGAGGAGTTCCGCCGGTTCTTGACCCTGATCGACAAGTCGGTCCCGGCACACCTCGACGTGCACGTCGTTCTCGACAACTCCTCCACGCACAAGACCCCATCGATCCAACGCTGGCTGCTGCGCCACCCCCGCTTTACGCTGCACTTCACCCCGACCTACAGCTCCTGGCTGAACCTCGTCGAACGCTGGTTCGCAGAACTGACCACGAAATGGATCAAGCGCTCCGCGCACCGCTCCGTCCGCGACCTCGTCGCCTCAATCCGCACCTGGATCACCAACTGGAACGACGACCCCCGCCCCTACGTCTGGCACAAAACCGCCGACCAAATCCTCGACACCCTCGCCACATACTGCCAACGAATCAACGACTCAGGACACTAGGCGCGCTCAGCTCGGCGGCTCGGCGACGACGCGCAGCCCCGCGTCGGTGATCTGCCAGGCCTCGGCGTCCTCCTCGCTTGGCGCCAGCAGCCCGTCGGCGGCGCTCTCCTGCACCCAGCGCTCGGCGTCGTCGAGGTTGAAGCGGTCGACCTCGAAGCGTTCGATGTCGCCGGCCTGAAAGGCGATCGCCGCGGTGCGCATCGGCCCGAGCTCGGAGATGCGCCGCAGCAGGAAGGCGCTGAGGGCGGGGTCGAAGCTGCTCATCTGCCCGCGCACGATAGCGCGGGCACAGGCGTGCGCCGGGCCGGCCGTCCGCGTTCGTCACCAGAAGACAGCCGATCTAGGCGCTCTGGCAGCCGAAAATTGGCACTCTTGCCACGAGAGTGCCAATTTTCTTGACAGATCGTGCTCCGGGCCTGTATTCTCCGTATCCACTGGCACTCTCAAAACGAGAGTGCCAATCCCATCCGGTGGCCTCCGAGTGGAGCGTGCCGCCGCGAGAAGCACACACTCAACGGAGGTTTTCGAAGATGAAGCTCAAGCCCCTGGGCGATCGTCTCATCGTGCGGGCGATCGAGGAGGAGGAGACGACCGCAAGCGGCATCGTCCTCCCCGACACCGCCAAAGAGAAGCCGCAGAAGGGAAAGGTTCTGGCCGTCGGCGACGGAAAGATCGACGACGACGGCAAGCGGATTCCGCTCGACGTCTCCGAGGGCGATGAGGTCCTCTACAGCAAGTACGGCGGGACCG
>DATCFG010000065.1:0-51512 GCA_036509655.1 Solirubrobacteraceae bacterium | reverse complement strand
GGGCCTGCACATGTGCAGGCCCGGGGATACGCCGCATGCGGCGTATCCGTCGATCGGCGCATGCGCCGATCGAGCCAGGGCCGCATGCGGCCCTGGCCTTCCTGGTAGGCCGAGCGTGGGGGGGCACGGGACGGACGTCTGCGCGGTGCTGGTCGTGCCGTCGATGAACGCGAATGTGCCCGCGAACGGAAAGCCGCCGCGTGGGCAGGAGTGCGGCAGGCGCAGCCCTTCCGGCCGGTAGGGGATATCGTGGCCGCCGGTGCGTCGGTAGTAGGTGACGTTCCGGGGCCCGATCCGCGCGATGAAGCGCACGATCGACGCGGGGGGCGCTTCGGGGTTCCACGGGATCGGCGGGAGCCGAGTGTCCAGCGAGCCGCCGAACGGCGGGCCGGCTTCTTCGAGCAGCCCTCCGAACACGAGCTGTTCGCTCGCGGGTGTCGCCGCGCTCGCGTAGAACAGCAGCTGGAGCTCTTCGCCCGCGACCGGCCCCATCCAGATCGAGATCGCGCCCGCCTCGCGCACGATCTCACGACCGACCTGGATCTCCAGCAGCGCGCTGCCGAAGCCCATCAGCGCATTGGCCGGGCAGCCCCCTTTGCCGAGGCTTTCGAGCGCCGCCGCCGTGCAGTTCGCGCGCCCCAAGCCGCTTTGGAGCAGTCCGATTTTTGCCGGGTAGCGGAAATCCAGCTCGCTCAGCGGTGAGGGCACGAGCTTGCCCGGCGCCGATATCTCGATCGAGAATTCGATCGTCGTGCCCTTTCCCAGATGCTCCGGCGAGAGGTGCACCCCCAGCTTCACCTGCTGCGCGGCCGAGGCGGTGCCGGCCAAGCCCGCCCCGACCGCGCACGCGAGCGCGCAGCAGATCCCCAGCAGCGTTCTCAATAGGCCAGCGTGCCGGTGGTCTGCACCGTCACCGCGTCGCTGCCGCGGTTGATGACTCCGTAGAAGCCGCCCTGGCCGTGTGCGCGTGCGTAGCGGCCCGTGCCATGGGTGATCGTCAGCGTGCCGGCGAAGCTCGTGTATGCGCTGCCGGAGGAGTGCGGCTTGGCGAAGCCGCTGCCGATCAGCTTGCCGTAGCGACTGGAGAGGGTGAACGAGGCCTTCACCGTGGCGCCCACTTCGAAGCCCACCTTCACCACCCCCGGCAGCCCGCCCGTCGCCTTGCCTTCGTCGATCAGCACCGAGCCGGCGGTTTCGCGCACGAAGCGCAGGTGCGCCGTGTCCGCGATGTTGAGCGCTCGCGCCGTGCGGGCTCCCCCGTTCCGCGCCGCTCGCACGGGGCCGGTTGCCGGTGCCCCCGCCGGCCCCGCTCGCACGGGGCCGGTTGTCAGTGCGCCCGCCGGCGCCGAGAACGCCGCCGCGCCGGCGAGCGCGACGAGCGCGGCGAGGGAGTATGCGATCGCTGTTCTCATGTCGGCCCTTCCGTCGTGGTCAGCCCGCGGCTGCGGGGGGCTGCGTCCTCATCGACGCTAGCGCCTGCCGGCCCCGCCGTGCGCCGCTTGCCGCCGAGCGCTCGGCGCAGTGTCTTGGCACCGCGCCACGCGCGCATCACCGCCAGGGTCGGCGCCATCGATGGTCCCAGCTCGTCGTTGACGCGTCGCGCGAGCGGCGCCGCGAGGCCCCGCCTGGCCCGCGGCGCGCTCGTGTAGTAGGCCGCCACGCCCGCCAGCGTGATCGTGTGGTGAGCGGCGCGCGGCAGCGTCCGGACCCGAGCTCGCGCGTCCACGATCGTGGCAAGGACGCTGTCGGTGAGGTCCGCGCGGCTGTCGTAGAGCCGCACATACCACGCCTCGCCGCACGCGCTGTCGCGCTCGTAGTCGATCGCCCCGTCCAGCATCGTGCTCAGCGCGGCGATCGACATGTAGGCGCCCTCGATCGCCGCCGCCTGCGCGGGGGTCGTGCGAGCGTCCGCCGCCGCGGCGATGAGCGCGTGCACACCAAGCACCGAGGAGACCGCCCCGGCGATGTACTCGCGCCACCCGAGGTCCGTGCCCGCCGCCTGCGCTCGTGCCCACTCCTCCAACCGCGCCCCTCCCGTCGCCGGCGCCGCGTGCACCCGCACCTGTGCCTCCACGCAACGCGCGGCGCTCGCCCGCGCGGTCTCCGACACCGCGCTCCACGCCGGCAGCGCCGCGAGCGCGGCGCGCGTCGTCGCGCTCAGCTCGGCGAGGTAGCCGCCGTCGTCGGAGGGGTGCTCGCGGAAGTAGTCGCCCGCGGGCGACTCCTCCGTCCGCGAGCCCTCCGTCCGCGAGCCCTCCGTCTGCGAGCCCTCCGTCTGCGAGCCCTCCGTCCGCGAGCCCTCCGTCCGCGAGCCCTCCGTCCGCGAGCTCTCCGTCCGCGAGCCCTCCGTCTGCGCGCCCGCCGTCTGCGCGCCCGCGGCGCCGAGCGCGTCGGTGAGCGCCATCGACAGCCGCCGGCCACTGCGCAGCGGGTCTGCCGCGGGCTGCTCGGTCAGACCGTCGAGGTAGTCGTAGGCGACCTCCAGCGACACGATCGCCTCCACCGCCCGTGCGCGCCGCGAGCGCGGGGCGAGCGTGGCGAGCGTCGCGGCAACCTCCGCGTTGAAACGCTCGCTTTGCAGCTTCTCGAGCGCGAGCGCGCGCAGAGCGGGGTCTGGAATCGCCCGCGCGCGGGCCTCCCAGTGCGCCAGCTGCGCGCGCGCCAGCGGCGCCACGCTCGTCCAGTAGCGGGCGTTCGCCACCGCCAGGGCGAGGCCGGCGCTGCGCATCGAGCGCGAAGCGACCACTGCACGCATATCCTCAGCATAACGCCGGAGCCATCCCGTCCCCCGGAGCCTCGAGCCGAGCAGCTGTAGTTTGTTGTAATGGTTGGACCAGCTGCTAAGCTATGTAGTTATGGCATTGAGGGCTGTCGAGAAGCGGTCGCTTGCGGATGGGGTGTTCGAGCAGCTGACGACGGAGATCGTCAGCTGCCGTTACGCGCCTGGGGAGGCGATCCCGTCCGAGCGTGATCTCAGCGTGGTCTTTTCGGTCAATCGTCATGTGGTGCGTGAGGCGGTCAAGCGCCTGCAGCAGGTTGGGCTGCTCAGCGTTGTCCAGGGGGGCCGTACGAAGGTGCTCGACTTCCGCGAGACCGCGGGGTTGGATCTGTTGACGATCGTCGCCGAGCACGCGGAGGCTGTCGAGGGGTTGATGGGGTTGCTGGCGGGGGTGCTGGAGATGCGGGCGGGGATCGGTGCTGACGTGGCGCGTCTTTGCGCGCAGCGGGCCGGCGGCGACGTGCGCGGCGAGCTGCTGGAGATCTCCGAGCGGCTCGCGGTACTCGGCGAGGGCGCCGAGCTCGAGGGCGCCGAGCTGCTCGCGCTGGATCAGCGTTTCTGGCAGCGCGTCCTCGACGGGGCCGGGAACCTCGCCTACCAGCTGGCGTTCAACAGCCTGATCCGAGCGGTCCACGCGCAGCACGGCCTCAGCGTTGCCTGGCTGGAACAGGAGCTCAAACGCGGCGACTACCGCCGGCCGATTGCGGCCGCGATCGCCGCCGGGGATTCCGAGCGCGCCGCCACGGCAGCCCGGCTCGCGCTGGCGCCGCCCGAGCGAGGCCCACTGCTCGTCCAATCCCGCGAGCCGGCACGGGGTAGACGGTGAGCTCGGAGCAGGTTCCCACGTCCTACCATCGCAAGCTCACCGCCGAGCGGGGCGAGCTGAGGAGCCTGGGCGCGTGTTGGCGGGAGTTCATGGGGTACTTCTCCCCGCGTGCCGCGCTCGCGGCGTGCGTGCTGGTGATCGGCGCGCGGATCTACGTGGGCCAGTGGTCGTGGCGGGACCTGATCGCGCCGCTGGCGCTGCTCGCGGCGCAGCCGTTCGTGGAGTGGGCCATCCATAAATACCTGCTGCATCTCCCGCCGATACGGGTGTTCGGCCGCCGTGTCGAGCTGTATGGGTCGATCCAGCATCGCAACCACCACCTCGACCCCTCCGACCTGGCGCGCGTGTTGCTGAAGCCGGTCGAGGTCGTCAGCTTCATCGTGCAGATCGCGATCGTGATGGCATTGATCACGCTCGCCGTCGCCGGGCCACTCGGCTGGCCGGTCCTGCCGCTCACGCTCACCGGAATCGCCTTCGCGTATCTCGGCCTGCTGCGCTACGAGTGGTCGCACTTCCTGATCCACACCCCGTATGTGCCAAAGACACGCTGGTATCGAACGATCTGGCGAAACCACCGCTTGCACCATTTCAAGCACGAGGACCACTGGATGGGCATCAGCTCAAACCTCGGCGACCGCCTGCTCAAAACCAACCCCGACCAGCGGTCCGTCCCCAAGTCGCCGACGGCACGCAGTCTCGGCCGGTCAGATGAGTAGAGCCGCAGGCTTGCACGCGCCGCCCACGCTGGATTCGCTGGCTGGACAGGCGGAGTTGTTGGCTGCGGGCGAGGTGTCCTCGGTCGTGCTCGTAGAGCGCGCGCTGGCGCGCGCGGAAGAGCTCCAGCCGTTGCTTGGGGCCTTCCGGACGATCTTCGCCGAGCGGGCTCGTGTGGAGGCCGCGCGCGCTGACGAGCGTCTCGCGGCGGGTGAGCGCGCGCCGCTTTTGGGTGTGCCGTTCGCTGTCAAGGACGATATCGACGTGGAGGGTGAGCCGACCGCGTTCGGCTGCGCTGGTGCCTTTCCGCGTAAGGCGGCCGACAGCGAGCTCGTGCGCCGGTTGCGTGCGGCGGGCGCGGTGATCGTCGGTAAGACGAACACGCCCGAGGTCGGCCTGTACCCGTTCACCGAGGGCCCGGCGTTCGGTGTGACGCGCAACCCCTGGGATCTGAACCACACCCCGGGGGGCTCGAGCGGTGGCGCGGCGGCGGCGGTCGCCGCGGGGATCGTCGCCGCCGCGGTCGGCTCGGATGGTGCGGGGTCGGTGCGGATCCCGGCGGCGTGGACGGGGTTGGTTGGCGTCAAGCCCCAGCGCGGGCGGATCTCGACGTGGCCGGACGCGGAGGCGTTCAACGGCCTCACCTGTCTCGGGCCGCTGACCCGCACCGTCGCCGACGCGGCGCTGCTGCTCGACCTCCTCAGCGGCCCCCACCCCGGGGACCTGCATACGTCGCCCGCGCCGCGCGAGCCGTTTGCGCAAGCCGCCGCGAGGGATCCGGGGAGGCTGCGGGTCGCGCTGTCGCTGCGGGCGCCGTTCAGCGCCGCGCCGGTCGCGCTCGACCCCGAGATCCGTGCGGCGGTCGAGCGGGTCGCGGGCGTGCTCGGCGATCTCGGCCACGACGTGGTCGAGGCCGACCCGCGCTACGGCCTGATGGGGATGACGCTCGCGATCCGCGGCCAGGCGGCCGTGCACGAGTGGGTTGTGGGCAACGTCCCCGACCGCGCGCTGCTCGACCCACGCACGCGCTCGACCGCACGGGTGGGGCGGATGTTCGGCGGGCCGCTCCTGGGTCTCGCGCGCAGCGCGGAGCCATGGCTGAAACGCCGCGTCGGCGCGATTTTCGACGACGTCGACGCGATCCTCACCCCAACGACAGCGAGCCCGCCCTTGCGGGTCGGCGCGACCGCCGGCCGCGGCGGCTGGGCGACCGACCAGATCATGGTCGGCGCCTGCCCCTACGCGTGGCCGTGGAACGTCCTCGGCTGGCCCGGCGTGAGCGTCCCCGCGGGCCTGACCGCGGCGGGCCTGCCGATCGGCGCGCAGCTGCTCGGCCGCGAACACGACGAGGCGACGCTGCTCGCGCTCGCCGCGCAGCTCGAAGGCGTCGAGCGCTGGGCCGAGCGTCGCTCGCGCGAGCTAGTGTCGCATGGGGTATGACCGCGGTGGCAGGGTGGCGTAACTGGGCGGGCGATCAGCGCTGTCGTCCGGCGGCCGTCGAGGTCCCGGGCTCGATCGAGGAGATCGCCGGCGTGGTCGTTCGCGCGGGTGCTGGTGGCCGGCGTGTGCGGGTCGCCGGGTCGGGGCACTCGTTCAGCGATATCGCGCTGACCGATGGCGTCCAGCTGCGCCTGGATCGGCTGACGCGTGTGCTGGACGTCGATCGCTCCTCCGGGCTCGTGCGGGTGCAGGCCGGCATCACAATCCGCGAGCTCAATCTGCGCCTGGCCGAGCACGGGCTCGCGCTGGCGAATCTCGGCGACGTCGATTCGCAGACGATCGCCGGTGCGATCGCGACCGCGACGCATGGCACCGGCGCGCGCCTGCCGAACATCTCCGCCCAGGTGGTCGAGCTGACGCTCGTGCTCGCCGACGGCTCGACGCCGCGCTGCGCGCCCGAGGTCGACCCCGATGTGTTTCGTTGCGCGCGGGTCTCGCTCGGCGCGCTCGGCGTGGTCGTGGAGGTCACGCTTCGTTGCGTGCCCGCGTTCACGCTGCGCGGCGTCGATGTGCCACGCCCGCTCGCGGAGGTGCTCGACGGTTTCGAGGAGCTCGCGCTCGGCAACGACCATTTCGAGTGTTTCGTTTTCCCCCACGCCGACGTCGCGCTGACGCGCACGAACAACCGCACCGAGGACCCGCCGCGCCCACGCGGGCGCGCGGGCGCGTATGCCAACGAGATTCTGCTCGCCAACCACGCGTTCGGCCTGTGCTGCCGTGCCGGGCGGCGTTTCCCGGCGCGTATCCCCACGATCAACCGTCTCGTCACCCGGCTCGCGGGCGCCTCTGTGCGCGTCGATCGCTCCGATCGCATCTTCGCGAGCCCTCGGCTCGTGCGGTTCACCGAGATGGAGTACGCACTCGCGCGCGAGCGCACCCCCGAGGCGGTTCGCCGCGTGCTGGCGCTCGTGCCTGAGCGGGGGTTCGCGGTACCGTTCCCGATCGAGGTTCGCACCACCGCCGCCGACGACGCGCTGCTCAGCACCGCCTGCGGGCGCGAGTCCGGGTACGTCGCGGTGCATATGTACGAGGGGATGGCCTGGGAGCCGTACTTTCGCGCGGTCGCGGAGATCATGGATGAGCTGGGCGGCCGTCCCCACTGGGGCAAGCGCCACTTCCACACCGCTACCACGTTGCGTTCGCGCTACCCCGGCTGGGAGCGGTTCCAGGCCGTCCGCGCGCGTCTGGACCCGCACGGCCGGTTCGCGAACGACTGGACCGATCGCGTCCTCGGCACGGTGGGCGCCCGATGAGCCCGTCCTCCTCTGAACCGCGCGCGCCGGGGCGGGACGGGATGCCCCGCCCCCACGATCCTCTCTCCACGCGACCCAACCCCGCGGATGCTCAAAAAAACACCCTGTCGGACCTTCACGAGCGCCTGGAACGCGCCACGGCGGATCTGCAACCGCCGTTCGCGCTGCTCGACCTCGACGCGTTGTGGGCGAACGCCGCGGAGCTGGAACGCCGTGCCGGCTCCCGGCCGATCCGCCTTGCGAGCAAGTCGCTGCGCTGCCGCGCTTTGCAGGAGCGCGTGCTCGCGCGGGACGGGTTCAGTGGCACGCTCGCGTTCACGCTGCCCGAGGCGCTGTGGCTCGCCCGGTACTCCTTCGAGGACATCCTCGTCGCCTACCCCACGGCCGACCGTGTCGCGCTCGAACGGCTGGTCCGGCTGCCCGCGGAGCTGCCGCGCGCCCGCGTCACCGTGATGGTCGACAGCGTCGCCCAGCTTGAGTTGATCGACGCGGCGCGGCGCCGCGTCGGCGATCCCGCGGCCGCGCCCGTGCGTGCCTGCATCGACCTGGACGGCGGCTACCGCGCGCTCGGTGGGCGGGTCGTGTTCGGCGCGAAGCGCTCGCCTGTGCACACCCCCGCCCAGGCCGTCGCGCTCGCCCGCGCGATCCTCGCGCGCGACGGGGTGCGGCTCGTCGGGATCATGTCCTACGAGTCCCAGACGGCGGGTCTCGGTGACGCGCCGACGGGGCGGGGCGCCGGTCCCGCGCTGCGCGCGCTGGCGATCCGCGCGATCCAGTCCGCCTCCGTGCGCGAGCTCGCCGTCCGTCGCGCGCAGGCCGTCGCAGCCGTGCGCGAGCTCGCCCCGCTGGAGTTCGTCAACGGCGGCGGCACCGGCAGCCTGCACATCACCTCGCGCGAGCCCGCCATCACCGAGCTCACCGCCGGCTCTGGTCTGTACGGCCCGGCGCTGTTCGATTCCTACCGCGCGTTCACGCCCCGCCCGGCCGCCCTGTTCGCGCTGGCGGTCGTGCGCCGCCCGGGTCCGGGAGTGGCGACCGTGCTCGGCGGCGGCTACCTCGCCTCCGGACCGGCCGACGCCGCGCGCCTGCCGGTGCCGTATCTACCCGCCGGGCTGCGCCTGGACCGCCGCGAGGGAGCGGGTGAGGTCCAGACACCCCTGCTCGGCGCGGCCGCCGAGCGTCTCACGGTGGGCGACCGCGTCTGGTTTCGCCACGCCAAGGCCGGCGAGCTGTGCGAGCGCTTCGCCACGCTGCACCTGCTCGCGGGCGGACGCATCGCCGAGACACTCCCGACGTACCGCGGTGAGGGACAATGCTTCCTATGACCGACACGGATATGGCCATCGAGCCGCAACACGACGACACCTCCTGTAGGCCTAACAGCAACGTGATAGTGATGAAGTTCGGCGGCACCTCCGTCGCCGACGCCGAGCGGATCCAGCGCGCCGCGCGTCGCATCGTCGAGAAGCGCGAGGCGGGCTATCGCGTGGTCGCGGTGCTGTCCGCGCGCGGCAAGACGACCGACGAGCTGATCGCGATGGCGCAGACGCTCTCCGCCGACCCCGACCCGCGCGAGATGGACATGCTGCTCTCCTCCGGCGAGCGCATCTCCTGCGCGCTCTGCGCGATCGCGATCAACGACCTCGGCCACCACGCGATCTCGCTGACGGGCTCCCAGGCGGGGATCGTGACCGACGACTCGCACACGAAGGCGCGGATCCTCGACGTGCGCGCGGACCGCGTCAAGGCGGCGCTCGACGAGGACGCGATCGTGCTCGTCGCCGGCTTCCAGGGCGTCTCCTCCACCGCCAAGAACGTCACCACGCTCGGTCGCGGCGGCTCGGACACGACCGCCGTCGCGGTCGCCGCCGCGCTCGGCGCCGAGGAGTGCGAGATCTACACCGATGTCTCCGGCGTCTACACCGCCGACCCCCGGATCGTGCCCGACGCGCGCAAGCTCGCGACCGTCTCCTTCGAGGAGATGCTCGAGATGGCCGCCTCCGGCGCGGGCGTGCTGCAGCTGCGCTCGGTCGAGTACGCGCGCAATCACGGCGTGCGCATCCACTGCCGCTCCTCCTTTGAGGACACGCCCGGTACGATGGTGGTGTCGGAAGGAGAGAGCATGGACGCTGAAGAGAAGCCCCTGATCACAGCCGTCACCCACTCGACCGACGAGGCGCGTGTCACGCTCATCGGTGTGCCCGACGAGGTTGGGGCCGCCGCGCGGATCTTCGCGGCGCTCGCGCAGGCGAACGTGGACGTGGACATGATCGACCAGAACGTGCCCACCTCGGCCGGTGGCCTCGCCGAGATCTCGTTCACGGTCCCGCGCGAGGATCTGCGCTCGGCCCACGCGGCGCTCGAGCCCCTTACCGACATGGCGTTCTCAGAGTTGATCGCACAGGAGGAGATGGGCAAGGTCTCGATCGTCGGCGCCGGCATGCGCTCGCACCCGGGCGTCGCGGCGAAGGTGTTCGCGGTGCTCGCCGAAGAGGGCGTGAACATCGAGATGATCTCGACCTCGCCGATCAAGATCTCCTGTGTGATCGACCGCCCCCTCGTGCCCCGCGCGGTCCAGGCACTGCACTCCGCTTTCGAGCTATCCGGGCCCGGCACCTCGATCCCCGAGTAGTCGCCCCGGGCTCGGGTCCCCGCGGCCTGCGAGGGGCGGACCCTCAGGGCCGTCGTCGCCACCACGTGTGGCGCGCCGGCTCGATTCCGGGGAGCTCGACCGCGGGCCGGGGCGGGATCTCCGCGCCGCCGAGGATCGCGGTGGGCACCTCCTCGGTGAGCCAGTCCTCCAGCGGCCCGAGGCCGGCCTTACGCAGCTCCGCGAGCACCCCCGGCGGGCGGCGGGCGGTGTCGTGGGTGTCAGAGGTGACGTTGTGAATCAGCTGCTCGCGCGCCATCTTCAGCGCGAAGCGACGCACCTCCTCGCCGAAGCGCCCGACGAGCGAGCTGGCGGTGACCGACGTGAGGACACCCTCGCTCACGAGCTCCCGCAGCATCTCCGGTTCACGGTGGAAGGCCGGACAGCGCTCGGGGTGGGCGAGCAGGATCCCGTGACCCTGACGCTGGAGGTCGAGCAGGAGCGGCTGCAGGCCGGTGACCGTCGGCGAGAACGGTGGCTCGACCAGCAGCCAGGCCCCGCCGCCGAGACGCAGCGGCAGCAGATCCTCGGCCCGCATGTCGATCAGCCGCGTCATCGCGATCTCGGCGCCGGCGCGGAGCTCGAGCGCGATCCCCTCGGCTTCCAGACGCAGGCGGAGCTCGTCGGCGCGCGCGGTGATCGTGTCGGGGTCGTTCGGGTAGGTCCAGGAGACGTGGGGCGTGGCGACGAGCATCCGCGTGCCCGCGGCCACGGCGGCGCGCGCGAGCTCGACCGAGCCCTCGATCGTCTCGGGGCCGTCGTCGATGCCGGGCAGCACGTGGGTATGAAGGTCGATCATCTCGCTCAGAACACTAGGGCCATGTGTGGCTGGCTTGGCGCGGCTGTGTACGAGCGGTGCGCGCGAGAGGCTCTCGGGGGTTTCGTGGGTCTGTGATCGGGGCGCCAGACGCCCCGGCGGATCACCGCGCCCGCCTATTCGACGATCACGCCGAACTCCTGCGAGTAGACGGCGCCGGGCTGGCCTTCGGCGAGCGCGGCGGGGGCCACGGGGGCGACGCCGATCGCGGTGTCGCGGTAGGGGCTGTAGAGGATGTTCGCGAGGTGCTCGGGCGAGGCGATCCAGGCCGCGACGATCGCGCTCGGCGTGCCCAGCTGGAGCGTGCCCCAGGCGATGTTCTCGCCGAGCGTGTAGCCGACCTCGGGGTTGGGGACGTAGCCGGTCGCGACAACGCGCTGCACCGGCGTGAGGCCGCTCGGAGCGACGTGCGCGAAGTAGTCGTCGCTGATCATTTCTTCGCTGTGGCCCTGCGCGGCCTGCTCGAGCTGCGCGTTGGGCTGCAACGGCAGCTCGCCGTTGCGTGCGCGCTCCTGGTTGACCAGGCACAGGGTCGCGGCGTCGATCGCTTCGATGTTGCCCGCCTCGGGTGTCAGTTCCGTGTTCGCGCAGGGCGTCGCGAGCACGCCCGCGATGATCGACGGGCCGCTTGTGGGCGCGGCGGCGGCGGCGGCGGACTTCGGTGCGGCCGCCGACGCCTGAGCCGGGCGGACGGGGTGGTTGCGGGCCGCGTGGGACCTGCGGGCGCCGGTCTTGCGGGAGTGGCACGCCGCGCGTCCCTCGCGCCGCCGGCGCGAGGTCGAGCAGGCTCGGTGCGAGCGCCGTGGGTGCTTGGCGGCGGGGTGTGTGGCGATCCTCGCGATCGGCGCCTCCAGGCGCACCGTCCGCGCCGCGCCCGCGTTGTCGGCGAAGCCGGCGCAGGCACAGGCGAGCAGCGCGGCGGCGCTGACGAGCAGCTTGAAGAGGAGGGTTCGAAGGTGGTTGTGAAGGCGGCTCACCCTCCCGCTATCGGACACCCTCCGCGGTTGTCTGAGCCAGATCGCGATGTTTGGACACAGAAGGGTGCTCTATCCGGAGCGAGGCCCCGGCTTTACCACGAGAGCGACGGGGGACGAGTACGGATCGGGGGTTTGGCTTACGCCAGGGCTTCACGGTGATCGGCCAGGCGGTGGCCGCGGCGAGCAGGACGGCGCAATCGGCGCGCCGCCGACCCTACGGGTCGAGGCGGCCGTCGTAGAGGGCGAACATCGCCCCCTGCGGGTCGGCCACGACGGCGATCCGTGCGATGCCGATGTCGATCGGGCCGGCGTGTGTGGCGCCGCCGAGCTGCGCGACTTTCGCGAGGCTCGTGTCGAGATCGTCGACCGCGAAGTACACGAGCCAGTGCGGCGGCGGCCCCGGTGAGTTGAGCGTGCGGATGCCGCCGTTGGTCACGTCGCCGTTCTTGATCGTCAGATACGGCTCGGGGCTGCCCTCGAACGGCTCGACGGTCCAGTCGAACAGCCCCGCGTAGAACACGCTCGAGGCGTCGAGGTCGGGCGAGGCGAGCTCGTTCCAGCTGGGCGCGCCGGGCGCGTTCACGAGTTGCGCGCCGAAGTGCTGGTTGGGTTGCCAGATCAGGAAGTACGCGCCCTGGGGGTCCTGGATCACGGCCATCCGGCCGGCCTCCATCACGTCGAACGGCGGCGCGACGATCGTGGCGCCGAGCTCCTTCGCGCGGTCGGCGACGGCGTCGGCGTTCTTCACCGAAACGTAGGAGTTCCAAGTTGGGGGCGCGCCCGCTTCGCGCTGCGCCTGCTGCTGCGGTGAGATTGCGGCGACGTCCTTTCCCTCCCTGCGCTGGATCGAGTAGTAGACGTCATCCCCGACCGGCATGTCCTCGGAAATCCAGCCGAAGAGCTCGCCGTAGAAGGCCTTCGCGCCCTCCTGATCGGTCGTCGTCAGGTCGGTCCAGCTGAAGGTCCCCGGCGTGTATCCCGTGCGCTCACCCATGTTTTCTCACCTTAGCGCGATCGCTCCCACCAGGTGTGAAAGGAGAGTGACCTCGGTCGTCAGGTTGCGACGGCCGCCGCGGCCGCGCGGCCGGCGATCCGCCCGGAGAAGAGGCAGCCGCCGAGGAACGTGCCCTCGAGCGAGCGGTACCCGTGCACGCCGCCACCTCCGAACCCGGCGACCTCGCCCGCGGCGTAGAGGCCAGGGAGCGGCTCGCCGTCGGCTCCGAGCACGCGGCTGGAGAGGTCGGTGTGGAGGCCGCCGAGCGTCTTGCGCGTGAGGATGTTCAAACGGACGGCGATCAGCGGGCCGGCCTTGGGGTCGAGGATCCGGTGCGGGGCCGCGACGCGCGTGATCCGGTCCGGCAGGTAGCGCCGCGCGCCGCGGATCGCCGTGACCTGGAGATCCTTCGTGTAGGGGTTCTCGATCTCGCGGTCGCGGGCGACGATCTCACGCTCGACCTCGGCGAAGTCGAGCAGCGGCTCGTCGCTCAGCTCGTTCATCCCGCGCACGAGCGCGGGCAGGTCGCGCTCGACGACGAAGTCGGCACCTTTCTGCTTGAACGCCTCCACCGGACCGGGCGCGCCCTTGCCGACGCGTGACTTGAGCACCTCGAGCACGCTCTTGCTCGTCAGGTCGGGGTTCTGCTCGGAGCCCGAGAGCGCGAACTCCTTCTCGATCATCTTCTGCGTCAGCACGAACCATGTGTAGTCGTGGCCGCTCTGCATGATGTGCGCGAGCGTGCCCAGCGTGTCGAAGCCGGGGAACAGCGGCACGGGCAGCCGCTTGCCGGTCGCGTCCAGCCACAGCGGTGAAGGACCCGGCAGGATGCGGATGCCGTGGCGGCTCCAGATCGGATCCCAGTTGCGGATCCCCTCCACGTAGTGCCACATCCGGTCGGGGTTGACGATCGAGGCTCCCGCGGCCGCGCTGATCGCGAGCATCCGCCCGTCGACGTGGTCGGGGACGCCGCAGATCATGTTCTCCGGCGCTGCGCCCAGGCGTGACGGCCAGTTCCTGCGGACGAGCTCGTGGTTGGCGCCGATCCCGCCGGAAGTGACGATCACCGCTCCGGCCTCGAGCTCGAACTCGCCGGTCTGGACACGCGAGCTCGCCTGCCCGCGCGCGATCGCGCTCGGCTCGAGCAGGTGGCCGGCGACGCCCGTGACGGCGCCGTCGGCGACGGCCAGCTCGTCGACGCGATGGCGGAAGCGCAGCTCGACGAGACCACGTTGCTGGGCCTCGCGTACGCGGCGCACGAACGGCGCGATCACGCCCGGCCCGGTGCCCCAGGTGACATGGAAGCGCGGGACCGAGTTGCCGTGGCCGGTGGCGAGGTAGCCGCCGCGCTCGGCCCAGCCGACGTTCGGCACGAAGCGCACGCCCTGTTCGTGCAGCCACGCGCGCTTCTCGCCGGCGGCGAAGTCGACGTAGGCCTCGGCCCAGCGGCGCGGCCACGCGTCCTCAGGCCGGTCGAAGCCCGCAGTGCCGAGCCAGTCCTGCCAGGCCAGCTCGCGCGAGTCGTGGATCCCCATCCGGCGCTGCTCGGGGCTGTCGACGAGGAACAGGCCGCCGAAGGACCAGAACGCCTGCCCGCCGAGCGAGACCTCGGGCTCCTGCTCGAGCAGGATCACCCGCCGCCCGGCGTCGGTGAGCTCGGCGGTTGCGACCAGCCCCGCTAGGCCGGCCCCGACAACGATCGCGTCTGCGGATGTGGTGCTCACGAGCGCGAACGCTATAGCCCCGGCGCTCGGCGGCGTCTTTGCAGTAGCCTCCCGCTCGATGCCCGACGCCTCGCCGATCGTGATCGCCTACGACGGATCCGACGCCGCCCGCGCGGCAGTGAACGAGGCCGCGGCGCTGTTCGGCTCGCGCCCCGCGATCGTCGTCACCGTCTGGGAGCCGGGCCTTGCCGACTACATGCTGATGCCCAACACGATGGGGACCGGCACGATGATGATGCCCTACGACCCCGCGACCGTGCAGGCGATCGACAAGGCGGCCGAGGACCACGCGCGCGACATCGCCGAGGATGGCGCGCAGCTGGCGCAGGCCGGCGGCCTGCGGGCCGAGGCGCTCCCGGTGCGCGACGCGGCCGACATCGCCGACGCGATCCTCGAGACCGCCTCCGAGCGCGACGCGGCGGCGATCGTGATCGGCTCGCGCGGCCTGAAAGGCCTCAAGTCGAAACTGATGGGTAGCTCCTCCGCGAGCGTGCTCGGCCGCTCCGACCGCCCCGTCGTCGTCGTCCACGCGCCCGATGTCGAGGGGCACTAGCCGAGGATCGTGAAGATCGGCGCGTTCGTCGCCGCTGCCGCCGGCGGGCAACGGGACGATCTCGATGGCCGTTCGCCTGGAGTTCAGGCGTCGAGCGAGTTCTGCAGGCGCTCTAGTACGCGCACGACGCGCAGGCCGCTGTGGCCGTCCGAGCGCGGCGTGGCGCCGTCTCGGATGCACTGAATGAAATGCTCGCACTCGATCCGCAGGGGCTCGGCGTTGGAGATCTGCGGCGAGAAGCTCTCGCCCGAGCGCGCGATGTACTCGCCCCAGGTGTGGGCGGACTCGTCGAAGCCCTTGTCGTAGACGGTGAGCTTGCCCTCGACGGCCATGTCGTCGAAGGTCGCCATCCGCCGCGCGCCGACGACCGTCAGGCGGCGCTCCTTGTGGGGATCGAGCCACGAGAGGTGCAGGTGGGCGACGACGCCGGAGGGGAAGCGGAGATAACAGAAGACGACGTCCTGCACGCCCTCGCGCACGTAGGACTCGCCGTGCGCGGAGCACTCGACGGGCTCCTCGCCGATCAGATTGAGAACGACCGAGACGTCATGCGCGCCGAGGCTCCAGAGCGCGTTCTCCTCCGCCCGCAGCTTGCCGAGGTTGAGGCGGTTGCCATAGACGTAGTAGAGCCCGCCGAGCTCGCCCTCGTCTAGCAGCTCCTTGAGTCGATCGACGGCCGGGTGGTACTCGAGCAGGTGGCCGACCATCAGGATCCGGCCGGCCCGCTCGGCGGCGGCGACCGCGGCCTGCGCGTCGTCGGCGGTGGTCGCGAGCGGCTTCTCGACGAAGCAGTGCTTGCCGGCCTCGGCGACGCGAATCGCCAGCGCCGCGTGGGTGGGGACCGGCGTGGCGAGCACCACCGCGTCGAGCTCTGGGTCGCTCAAGAGGTCGTCCAGATCGCCCGTCGCGCGGGCCGAGGGGAACGACGGGGCAAGCTTCTCGCGGGCCTCCGCGGAGGCGTCGCACAGCCACGCAAGCTCGCAGCCGTCGATCGCGGCGAAGTTGCGCGCGAGGTTCGGCCCCCAGTAGCCGAGGCCGACGACGCCGATCCGGATCGTCTTGTGTTTATCGCTCATGGGGTCTGATCGTCTCGATGCCGCGTTTGCCATTCACAGGGCACCGATCGCAGCGACGCAGCGCTCGGCCGCGTGGCCATCGCCGTAGAGCTGCGGATGCTCCGCAGGTGGGTTCAGATCGAGGGCGGCAAGCGTCGCGGGGGCGTCGAGGTCGACGAGTGTGTTCCAGCCGGCGGCGACGGTCTCGACCCACTCGGTGTTGGCTCTCAAGGTGATGCAGGGCACCCCGGCAAGGTACGCCTCCTTCTGGACGCCGCCGGAATCGGTCAGCATCGCGCGGGCGCCGCAGAGCAGGGCCGTGAACTCGGCGTAGCCCAACGGCTCCGTCACATGCATCCCCTCCATACCCGCCAGCTGCTCCCATGACCCGATTGCCTGTAGGCGCGCTCGCGTGCGCGGGTGTACGGGGAACACAATCGGGGGTGGTAGGGCCCGGAGTAGCTCCATCAGCTTGGTCAGTCGCATGGGATCGTCGACGTTCCCCGCCCGATGTGCCGTGAGGAGCAGATACTCATCTGGCTGCACGCCCAGGTTTTTGGCTAGGTCTGCTGTTCTCTCTCTCGCCTTTGGCTGCCAGCGGAGGGCGACGTCGACCATCACGTCTCCCACGACCTCAACCTTGCCGGAGATCCCCTCGTTGCCGAGGTTCTCAGCTGCGGTGGGGGAGGAACAGAGCAGGAGATCGCTCAGCCGGTCGGTCGCGATCCGGTTGCGCTCCTCGGGCATCGTGAGGTCAAAGGAGCGCATGCCCGCCTCGATGTGCACGATCGGTAAACCTGCCCACTCTCCCGCCTGTGCGCCGGCGAGGGTGGAGTTGGTGTCCCCATAGACCAACACCGCATCGGGCTCAACCTCGGGTATCAGGTCCTCCAAGGCGCTCAACATCTTGGTTGTCTGAGACTCGTTCGACCCACCGCCGATGTTCAGTTCCCGGTCCGGTTTCGCGAGACCGAGCTCGGTGAAGAACACCTTCGACAGGGCGTCGTCATAGTGCTGGCCGGTGTGCACGAGCACCTCAGTGTGCTCTCCACGCAAAAGCCCCGAGACAGCGGCCGCCTTGATGAACTGGGGGCGGTTGCCTACGACAGTAAGGATGCGCACGCGGCGCAGCCTATTAGGCAGCGGCGCCGACCACTGACGTAGACCAGTCGATCACCGAGGAGGGTCGCACCATGTGGCGGTTCAAGCCGAGCTCCTTCGGTTCGAGCCCCAAGGCCAACCCAACCAGCTGGGGAAGATGCAGGATCGGCATGTCGAGCTGCCGTCCGACGACGCCTTCGGCGATCGGCTGCTGGAAGTCGAGGTTGAGGTGGCACAGGGGACACGGCGTGACGAGGCAGTCGGCGTCGGCGTCGACGGCGTCGCCGAGGTGGCGGCCGGCCTGCTTGAGCGAGGCCTCCTTGTTCATCGTGATGATCGGGAAGCCGCAGCACTTGCGCATGCCGGCGTACTCGATCACGGTGCCGCCGAGCGCGTCGATCACCTGGTGCAGATACTGGTCGCGGGGGCGCTCGGCGTCGATCCCGAGGCGGTCGCGGGGACGGACGATGTAGCAGCCGTAGAAGGGGCCGACCTTGAGGTTCGTGAGCGGGCGCTTGACTTTCTGGCGCAGCGAATCGAGCCCGATCTCCTCGACGAGCAGCCACAGGAAGTTCTTGTTCGTCAGGCCGAGCTCGTAGCTGAGCCCCTCGGCGGCGAGCGTCTCGTTGACGTGCGAGCGGTACTCGGCGTTGGCGTCGAGGCGCTCCTGGCACTCCGACTGGGCGCCCTGGCAGGTCGAGCAGATGTTCATCATCAGCTCCGCCCCCTCGACCTGCTGTGCGAGGGCGAAAGTGCGCGCGTTGAGCGTGTCGGCGAGCTCCTGGTTGTGCTCGGCGATCACGCCCGCGCCGGTGCAGCAGGCGCGGTCGAGCTCGACCAGCTCGATGTCCAGCAAAGGCGCGACCTGCGCCATCGAGCCGTGCAGCTCGGGGGTGAAGCCACGGCTGACGCAGCCGGGCCAGTAGGCGACCTTCATACGCTCGTGCTCCCTTCGGTGTCCGCGGCGGGGCTCTCGCCACCACCACTACCGCCGGCCGTGGCGCCAACTGGCACGGGGGTCTCATCGACCTCGTCGTAGCCGCTGATGTAGAGGTTCAGCTCGTAGCGCTCCGGGCGGGACTCGACCTTGTCGTAGATTCGCTGCACGTTCTTCAGGTCGGCGGCGGGGATCTTGTGGCCGAAGATCGCGATCTTCGGGTTAATTTTCCCTTTGAGCACGCCCTTGATCGCGACCGGTAGCGAGGCGAGCAGCTCTTTGCCGGCGGCGGGGTGGAACTTGCCGAACCACGAGTTGCCGCCGTAGGAGCGCGGGACCATCTCGGCCTCGTGCAGGAGGCCGTAGTCGTGGATCAGGCCGACCATCGCGGCCTCGTGGCGCTGCCCGTTGTTCTGGTCGACGATCTTCTGGTCGTCGATCGCGATCCGTCGCAACCGCATGATCTGGCCCATCGGGTTGACGTCCTTCGGGCAGGCCTCGACGCACTTGAAGCAGTGCGTGCAGTCGAAGATCCCCTGTGGGTCTTCGGCGAGGTCGCGCAGGCGGATGTCCTGCTCGTCGTCGCGCGGGTCGCCGACGAAGCGGTAGGCCTTCGCGAGCGCCGCCGGGCCGATGAAGCCGGGGTCGACCTCCATCGCCAGGCAGTCCGAGACGCAGGCGCCGCACTGGATGCAGGCCATCGACTGCGTGATGTCGACCATCGCCTCTTTCTCGACCAGGTACTCGCGCTCGGGCACCGGCTGCTTGGCGATCAGCCACGGCGTGACGCGCTGGACCTTCTTCCAGTGGACGGCGTCCATGTCGACGATCAGGTCCTTGATCACCGGCATGTTCCCCATCGGCTCGACCTCGATCACGCCGTCGGCGCCGGCGGACGCGCGCGCGTGATCCAGGTGCGTGTGGCAGGCGAGGCCCGGTTCGCCGTTGATGCGCACCCCGCACGATCCGCAGATCGCCGCCCGGCAGGAGCAGCGAATCCCGATCGAGCCGTCGGCGTCGGCTTTCGCCTGGAGGATCCCCTCGAGCACCGAGCGGTGTGGCTCGAGCTCGATCGTGTGCTCGTCCCAGTAGGGCGCGTCGCCGGACTCGGGATCGAAGCGGCGCAGCCTGAGGGTGAACTGCTCCGGCGGCTTGTGTGTTTCGGGCATCGCTAGTACTTCCTCTCCTCGGGCTCCCACTGGGTCATCGTCACCGGAGAGTAGGAGACCTCGGGGTCGTTGCCATTCAGGGAGATGTCGATGTGCTTGAGCCACTCGCCGTCGTTGCGCTCGGGGAAGTCTGTACGGAACTGCGCGCCGCGGGACTCCTTGCGCTCGATCGCCGCGACGACGGTCGCCTGCGCGCAGTCGAGCATGTAGCCGAGCTCCAGCGCGCCGAGGACGTCCTGGTTGAAGACCGTGCCGCGATCGTCGATGTAGGCGCTCTTCGACTCCTCCCGCAGACGATTGACGGTCTCGAGCGCTTTCTGCAGCCCCGCCTCGTCGCGGTAGACGGCGACGTACTGGTTCATCGTGTCGCCGAGCTCCCGCTTGATCTCCGACACGCGCCGGGGGCGGGTGGGGCTCCCATTCCGATCGCGCGCGATGATCGCGTCGATCGTCGCGACGTCCTCGCGCAGCTGCGCGTCGGCGGTGCTCGCCTTCGGCATCCCGATCGTGGCCGCGCGCGCGGCGGCGTGCTCACCTGCCCGGCGCCCGAAGATCAGCGTGTCCAGCAAAGAGTTGGCGCCGAGGCGGTTGCCGCCGTGCACCGACACGCAGGCGACCTCGCCGGCGGCGTAGAGGCCTTCGATCGAGGTGGCGCCGTCGACGTCGGTCTTGACGCCGCCCATGATGTAGTGCTGGCCGGGCTGGATCATGATCGGTTCGCGCGTGATGTCGACGCCCGCGAAGTCTTTGCCGATGTTCACGATCTCGCGCAGCGCCTCCAAAGTCCGCTTGCGGGGGACCTTCGTGATGTCCAGCCAGATGCCCGAGCCGTCGGCGCCGACGCCGCGTCCCTCGAGGATCTCGGTCTGCTCGGCGCGCGAGACGACATCGCGCGAAGCGAGCTCCATCTTGTTGGGGGCGTACTTCTCCATGAAGCGCTCGCCCTCGGAGTTCAGCAACACCGCGCCCTCGCCGCGCGCGCCCTCTGTGATCAGGATGCCGTTCTCGGCGAGCGTCGTCGGGTGGTACTGGACCATCTCCATGTCCATCAGCGGCGCGCCCAGGCGGTAGGCATGGGCGATCCCGTCGCCGGTCACGATCAGCGCGTTCGTCGTCGGGCGGTACGCCTGCCCGGCGCCGCCGCAAGCGAGGATCGTGTTCTTCGCGTGGAAGGTCTCCATCCGCCCCGTCCGCACGTCGCGCGCCACCACCCCGCAGCAGCGGCCGTCGTCGTCCTGGAGCAGCGAGGTCGTGAACCACTCCTCGTAGCGGTCGACCGTCTCGTGGTGCTTCATCAGCTGCTCGTAGAGCACATGCAGGATCGCCTGGCCGGTGATGTCGGCGACGTAGGCGGTGCGCTTCATCGAGGCGCCGCCGAACGCTCTCAGGTCCAGTTCGCCGCCCTCGTTGCGGTGGAAGGTCACGCCGATGTGCTCCAGGTGCATGACCTCGGCGGGCGCTTCCGAGCACATGATCTCGATCGCGTCCTGATCGCCGAGGAAGTCCGAGCCCTTGACGGTGTCATACGCGTGTGAGTGCCAGTCGTCGTCGACGCTGATCGCGGCGTTGATCCCGCCCGCGGCGGCCACCGAATGCGAGCGCACGGGGTGGACCTTGCTCATGATCGCGACGCTCGAGCCCGTCTGGGCGGCGGCGAGAGCGGCGCGCTGGCCGGCGAGGCCCGCGCCGATGATGAGGACGTCATGTGATGGCATGGGCGGGAACTCTATAAGGACCAATCCCCCCGGCGCCCGCAGCCGGCGTTTACGCCTGCATTTGCGGTGCTTCCCCGCCCGACCGCCTCACATCGCGGCGGGACGCAGCGCCTGGCGGACCTGGGCGAGCGTGACGACGCCCTGGAGCACGCCGTCGCTGTCGACCGCGACCATCGCGCCGAGGCGGCCGAGGCCCTCCGAGCCGAGCAGCGACTCCAGCGGCGCGCCCACGCCGATCCGCACCGGCAGGTCGGGCTCGAGCACCTCGATGACCGCCAGCGCGGGTCGTCCCGCGGAGATCTCCTCGTCGATCCGCGTTTCGCGCACGACGCCGAGGAAGTGCTGGGCGGGGTCGACGACCGCGAACCAGGGCCAGCGGTAGCGCAGGAAGAACTGCTCGTGGGCGTCGAGCAGCGTCATCCCCGCGGGGACCGTGACGGGCTCGCGATCCATGATGTCTGCCACTGTGATGCCCTGGATCCGCTGCCCGAGCGAGCCCTGCACGACCGCCTGCCCGGCGGCCTGGTAGAGCAGGAACGCCAGCACCATCCAGATCAGGCCGAGCGAGGAGCCGCTCGCCAGCCCGATCAGCCCGACCGCCGCCAGCAACAGCGCGAAGCCCTGGCCGGCGCGCCCGGTGTAGCGGGTAGCGCGGTTGCGGTCATCGGTGCGCCACCAGATCACGGCGTGGGCGAGCTGCCCGCCGTCGAGCGGGAACGCGGGGACGAGGTTGAAGACGAGCACGAGTGCGTTGATCGTCCCCACCCAGCTCAGCCACACCAGCGCGGGCGTCGCGTGCACGCTGGTGTCGCCGACCGCCACGTCGAGGAAGTGCCCGCTGCTGGTCAAGAGCGCGCCGAGGAGGATGCAGACGACGATGATCGCGAACGTCACCAGCGGCCCGGCGGCCGCCACGCGAAACTCGGTGCCGGGGCCTGCGACCGGTCCGCTCGTGCGCGTGATCCCGCCGAACGCCCACAGATCGATCCCGACCACGGTCAGCCCGTGGCGGCGCGCGACGAGCGCGTGGCCGAGCTCGTGCAGGATCAGCGAGGCGAAGAAACCCAGCACGGAGGCGACCGCGACCAGGTAGGCGGTCGTGATCGAGCCGCCGAGCATTTCGTGGAACGGCTGCGTGACGACGTAGATGAAGAAGAACAGCACGACGAACCAGCTGACGCCGACGCCGACGCGGATGCCGAAGAGGCGGGCGATCTGGAAGTTGGTGCGCACTGCCATGTCTTTATGGTAGGACCGCCCGAACATAAAGGGCTCGGTGGGACTGCTCTACTTTTAAGAGCGCGTGACACCATAGTTACACGCACTCTTCAAAGACAAACACTGCCCTCCTCCTCTTTATCTTCCCGTCACACTTACGTCACAGTTTGGGCGCACAAGGTGCGCAATTGCGTCATCGCGGTCACATTTGCGGGCGGCCGCGCGCGATGATCGCGTCGAAGTTCGATCCGGCGGGCAGCGTGCCGTACTCCAGGCCCCCGTCGCCGCCGAGGCGCGAGGCGCAGAAGGCGTCGGCCACGGCCGGCGGGGCGCCGCGCACGAGCAGCGAGCCCTGGAGCGCCAACGCCATGCCTTCGACGACGCGCCGCGCGCGCGTCTCGAGCGTGGCGGGGTCCCCGCTGAACAGCTGTGCCTGCAGCCGCTCGACGTGCGCGTCCAGGCGCGCGTCGGCACCCTGCGCCAAAGAGACCTCGGCGAGGAACACCTCGAGCGAGCGCGGCGAGCGCGAGAGCGCGCGCAGCACGTCGAGGCTGATCACGTTGCCCGAGCCCTCCCAGATCGAGGTGAGCGGCGCCTCGCGGTACAGCCGCGGCATCCCCGAGTCCTCGACGTATCCATTTCCCCCGAGGCACTCCATCGCCTCGAACGCGTGGTTCGGCGCGCGCTTGCAGGCCCAGTACTTGCCGACCGCGGTCGCGACGCGCTTGAACAGCTGCGCGTCGCTGTCGTCGTGGGGTGGGTGGGCATCGATTCCCGCGTCCTGGCCGGCTTCGTCGTAGGCGCGTGCGAGGCGCATCGCGAGCGCTGTGGAGGCCTCGGACTCCAGGCAGAGGTCGGCGAGCACGTTTCTCATCAAGGGCTGGTCGATCAGCGTCTTGCCGAACGCGGCGCGGTGCGCGGCGTGATGCGTGGCCTGCACGACCGCGGCGCGCATCCCGGCGGCCGCGCCGATCACGCAGTCAAGGCGCGTGTGGCCGACCATCTCGATGATCGTCGGCACGCCGCGGCCGGGCTCGCCGACCATCTGCGCCCAGGCGTTGTGCAGCTCGATCTCCGAGGAGGCGTTCGAGCGGTTGCCGAGCTTGTCCTTCAGGCGCTGGATGTGCATCGCGTTGCGCGACCCGTCGGGGAGGATCCGCGGCATCAGGAAGCAGGACAGGCCCTCGGCGGAGCCGTCGGCGGACTCGGCCTGGGCGAGCACGAGGAAGATGTCGGACATCGGCGCCGAGCAGAACCACTTGTGGCCGGTGAGCTGGTATTCCGCCCCGGCGCCCCCACCGTTTATGGGACGTGCGAAGGTCGTGTTCGCGCGTACGTCCGAGCCGCCCTGCTTCTCGGTCATCGCCATGCCCGCGATCGCCGAGCCCTTCTCCGCCGCGGGGATCGAGCGGGGGTCATACGAGGAAGCGGTCACGAGCGGCTCCCACTGCGCCGCGAGCTCGGGCTGGGCGCGGAGCGCGGGGACGACGGCGAAGGTCATCGTGATCGGGCAGGCGTACCCCGCCTCGGCCTGCATCCCGGTCATGTAGATCGCCGCGCGCGCGGCGTGTACGGCCGGCTCCTCGCTCGTCCAGGGGAGGGAGTGGAGCTCGTGCTCGACGCCCATCGTCATCAGCTGGTGCCAGGCGGGGTGGAACTCGACCTCGTCGATCCGGTTGCCGTAGCGGTCGTGGGTGTGGAGGACCGGCTTGTGCTCGTTCGCGAGTCGTCCCCACACCTCCTGCGGGCCCCCCGTCTCGCCGACGAAGCGGCCGAGGGCGGAGGCGCGCTCGCGGATCCAGCCTGCCCCCTCGCGTTCGGTCGCCTCGACGAGCGGGATGTTGCTGGAGAACACGTCCAGGCCGGTGAGCGGCGGCGGCTGGTTGGCGACGGTGTGCGTCCGCCATGGGGCGCTGTGCTCGCCGGTCGCCGTCTTTGGCATCGTGGCCATCGCTACAGAGTACCCACGGGTCCTGCCCGCGGTCCTGCCCCGGTGCTCGCCCGCGATAGCATCGCCGGTCCGGCGAGCACTCAAAGACCCCGAGGACGAACATGGCGAAGATCAAGGTGCAGAACCCGATAGTCGAGCTCGACGGCGACGAGATGACCAGGGTCATCTGGTCGTTCATCAGAGACCAGCTGATCCTGCCCTATCTGGACGTGGAGCTGAAGTACTACGACCTCGGGATCGCCAGCCGCGATGCCACCGCCGACCGAATCACCGTCGAAGCGGCCGAGGCGATCAAGCGCCACGGCGTCGGCGTGAAGTGCGCGACGATCACCCCCGACGAGGCGCGCGTGGAGGAGTTTGGGTTGAAGGAGATGTACCGCTCGCCGAACGGCACGATCCGGAACATCCTCGGCGGGGTGATCTTCCGCGAGCCGATCGTGATCTCGAACGTGCCGCGGCTGGTACCCGGCTGGACCAAGCCGATCGTGATCGGCCGCCACGCATTCGGGGACCAGTACCGCGCGACCGACATGCTCGTCCCTGGAGAGGGAGAACTGGCGCTGACATTCACCCCGAAGGACGGCGGCGAGCCGATCGAGCTCGACGTGTACGACTTCCCCGGCCCTGGGATCGCGATGGCGATGTACAACCTCGACGACTCGATCCGCGACTTTGCGCGCGCGTCGCTGCGGTATGGGTTGGATCGGGGCTATCCGGTGTATATGTCGACGAAGAACACGATCCTGAAACGCTACGACGGGCGTTTCAAAGACATCTTCGAGGAGGTCTACGAGGCCGAGTTCAGGAGCGACTTCGAGGCCGCCGGAATCACCTACGAACACCGCCTGATCGACGACATGGTCGCCTCCGCCATGAAGTGGGAAGGCGGCTATCTGTGGGCGTGCAAGAACTACGACGGCGACGTGCAGTCCGACACCGTCGCGCAGGGCTTCGGCTCGCTGGGGCTGATGACGAGCGTGCTGATGACCGCCGACGGGAAGACCGTCGAGGCGGAGGCGGCGCACGGCACGGTCACCCGCCACTTCCGCATGCACGAGCAGGGCAAGCCCACGTCGACGAACCCAATCGCGTCGATCTTCGCGTGGACGCGCGGGCTGTCGGCACGCGGGAGGATGGACGAGACACCCGATGTGACAGCCTTTGCGGAGACGCTCGAGCGCGTGTGCGTCGAGACGGTGGAAAGCGGCAAGATGACGAAGGACCTGGCATTGCTCGTCGGCCCGGATCAGGAGTGGCAGACGACCCAGGAGTTCTTGGGATCGATCGATCAGAACTTGAAAGCCGCTGTAGTTTCAGCCTGATTTTTTTAGAATATTAATAATATTTAATAATAACATTTTCCCCACAGCACAACATCCCGATAGGAGCTGATCAAAGTTGAGTAATCCAGTACGTGTCACAGTCACCGGCGCGGCCGGGCAGATCGGCTACAGCCTCGTATTCCGCATCGCCTCCGGGCAATTGCTCGGCCCCGACCAGCCCGTCGATCTACGCCTGCTCGAGATCCCCCCGGCGATGGGCGCGCTGGAGGGCGTCGCGATGGAGATCGTCGACTGCGCCTTCCCGCTGCTGAGCGGGCTCGACCTGCACGAGGACCCGGAGGACGCGTTCGACGGCGTGAACATCGCGCTGCTCGTCGGCTCGCGGCCACGGACGAAGGGCATGGAGCGCGCGGAGCTGCTGAGCGAGAACGGGAAGATCTTCACCGTCCAGGGCAAGGCCCTGAACGAGAAGGCCGCCGATGATTTGAAAGTCCTCGTCGTCGGCAACCCGGCGAACACGAACTGCCTGATCGCGATGAACAACGCGCCCGACATCCCGAATGAGCGTTTCACGGCGATGTTGCGCCTCGACCACAACCGTGCGGTCGCGCAGCTGGCGGCAAAGCTCGAGGTGCCGGTCACCGACGTGACGAAGATGGGCGTGTGGGGAAACCACTCGCCGACGATGTACCCCGACCTGTTCCACGCCCAGGTGCGCGGCGGGCAGGCGGCAGCCGCCGTCGACGACCAGGTGTGGATCGAGCAGGATTTCCTGCCGAACGTCGGCAAACGCGGCGCGGCGATCATCGAGGCGCGCGGCTCCTCCTCCGCCGCCTCGGCCGCGAACGCGGCGATCGACCACGTCTACGACTGGGTCAACGGCACGAGCGACTGGGTCTCGATGGGCGTCCCGTCGGACGGTTCCTACGGCGTCCCCGAGGGTCTGATCTCGGGCTTCCCGTGCACGTGCTCCGGCGGCGAGTGGTCGATCGTGCAGGGCCTCGACCTCGACGAGTTCTCCCGCGCGAAGATCGACGCCTCGGTGGCCGAGCTGACCGACGAGCGCGACACGGTTAGAGGCCAGGGGTTGATTTAGGCGCCCGGCAAACGCAAGGTCAGCAGTTGCCCGAGGATCATGCCCACAGGGCGGCGATGGGGAGCGCCCAAAGGCGCTCCCCGAGAGGGATTGTCTGCTCCCGAGGATGGATCACGATGCCTGCCGCAAAACGGGAGCCGCGACGTTCGCGGAGCTTGATCAGCCACTTGTAGTCTCGGCTGCCGATAGTCGCGCGCGCCTTGACCTCGATCGCGACGATCTGACCGTCGGCTCGCTCCAAGACGAGGTCCACGTCTTCCCGGTCGCGCTGGTAGTGGTAGAGGCGGGCCCGGTTCGTGGACCAGCCGAGATGCTTGAGGATCTCCATCGCGACGAAGTTCTCGAGGATCCTGCCGGTGAGCTGATCGTCGCGCGCGATCCGCGCCTCGTCGGCGCCCAGCAGCGCCGCGAGCAGGCCCGAGTCGGCGAGGTAGACCTTTGGCGTGCTCGCCTCCCGTGCCCCGAGGCCCGGCCGCCATGCGCTGAGTCGTCTCACGAGGAACAGCTGCTCCAGTAGCCCTACGTAGGCCTTCACCGTTTCGGGACTGAGCCGCAGGCGCGCCGCCGCGTTGCGGTAGGAGAGGAGGTTGGCTGCCTGGGCTGCGAGCAGACGCAGCAGCCTCGGCATCTCCTCGATCTTGATCGCATCGGAGATGTCGCGCAGGTCGAGGTCGAGAGTGCTGTCGATGTAGCTTTCGAACCAGCGCTCTCGCCGTGCTCCACTGCGCATGAGAGCTTCGGGATAGCCTCCCGCGGCGACGATCGGCACAAAGGCGTCCCGACCCACAGTGCAGCCGTCCAGCTGCGGAGGAGTGCCCGCGAACAGAGCGTCCACGAGGTTGGTCTGTCCGCCTCGAATCTCGCTCTGGGACAGTGGCCAGAGGTTCAGTGTCTCGATGCGCCCGGTGAGCGCGTCCTTGACCCTCTTCGAGGTCATGATGTTGGCGGAGCCCGTCAGCAGAAACCGTCCGGGGGTCGTGTCCCTGTCGACGGCGCGCTTGATCTCCAGCAGCAGCTCCGGCACGTGCTGGATCTCGTCGATCAGGACAGGCCCGGAAAGCTCCGCGATAAAGCCTCCCGGATCGCGGGACGCCGCCCCGCGAGTCGCCGCCTCGTCGAGGCTCAAGATCGTCATCGGATGCTCACCGGCGGCGATTTCGCGGGTGAGCGTGGTCTTGCCGACCTGACGCGCCCCCGCGACGAACACGACCCGCGTGTCGGCCAGCGCTTCGAGTAGCGGGGGGCGCAGATAGCGCGGATGTAGAGTCTCCATAGAACTGGCGTAGGGCGGCGTAAACGTCCAAAGTTGGCTGCGTAAACGTCCACTTTATCATGCGCAAACGTCCAATTTCGCTTGCGTAAATGCCCGCCCCCGCCGGGGGAACCCGTCCGTCCAACCGGCCGCCACCCCGGTCAGCTGAGTCGCAGATCCGCTGGGCAAGCGCACCGGTAGGGTATCTGGCCGTGATCACCGTCCTGCTGCTGATCGAGACAGTGCTTTTGATGCTCGTCGTCGTGTTCGTCGTGGGGCTTCTGCGCAGTCATGCCGAGATTCTTCGACGGCTGGCAGCCGTAGAGGGGGAGGGGGCCGATGGGGGAGCCGTGCCCGAGCGGATGGTTGGTGCGAGCACCGACGCGTTTGACATCGTGGGCGAGACGCTTACGGGCGACTCGGTCAAGGTCAGGCTCGGGGCCGGCTCGCCGACGACGTTGCTCGCGTTCCTGAGCAGCGGCTGCGCCGCGTGCGGACCGCTGTGGGAGAGCCTGGACCGGGATGCTCGGATTCCTGCCGGCGCCCGGCTGGTGATTGTGGCGAAGGGCCCGGAGCAGGAGAGTATGACGAGCCTGCGTGAGCTCGCGCCTCGCGCACGCGAGGTGCTGATGTCAACGGCGGCTTGGGGCGATTACGCGGTCCCGGCGTCGCCGCATTTCGTGCTCGTCGACGGCGGCTCGGGCCAGATCGCCGGCCGCGGGACGGCAGGCAGCTGGGAGCAGATCGTCTCGATGGTCGAGCGCGCGGTGTCCGACACCGCGCTAACCACCACGGACAGTGCCCCGTCCCGCGTCCGCACGACGAGCGAGCGCGCCGGGCGAGCTGAGCAGGCCCTTGCCGCGGCGGGCATCGCCGCGGGTCATCCGAGCCTCTACCCCGCGGGCAAGCCGCCGGCGGTGGGTGAGCGGGTGTGAGCGGGCTGGGCTTCGCGGTTGTCGGTGCTCTGCTGGGCATTCTCGGCGCATGAGGATCACCGGTCACGGCCTTTCGATCGACGCTCCGCAGGGCTGGGAGGCGCGGATCTTCCGCCGCGACGGCGCGGCGCCGGTTTTGCACGTGGCGACGTTCGCGCTGAGGGAGCAGGACGGCGACTTCGGCGCGGCCGCGTCGGGTCGTATGCGACCCGACGATGCGTTTGCCTCGCTCGTCGAGTACCGCGGCGACGCGGTGGTGCGAGCAGGGGTTGGCCTGTTTTCAGCCATCGGGCGTCCCGCGACGCTCAGGGCACACGACTTCGGGCCGGCTCAGCTTCAGGTCACGCGCGCCGGGCAACTCGGATGTCAGCGCTTCTTCACCGACGTCGGACGGCCGTTTTGTCTGTACGCGGCGATCCGCCCGGCGGGCAAGGGTCCCGGACGGCTGGCCAGAGAGCTCAGCGGCGTGCTCGCCACCCTTGAGCTCAGCGGGCGCTAGAGCCAATGCCGAATAGGCGCGCGGCGAGTAATGCATTCCCGGCAGGTTCGCTACTCGCGGGCGCACGGACGCCCTACAGCGGTGGGACCTGCGCGTTCACTGTCTGAGCCCCGCCGTGGTACAGACGACTACCATCCAGGCACCCGCTACCGAAGAAGAACTGGATGCTGTCGGATTTGACGTTGTTGTAGCTCGTGTACATCGTCACGTGACCCGGCGTCCCGACCTTGCATTTGGAGTCCGTGCTCGAGCTGACCTTTATAGGAGCCTTGATGACGTTGCCCGGATACCCCCACATGACGGCAACGTGTGAGTGGTAAAGAATGCGCGGCCCGAGCCTCACCGAGATCATGCGGCCAGACCGACCGCCGCCGTCGAGTGTTTGACAAATTTTGCCGGAGATCCAGTTGGTGTTCAGGTTGATGTCCCCCCAACCGTGCGAGGAGCCGCTGACCCCGTGCTTGAACGACTCCGTAGCGTGAAATCCCCACGGTGGGATGCCGCTGCCGGGCGGTATCCCGTTCCCTTCGTAAGGAACACACCATGGGCCGCCGTTTGCTTCTGCGGCGCCGACTTCGGCCCTCAGCCCCGCGAGGAGCACCGAACAGGCGACAACGCACGCGCAGATAGCCCAAAGGAACTGTGGACGCCGGGTCACGCGCGGAGCCTATCGCAGGCGCCAGTGGTCGGGTGCCTCGCGGAGATAGCCGAGCGACCGAAGCGTGCTCCGTAGAGCGGGCGATCTCAATCTCAGGGTCCCGTGGCGGCGTCTCGCTGCGGCGCGGCCCGCGTCAGCCACGAGGCCGGAAGACAGTCTTGGCCACCTCGGGCAACGATTCTCGCCCGCCGCGCGCCATCGTTCGTCGGCGTTTCGGCGCCCGAGACCGCGGGCGGCAGCAGACGTTCTTGATCAGACTGAAGCTCGGTTGCGGTACCGGTCACGACCGCATTCCCAGGGACAGCGAGCGCGTCGACAATCGACTCCGACACAGCTGAGTTGGACGAGGGGCGAGCGGATGGGGGTCTGGGTCGCCTTGGTTCGGGCGGGAGCGCTGCCTGGCGAACGGTGGCCGATGGGCGGGCTCCCATCGGCGTGATACGGGAGCGTGTCTGGAATGGCCGGGGGTGGCGATCGTGGTATTCAGCGCCCTGGTTGATGTCAAGGCCGATCCTGATGAGGTATGGGGCTCTATTCCCGCGACCGCGGTCGCGATGAGCGAGTTCCTGCGTCGAAGTCGACTTGAGCTGCCGTCGCCGTGAGCAGGTATGCTGAGGTTATGGGACTACTCGAGCTGCTCATCATCATCCTTGTGCTTGCCGCCATCTTCGGCGGAATCGCCGTCAGTCCGCTGCTGTTTGTCCTGTTGATCGTCGTGCTCGTGATCCTGTTCACCAGAGGCGGGTTCGGCTATCGCCGAGGGGGGCGATTGTAGGTCCAGCCTTACTTGAGCGAGGACACGACCGCGGTGACGACGGGCGATAGCTGCAGCTGACGGCCCGCACTCGGCATTCTCGGTTTACAGGCGGCGGCCGCGGCGGCGGTGCCAGATTCAGCCGTCGACAAGCAGGCTGTCAAGGGGTCCAAGGAGTCCCATCGAGCGGCGCGAGACGCCGGGGAGCTCCTGGAGGTGATGGGTTAGGGGCTCGCCTCGCTTTCGGCGATCGAGCTGCTCGCCGGCGATCGGGCGCCACAATTCGTCGATGACCCGGACCGGCTCGCCGGACACCTCCTCGACCGAGCGCTCCAGATGCTCGGCCCACAGCCGCAGCCGCGTCTCGCGAGCAATGGTGGGATCGCACGTCACGACGTTCATCTCGGTGTCGTTGAAGAACGAGTGCTCGTTGAGGTTGGCCGACCCAACCGTCAGCCAAGCGTCGTCGACGATCCCGATCTTGGCGTGAACGTACAGCGGGCCGGTGAGTCCCCCGCTGCGCGCTGAGATCGTCGTAGCAAGAAAGCGAGCGGCGCCATCGTCGGCGCCAGCCAAGACTCCCAGCTGGCCCCGGGTCGTGTCCGCGCCATTGTTCGGCTTTGCGGGCAGCATCACGACCACGCGAAAGTCCTCGCTCGGCGGTTCGCGAAGCTTATTGGCGAGGATCTCAACTACCTGTGCCGACCAAAGAAACTGGCTCTCGAGATAGACGAACTTACGAGCCGACCGCAGCGCGCGGGTATAGGACTCCAAGATGCGAAAGTCACCTCCGGGCAAGAAGTCATAGATCTTCTCAGGGACGGTCCGCACCACCTGTAGCTCCACGTCGCCGGCGGCGGCCGGCGGCGGCGTGTCCTCGACATGCTCGCCGGTTACCGTGCGCCAACGGGCCGCGAAGTGCGCCGCGACATCGGCGACCGCTGGGCCGCGCACCCGGCTGGAGGCATCGTGCCATCCCAGACGGCCGCGCATCAAATGATCACTGCTGTCAAAACGATCGCCGCCGAGAGAGGTCAGGTCGATACCGCCAACGAACGCGACCTCGCCGTCCACGATCACCAGCTTCTCGTGGTGACAATGCATCGGGCGCTCGTGGAAATCAAGCGCGCACTGCACGTGCGTGCCGCGGGTGAGCTCCTCGCGCACGCGGCGCACGGCCGAACGAGCTGGCGTGAAGACCGGCAACGGCGCTCCTCCCCACAACAGCACCCTGACCTCGACTCGCTCGGCCAGCTCACCAAGCAGATCGCGCAGCCGAGACGCCCGATCGTCGCGCGTCAGCCCAAAATCAGGGGTGATGTGCCACCCGGCGATATGCACATGCGAGCGGGCACCGGCAAGCGCCTCGGCGATGCGCGGCAGCGCCTCCCCACCGTCAACCAACACGTCAAGCGCGCACCCCGTGCGTGGCGGCGGATCGCCGGCAGCCCACAGCGATGGACTGTCCGGCGGAGCCAACTGATCGATTCGGCCAACACGCTGTAGCCGGCGACGATGATGCCCACCGATCGCGACCTCGATCCCCTGACCCGCCCACCCATCGACACGCTCAACCAAGCCACTCGCCACCCACAGAGCCTACCCACAGTCCCAGAGCACAGGCTCGCGGTACCGGCGGTCAAAGCCCATGTCGATGCCAAAGCCAAGTGCAAACCCCGTCGGCCGACGCGCGGATTCGGTTGCAGGAGTCTCAAGCTCGGTCGGCGGCCCTCATAGCTCGCTTGCCAGGCGGGCGACGATCCAGACAAGCGCTCCCGCCCCGACGAGACGACGGAACCAGTTGACCCCGCCTACCGCCTCCTCCCATGCCCACACGCCGAGGCCGATGGTGAAGACCGCGTGGCCGACGTCGTGTGCTGTGTCGTCGGCCACGGCGGCGAGTCCCCACCCCGCGAACGCGAGGAGCAGCGGCGGGTTCGGGAACTGCGCGATGGGAAAGCTGCGCGGCCAGCCCACCTGGCCGCGCCGCCAAAGCTCGGCGACGGTCACCGCGCTGATCCTCGCAGGATCTGGGCCGGTTGGGCGGCAGGCTCCGCGATAGGGAAGTGGCCGACCGGCCGGCTCGAATCGGCGACACGCCCCCATTCCGGCGCAAGGCGAGCGCGCTGGCGGTTGAACTCGACACTGGCATCTGAGCTGGGGTCCCCGAAGTTCCAGGCCCAGCCCACGATCGCGGGTCCGTCCACGCCGGCTGTGGATTCGTCCTTGAAGGTGAAGGTTGCCGTGATGCCCTGCTCTGTGGCGGTGAAGGCCGCGTGGGGCGGTCCGGAGACGATGATCTGTTGGGTGCTTGTGGATTGTCGTCCGTCTGCGTCTGTGATCGTGAGCGTCACCTGGTAGACCCCGGGCTGACTGAATTCGTGAGTGGGATCCTGCAGCGTCGACTGGTCAGCTGGGCCCGAGCCGGGATCGCCGAACTGCCAGCTCCAGCTCGTGATCGGCACTGCGCCGATCCCAAGGCGGGACTGGTCGGCGAAAGAGAAGGTCGTTGTTGGGCCGTTACGCGTAGCGGTAAACGCGGCCGTCGGCGGACCGGGCGCGGTGACGGGCTGTGTGGTCGTCGAGGACAAGCCGTTCGCGTCGGTGACGGTGAGTGTGACCGTGTAGACGCCGGGCGCGGAGAATTGATGCGATGGTGCGGCTTCGGTTGAGCTGTCGCCTGCGCCGGAGGCGGGATCTCCGAAGCTCCACTGCGTCGAGACGATCTGCGCTCCACCCGTAGCTGGGGTGGAGGTGTCCGTGAAGGAGGCGCTGTCTGTTGCACCGTCCAGTTGCGTCGAGAACGACGCGACCGGGGGGGAAGGGATCGCGGATGTCGCGGTGCCGGTGTAGCGCGCCGCGTCGTGGCTTTTCCCAAGCACACACGGAGTCGAGTCAGAGCGCTTGGGGTTGTGGTAGGTGGCGATGATCGCTCGAGCGAACGTGATCCCCTGCACGCTCACGGCGCTACTGACGGTGAGTGTGATGCGGTAGGGAGCCCGACTGCCGTGCGGGTAGGTCTTGTGTTTGCAGCGCAGTGCGACGTAGAAGCTGCCGCTACCCGTGTATGTGCCGGCGGCCACACGATGCAGCGCGAGCGATTCGTCGATGCCGGCGCTGCGTTCGCGATCCAGGTCGAGCGCTTGGCAGACGTTCCCTGCGCATGACTGCGGGGAGATGAGCCAGCGCCGTTTCAGCGACTGACCGACGTGCTCACCGCGCACGTTCTTTGCGGTGGTGACGCGCGCGAGCATCTCAAACGTGCCCGTCACGCGGGCGTCGAGTGCGGTGGGGGGAGCTGGCGCGTGCGCGTGTTTGTGCGTGTTTGCGCGCCCGAGGGCCTCGGGCGGGGCGGCGACGCAAAGCACGACCGCAAAGGCCGCGATGACTGCTGCGCGTCCCGGTCTCATGCGTGCGGAGAGTAGTACACGCGGCTGTGGATGTGGCGAGCGTGTAGCCTGAATCCCGAGGCCGGGGTCGCGCCCGGTCATCCGAGTTTCCACCGTCCCGTCGGGCGCCCGAGGAGGAAGACTGTGAGTGAGTTCTGGTTCGTGCTGGTCGGCTGTGTCGTCGCGATCCACGGGGCCGTCCGTGCCGCATGGTCGCCGTGCGGGCAGTCGATGCTCGCGAGCCTGACCCCGATCGCTGAGCGTGCCCGTCGGTCCTCCTGGCGTGTGACGGTGACGGCGTTCGCGATCGGGGCCGTCGCCGCCGGCGCGCTCGGCGGGACGGTGCTTGGAGCGGCGGGCTCGTTGCTGCCGGGGTCGGAGTGGCGCGCGCCTGTCGTCCTCGCGGTGCTCCTGGCGGCGCTGACCATAGATGGGACGCCGCTGCGCCGGCGGATGCCGCGGATAAAGAGGCAGGTTAACGAGGACTGGATGGCGCGCTACCGCGGCTGGGTGTACGGGTTCGGGTTTGGCGCACAGCTCGGACTCGGGTTCATCACCCTCGTCGCATGTGCCGCGATCTACGCGACGTTCGCAATCGAGCTGCTCAGCGGAAGCATGTGGGCGGGAGCGGCGATCGGCGCCGTCTTCGGCGCGACCAAGGCGATGACACTGCTGCCCACACGGCTCGCGCGCGATCCGGAGTCGCTGATGGCGCTCCACCGCCGACTGCTCGCGCGCGAGCGGGGCGCCCAAGAGGCGCTCATCGCCGCCGAGGTTCTCGCCCTGCTCGCGGTCACGGCGATCCTCGTGTGAGAACCGCCGGCGGACCGTTCGGCCCGAAGTCGCTGATCTGCGTCCTGAAGAGGAGGCGAACGGAGACTCCTGGCTGGGCCGGTCGATCGGGTGCGGTCCGGTTTCACCCGGGCTTGATGATCGACCCGGGCGGTGGCCGGCCGGTGATGGCCGCGTTTTCGCAGTCGCGGACGCACTTGCGGTAGATCGTGTGGAAGCCGAGCAGTTCGGGGACGGTGACGAACCGGTAACCCCGGGCGCGGAGGGTCCGGATGATGTCGGGATAGGCGGCCAGCGTCTGTTCGCGGGGACCGCCACCGTCGTGGGAGAGCACGATCGAGCCCGGCCGGACCTGTGCGAGCACGCGCTGCTCGATCGCGCTGACGCCGGGAAGCGTGTAGTCGCTGGGGTCTACTTCCCACATGATCGTCGCGAGGCCGAGCGAGGCGGCGGTTTGCACCACCGAGCTGTCGTAGTCGCCGTAGGGCGGGCGAAACACACACGGGGTGTATCCGGATAGGCCGCGGATCGCTCCGATCGTGCGCTGCAGCTGGCTCTGCACCCCGCCGGCGGTGACGAGATCGGGGTGGGTGTAGGTGTGGTCGCCGAGCGCGTCTCCGTTGCGGAGCTCTTCTTGCAGCGCGGCTTGGTAGCGGCCGGTGACTTGCTCGCCGATCATGAAGAAGGTCGCAACCGCCCGGTTGGCCCTGAGCATCCGCACGAAGCTCGGCGTCAGCGGAAAAGGGCCGTCGTCGAAGCTGAGCGCGACCTCTTTGCGTCGTGGCCCGTGGCCGTAGGCGACAGCGGGTCCTGTGCGTACGCAGCCGATCGGCCGGTAGCGGACTGCAAGCGCAGCCGGGGCACGCGTGGGCGGGCGCGTCACCGGGCTGCTGGCCGCCGCGTGCGCGATCAGGACCGTGGTGAGCGCGAGTGCGGCGCCCACGGCCGCGAGCGCCGGAAGCATCAACCGGTGAGCTGTCAGGCGATTCATGGCCACGATCGTTTAGACGCCTCCGGCGCCGGTCAGCTCGAGTGCGGGCGCCTGCAGACAGGGAGCCTCGTGAGCGCACACGGCGTCGTCGACGGCGACCGAGGAGCTGCAGTTGAGCGCCGGTATCGAACCGGGGTTCTGGCAGGTGACCATCCGGCAGACGACCGCGGTAGTGCCCGCGATGTGGGTGTTGCACTGCCCGTAGCGGAAGATGTTGCAGTTCACACGGCGGTGCTCGCAGCTGTTGTTCGCGCAAACGCATCCGCCGGGGAACCCGCGGCCGGGAAGGGCGTTGCAGTCCACGTAGTAGCGCACGCCCTCACTCGCGCACAGCTGGCGACCACGGTAGTCGGTGCACATCCACCAGCCCCCGGGAAACGTCCCCGACGGACACCGGTTGAGACCTCCATTGATCTCACAGCAGAACGCGGTGTAGCCGTCGGTGCACTCCCCGCCGGCGCAGCTCGACGGAACGATCACGGCGAGCGCAGAGCCGGGGTAGAGCAGGTAGCGCAGCGGCGCGATGGCGAACGCCGAGCCCGCCACTGCGATCCTCACCAGCGCCGAGCGGCGCGAGATGTGCTCCTCGAGAAAGATCGCCGACGCGCTCACGAGACGCTCGCTCACCGGAGCGACCGCCGGAGCGGCGCGGCCCGCGAACCCAAGCCTCCAGACCATGGTGCCAACACACGCCGCCGCCAGCACGACGACCGCCTCGCCGGGCCGGGCTCGAGCCAACGCGACCAGGCTTGGCGGTGACTGGAGCGCCACCAAGCCGGCGCCGACCGCAGCCGCCAGGTTCACGACGACGTGCGCGCGGCCCGGCGGTTGCTCTTGTCCCTCCCCGAAACAGCCGCAGCCCGCGTCGTAACCCTTACGTGCGAGCAGCCCGGCCACGAGGGTCAAGCACGCGAAGAAACCGGCGAGAATGACACCCGAGACACCGGCTGGCAGGACAAGCACCAACGCGGCGATCCCCAGCTCGGCCGCCGCCAACACGCGGGTCAGCCCAGCCGTCGCGGGCGCTCCCAGCGCCACGAGCGCACGCCTCGTCGGCTCGGGGCGCCGGACCTTCGCCGCCCCCGCCAAGGCCAACACAACCGCGAGCATCGTGAGGAAGCCGATCTCAGCCAAGACGGCAATCGTCATCGCGGGGCCTCGGCGCCGATCCCCACCAGCTGACCAGATCCCTCGATGACGGTCTCCTGAACCACTCGCCGGGCATCCTACTGCCAGATCGTCGGGGGACGCCTATCTTGCAAACGCCGAGGCAATCCGAGGAGAGGCACGGATCGGCGGGTTCGGACCGAGGCGTTAGGCGAGGGCACGGTTAATCAGGGCTTTGCGAGCGCGTGGTGCCCGAACGAGGACTTCGGACCATCAGGTTTTCGCAAGCTACAACGGCGTCCGCAGCGACAGCGTCCAATTTTTCTTCCCGGCTGCCTGCAGGGACCAGGACCATCTCTACCACGGAACGCAGGTCAACAACCAGGTACCACCGCTTTAGCTCGGGTCCCCGGTCCCGTCGAAGGGGTCGTGGCCCGGACGGCCGTCGACCTGCCCGCTTCCAGCCCCGGTCGCTCCCCCGGACTGACTGTTACGTCGACAGCAAGACGAAAGGGCGCGGCATCCCTGCCGCGCCCTTTTCGTATCTGTGTGTTGCGCGTCCGTCGAAGTGGAAGTCCGACGGATCGTCGTTCCTGGCTAGGACGCAGGGAGCGTGGCGTGCGCTAGCACGCGAGCGACCGAGGACAACGCCAGGGACGACGAGACTAGGACTTAGGGTGCCAGCCGCGACCTTTCTTCTCCAGTTTTCCTTCTTGCTCCAAGCCGGGAAGGACGCGGTAGAGGTAGTTCTGCTTGATGCCCATCTTCGCGGCGAGCTCGGGGATCGTGATGCCGGGCTGGCCCTGGACGAACGTGACGGCCTGGGCGGCACGCGTGCCACTGCCTTTGCGCCGTCCGACGCGACCCGCGGGGCGCCCCGGAGGACGACCCACTTTGCCGGACCCGGCGGGGCGGCCTACTTTTTTCGCGGCGGGGCGGCCAACTTTTTTACCCGAGCCGGGCGGGCGACCAACTTTTTTGCCAGTGCCCGGAGGACGACCGACTTTTTTCCCCGTGCCGGCGGGACGACCGACTTTTTTGCCGGACCCGCGCGGACGACCAACTTTTTTGCGACCCGCCGTGGGAGTCGCGGCACCGGCCGCAGTCGCAGCCGGGGCAGCAGCCGAGGCCGCTTTTTTGCCGGACCCGCGGGGGCGTCCCGGTCCACGGCGGCGGGCGGTGGTGGTTGCGGTGGCGCTCGCCGCTCCAGGCGCGGTGCCCACGCCCGCGAGCGCTGTCGCGGCGGCCTCGAGGCGACGGTACTCGTCGACCAGTGGGGCCAGCTCCTTCAGGCGCTCGGTGATCTCTCCGCGCTTTACGTCAAGAAAGTCGGTCACGATGACATCCTCTTGATTGATGTAAATGTGAGCTAAGCCCACATTACTTATAGCTATCGGATATTACCCTACACGATCTTTCTGCGGAAACTCTGCCACGGGTCGTGCTGTCTCGAGGGGAAACCCCACGGTCACCGTCTTGGGTCCTCTCTGGAAACGCATGGACAAGCGGTCCGCGCCCTGAGAAACGTTGGTCGGAGGATCAGCGATCGAGGTGGGCGCGCAGCTGCTCGAGCGTGCGGTTTGCCTCGCGCTCGGGTATTCCGCCGATGAGCGCACGACTGACGATTGCGCCGATCGGCCCGAGCGGCGCGTGGAACTCGTTGTGGTAGTCGAAGTGGGTGCCTCCGCCTGGGGTGGGGCGCAGGACGTACTCCGTACGAGCGCGCGAACGCGCCGGCCCGCGCCCCTCCCATACGGCCAGCTCGCCGGGGTGGCACTCGATGAGCTTCCAGTGAATGTCGAGGCTGACTCCGCGCAGATGGAGCTGCTGGTCCATCCGGTAGCCCACGCGCGGCGGCCCGTCGTCGGCGTGGTTCAACTTGCGGTGAACCGTGACCCATTCGCCCAGGCGATCTGGGTCCATGACCATCTTCCACACATCCGCGGGCGTGGCGGCGAGGTCGATCGAGGCGGTGACGAGGCTCATCGGAAGAGGGGGAACGGTAGCTGGCGCGCGTTCGGTGGAGTGGGTGGAGAGCTCACCGCGCGGACAGCGGCTCGGATTCCTCCCACGCGCGCAGCGCGTGTTCTACCGCGGCGTCGAAGGAGTGCAGGCGCACGTCGAACAGCTCGGCGGTAGTGGAATCGCGTGGCAACAGGTCGCCGTGGAGGCTCTCCATGAGCGGAAGAATCAGATCGGGATCCTCCGATGCGATCGCCGCCGCTACGCGCGCCGCGACCGGTGTGACGTTGATGCCGAAGCCGAGCACCGGACGCCGCACGAGCATCAGCTCGGCGATCCGGGAGATCATCTCTCCGTAGGTGAGCACGTCGGGTCCGCCAATATCGAACGAGCGTTCCGCGCTAGGTGCGTGTTCTGTGGTAGACGAGCGACCGGTAATAGGCCCGCGACCGGCGATCTGTGAGCGACCGGCGACGGCCGAGCGGTCGGCAAGGACCGCGGGGAGGGTCGCCGCCGCGGCGAGCATCTCGACGACGTCGCGCTCGTCGATCGGCGCCGTGCGGAAGGAGCGCCAGGCGGGCAGGGTGAGTACCGGGAGGCGCTCGACGAGGTGGACGAGGAAGCGAAACGAGCGCGAGCGCGCGCCGATCACGATCGAGGCGCGCAGGGCGAGCGAGTCGGGGACGGCGGCGAGGAGGATGCACTCGACCTCGTCGCGACTGGCGAGGTGACGCGAGGCGGCGCCCTTGCGCGGGAGCAGCCCGCCGAGGTAGACGATTCGCGCGACCCCCGCGTGGGCGGCTGCGTCGGCGAAGTTGCGCGCCGCGATCCGGTCGCGCTCGTCGAACGGGACGGAGTCGCCGGCGGGGCGCTCCATCGAGTGAATCAGGTAATAGGCGACATCGACCCCGGCGAGCGCGGCGGCGAGCCCAACGCCGGTGAGTGCGTCGCCACGAAGGATCTCGACCTCGGTGCTGAGCTCGGCGGCGTCGTCCCGAGCGGTGGCCGATGACGCCGATGACGACGAAGACGAAGACGACGCCGAGTACGTCGCGCTCGTCGCCAGCGCCGCGGAGACGCGCGCGGGGTCGCGCCCGAGTGCGCGGACGTCGTGTCCGGCGCAGAGCAGGCGCGGGACGAGGAGCGAGCCGGCGAAGCCGGAGGCGCCGGTGACGAGGATGCGCATCGCGACAGATGATGACGCGCCCTGGCTTGGTCTACGGAAAGGGCCCGAGATGACAGGCATGGCCGGGATCTCCGGAAAGTGCGCGGAAAACCGCCAAGGGGTCACGGGATGGTGACTAGTGGGCGGGCGAGGGGGGTAGAAATTGTTTTGTCTGCGATTTGCGGGAAGGTCCTCCGCGACCTCTTGAGCGGGGGCGCGCGCAGTGCTTTGATGGCTCGGCCGGTCCGTCCGGCCGTCCACGAAAGAGCCGCAAAGCGAAGGGGAGCTAGTGCCGAGCAAGCAGAGCAGACGCCAGACGAAGCGCGCGGCACGGAAGGTGACTTGCGAGGACTGCTTCTTTCACGCGAACCTGCTCTGCGCGCTGGATCTCGACGAGCCCTGCTCGACCTTCCGGCCGAGCGAGGCCGAACTGCGCCCGCCGCAGCAGCTGCGGCTGGTGTTCCGCCAGGAGCGTCGCTCACGCGCGGCGTGGGCGTTCCCCTCCGCGCAGGAGCAGGCGGCGCTGCACTACTGACCGTGCCGCTCCGCATGGCGGGCGATCCAGTTGGCGCCGGGCGTGTCGGTGAGTCCGTGGACGATGATCGAGCAGAACACGACGAGCGCCGTCAGGTCGAAGATGCGCGGGCCGGAGGCGATGTTCTGGTCGAGGACGAGCAGCGCGAAGGTCATCGTCGCGACGCCCTTCGGCCCGAACCAGCCCATGAACAGGCGTGTGGCGCGATCGGTGGTGCTGCCGAGCAGCGCGACCCACACCGCGAGCGGGCGCGCGAGCAGGAAGACGACCGCGACGAACGCGAGCGACGGCCAGCCCTCGCGCGTGAGCGCGTGCAATGTGAGCAGCGAGCCGAAGACGAAGAAGATGCCGAGCTTGACGATCTCGACGAGCTCGTCGGCGCGGCGCTCGAAGTGCAGGCGCAGGTCGGGGCGGCGGATGCCCAGCACGATCGCGGCGACGAACACGGCGATGAAGCCGTTGCCTTCGGGCGAGAGCACTGTGAGCCCGTAGGTGGCGAACGCGACGCCGAGCGCGAACAGCGACTTCTGGTGGGCCGGGATCGAGTGCTCCAGCGGGCGATTCTGCGCGCGCGGCATCAAAAGCGAGGCGAGCCAGCCGCAGGCGAGCCCGTAGAGCAGCCCGAGGCCGAGGTCCTGGAGCACGAAGCGCCACCACACGAAGCTCCCCGAACTGGCGGAGAGCGCTGCCAGTAGCGCCAATACCGCCGGCAGCGCGAGGCCGTCGTTGAGGCCCGACTCGAGGTTCAGCGAATGGCGGATCAGGCGCGGCACGCGCGCGTTCGTGACGATGCTCGAGGTGAGCACGGGATCGGTCGGCGAGAGCAAAGCGCCGAGCAGGAACGACTCGGTCCAGGTGAGCCCGAACAGCAGGTGCGCTGTGCCGGCGACGATCGCGGCGGTGATCGGCATCGCCACCACGAGCTTGCGCGCGGGCAGGTGCCACTCGCGTTTGAGCATCTCGCCCTCGACCTCGAGGCCGTCGCGGAACAGGATCACGATCAGGGCGGCGAACGCGAGATCCTCGACGAAGCCGGAGTGCGCGCTGAAGTCGATCTTGCCCAAGCCACCCGGACCGAGCGCAAAGCCGGCGAGCACGAACAGCGCGGTCAGCGAGAGGAACGAGCGCTGCGCGAGGCCGGAGGCGAGCGCGCCGACGATCAGGAGCAGGCCGAGCACGGTGACAGTCGCCTGGAAGGTCGGCATCGGGTCTAGATTCTCACGTGCGGCGGCCGAGCCTCGATTCGGAGATCCGAAGGAGGGTATATTGGGTCGAACCCAGCAAAAATCTTTCGGTAGAGGCGGTGGCCAGCATGGCGGCAAAGGACAGCATCGGGAAGGCCGGCGAGGCGGCGCGGAAGGCGCAGCGCAACCGGTACATACAACGTCTGATCGAGGACGAGGATCTGCGCGGCAACCTGCTCGCCGCGTACGGCGCGGCGCGCGGCGCGTACGGGCGCATGAGCAACGGCAAGCCCGCGAGCAAGGCGATCTTCGAGGACAAGAAGCTGCAGCGCGAACTGCGAGAGGCGGCGAAGGCGCTGAAGCAGGCCTCGGAGGCGCTGAACGAGAGCCCGAAGAAGGCGCGCCGGCGCAAGGGTGGCCTGGGGCGCGCGCTGCTGTTGTTGACGCTCGCGGCGACGCTCGCGCTGGTGCTGAGCGAGGATCTGCGCTCGAAGGTGCTCGACATGATGTTCGGCGCCGAGGAGGAGTTCGACTACAGCTCGACGACCGCCCCGGCGGAGCCCGCGCCGGTCGCGACCCCGGCCGCCTAGACCGGATCATCTCGGAGGAAGGCGATCGCCGTGGGCAGGCGGTCGCCATGGAGGATGACGCAGTGAAGATCGACACCACGGAAACGGATGTCCTGGATGTGGCCCCGGCGGCCCCACCAGAGGGGGCGCCGGGCGTGAGGTCGCTGTCGGGGGAGAAGGCGCAGCGGATCGTCGAGGCGATGCGCCGCAGCGTCGCCAAGCGCGGCGTCGCGGCCTCGACCTTCGAGTACGTCGCGCGCAAGGCCGGCGTCTCGCGGGGATTGCTGCACTACTACTTCGCCACCAAGGAGCAGCTGCTCGTCGAGGCGGTGCGCCGCGACTGCGAGCTGCGGATGGAGGTCCTCGAGGCCCAGCTTGCCGGTGCGCAGACGGCGGACGACTTCATCGCGCTGATGGCGCGGAACCTGCAGGAGACGGTGCGTGAGGACCCCGACTTCGTGACGTTGGTGTTCGAGCTGTTCACGCTCTCGCGCCGGAACGAGGAGATCGCCGTCGAGTACGCACGCCTGATGCGTCGCACGCGCGACCAGGTCGCCGGGATGCTCGCCTCGGCCCAACGCGAAGGCGTGCTGAGGTTGCACGCCGAGCCCGAGGCGATCGCGGAGATCCTGTTCTCGCTCGGCGACGGCTTCGCATTGCGGATGCTCGCGGAGCCCGAGCGCGACTTCGCCGCGACGGTCCGCGCCGGCATCATCTCTGTGCGCGCGCTGCTGGCCGATTAGGAGGCCCTCGGCCGAACAATCGGTCATTAGGAGGCCCTCGGCCGAACAGTCGGTCACTGGGAGGCCCTCGGCCGAACAGTCGGTTACTGACGCCTCTTATAATCAGGCGGGATGCCCATCTACGAGTACCGGCGCCCCGACGGGACGACGTTCGAACTTCAGCAGTCCTTCAGCGACGACACGCTGACCCACGACCCCGAGACCGGGGTGGAGGTCCAGCGCGTGCTGCACGCGCCCGCGGTGCATTTCAAGGGGAAGGGCTTCTACAACACGGACTACGGCACGCGCAAGCGCCAGCGTGAGAACGCGGCCAACGCAGAGGGCTCGACCGTCAAGGGCGACTCCGGGTCCTCTGATTCTTCCTCCTCGGACTCCAAGTCTTCGGAGAGCTCCTCGACCAAGACGGACGCGAAGAAGAGCGACGGGGCGAAGGACGCAAAGAAGTCGAAGGACGCCAAGCCAGCTGCGGCGAAGGCCTGATCCGGGACCCGGAATCACCCCGCCATGAACCGCGCGACGTCCGCGCGGCGCGCAACTTCTGAGATCGTCAGACCTTCTTCGCCGCTGGGCAGGGTTGTCTGACCGGTCGGCTTCAGTACGTGGGTGGGCGGGGTTCCCGTTACGGCGAGCGAGGCGAACATCGCGAGCAGTTCCGGGCCGCTCATGTCCGAGATGATCGCCGGCGGAGCGTTCCAGGCGATCAGGGGTAGACGGAAGAAGCTCGACGGGGACAGCAGCTGGGACTTCATGTCGTTGAAGAGCGCCTGCTGGTGTTCCTCGCGCTGGATGTCGGTCTCGTTCGAGGCGCAGAGGTTCTCACGCGTGCGCGCCAGCGCGAGCGCCTGCTCGCCGTCGATGTGGTGGGTGCCAGAGCTCAGGCGCAGCGTGAAGCCGCCGTCGGCCGCGCCGCCGTCGAGCTTGGAGACGATGCAGCCGCCGGTGTAGGTGATGCCGCCCATCGCGTCGATCAGCTCCGGGAAGTTTTCGAAGTTGACTTCGACGACGTGGTTGATCGGGACGCCGAGCCAGTTCTTGATCACCGCCACCGACTCCGCCGGTCCGCCGTACTCGTGAGCGGCGTTGACCTTCTCCAACCCATGCCCGGGGATCTCGACGACGGTGTCGCGCGGGATCGACAGTCGCGCCCCATGCCCGCCGCCGGTGCGGATCAACATGATCGTGTCCGAGCGGCCCGGCCCCGTCGTTTCGGCGCCCGGTTCCTTCGAGTCCTTCTGGCGCCGGTCGGATCCGAGCACGAGGATGTTGTTCGCCGACGTCAATGGGTCGCCGGACGGGTCGAGCACGCCGGCGACGTTCGGCGGCAGGGACGTGCGCTCGAAGTGCGAGCTGACGAGGAACAGCAGGAGCGAGAGCACGAGCCAGCAGGCGATGAGCGCGAGCAGCGTGAGGAGGATCCGCTTCGGCCTCCTCCAGCGGCGCCACTTCTCGCTCCCTGGTGCGCCGATGCCTTGCGCTGCCCGTCCTCTTCCCCGTCGCCCTCCTCCTCCCCGGCTTCCTCCTCCGCTTCCCGCCGGATCTCGCGGCGAGGCCGGGGACCGTGGCACCCGTGGCCCGGAGCCTGGCGCGGACACCGGTGACTGCAGGTCCCCTTCGCGGCGTCCCAGCAGTCGCCGGCCCGCTCGGTAGCGGGTGTACTGCGGGGGCTGCTCGTCGTCGGAAGGCATGGGGGCACCCTATATTTGCCGGATGACCTCTGCGGGTGCGTCAGTCGGGCGGCTCGTCGTCTGTCCCACCCCGATCGGCAACCTCGAGGACGTGACGCTACGCGTGCTCGCAAGGTTGCGCGAGGCGGACGTGGTCGCCTGCGAGGATACGCGGCACACGCGGGTGCTGCTAGAGCGGCACGGGATCGCGGCGAAGCTGCTGAGCTACCACGAGCACAACGAACGCGCGCGCGCGACGGAGCTCGTGGAGCGCATCCGGGCCGGAGCCGTGGTCGCGCTCGTGTCCGACGCCGGCATGCCCCTGGTCTCCGACCCCGGCTTCGCACTCGTGCGCGCGTGCATCGAGGCGGGCTTCGAGGTCGAGGTGCTGCCGGGGCCGAGCTCAGTGTCGACCGCGATCGTCGCCTCTGGCTTGCCGGCCGAGCGCTGGCGTTTCGTCGGGTTCCTTCCGCGCAAGGCCGCCGAGCGTGGGCGTCTGCTCGAGCGAGCCGAGGAGACGCTCGTTGCGTTCGAGTCGCCGCGGCGTCTCGCGGCCACGCTCGCGCAGCTGGCCGAGCGCGACCCCGACCGTCCGCTGGCGGTGTGCCGTGAGCTGACGAAGCTGCACGAGGAAGTCCGCCGCGGGAGCGCCGCGGAGCTCGCCGAGCATTACGCAGAGAGCGCTCCTCGTGGCGAGGTGGTGCTGGTATTGAGTCCCGCCCGCCCCGCCCGCCCCGCTGGGTCGGCGCCGGGCGATGTCGCCGACCCACGCGGCGACGACGCGGTCGACGCGCTGCGGGAATTGGTTGGAGCCGGCGCCCGCGCCCGCCCGGCCGCGAAGGTCGTGGCGAAGTTGACCGGCGCGAGCGCGAACGAGCTCTACCGGCGGCTGATGGACGATTCTGCCGCCGACGGCAGCTGACGAACGAAGCTCGCTCGCCCGCGGCGACGAGCAGCGCGAGTAGTCTCAGGCGTCAGGCGCCTCGGCGGGCTTCTGGCGCTTGCGACCCGTGTGGTCGATTCGCCCGGTGCCGATGCACTCGCGGCAGACGATCCACTTGCCGGTGTCCGGCGGCGGTACGTCCTTGGTCCACCACGTCCAGCCCGCTCCACCGCAGACCTTGCAGCGGTCCTTCTCGTGGATCAGCCGGTCGCTCTGGGTCATCTGCAGAGATTACCTCCTAACCGGATCGCGCCTCCCATCGCACTCCGCCAGTAGCCTGGGGACGAAAGTGTCCTACTACGTCACCACCCCGATCTACTACGTCAACGCGGCCCCCCACCTGGGGCACGCGTATACGACGATCGCCGTCGACGCGATCGCACGCCATCACCGCCAGCGCGGCGAGGACGTGTTCTTCCTGACGGGCACCGACGAGCACGGCGAGCCGGTCGCCGACGCCGCCCACGCGCTCGGCATCGAGCCGCAGGAGCTGGCCGACAAGAACGCCGAGCGCTTCAAGGCGCTCGTGCCGCAGCTCGGCGCGGCGAACGATTTCTTCATCCGCACGACCGACCCCGAGCACATGGCGAAGGTCCAGGAGGTGCTCACGCGCGTGAGGGAGAACGGGTACGTGTACGAGGGCACATACGAGGGTTCCTACTGCCCGCGCTGCGCCGACTTCAAGGCGGAGAACGAAGTCGACGAGGGTAACCGCTGCCCGATCCACCACGTCGAGCTCACGCGCGAGCAGGAGGACAGCTACTTCTTCAAGCTCTCCGCCTTCCAGGAGCCGCTCGAACGGCTGTACGCCGAGCGCGAGGACTTCGTCGCGCCGCGCACGCGTTACAACGAGGCGCTCTCGTTCCTGCGCTCCGGCCTGCGCGACGTGCCGCTCTCGCGCCACAAGCTCAGCTGGGGCGTGCCCGTGCCGTGGAACTCCGAGCACGTCTTCTACGTGTGGTTCGACGCGCTGCTCAACTACTACTCGGCGCTCTCCTACGCGCGCCCCGGCGAGGATCTGACGGACGAGTTCTGGCCGGCGAGCTATCACGTGATCGCGAAGGACATCCTGCGCTTCCACGCGATCTACTGGCCGGCTTTGCTGATGGCGGCCGACCTCGAGCTGCCCGAGCGCGTCTTCGTGCACGGGTATCTGCTGATGGACGGCGAGAAGATGAGCAAGTCGCTCGGCAACGTGCTCGACCCGTTCGCCGTGATCGAGCGCTTCGGCGCCGACGCGCTGCGCTTCTACCTACTCCGCGACGTGCCCTTCGGTCAGGACGGCTCGGTCTCGACCGCCGCCTTCGAGCAGCGCTACGCGAGCGAGCTGGCGAACGACTTCGGCAACCTCGCCAGCCGCACGCTCGCGATGGTCGTCCGCTACCGCGACGGGGTCGTTTCGAGGACCGAGGTGGACCCCGTGCTCGTGCCCGACTTCGACGGTCTCACCGCCCGCGTCGAAGAGCTGATCGGCCGTGCCGAGCTGACGCTCGCGCTGGAGGAGATCTGGGAGCGGGTGCGCCGCTTGAACCGTTACGTCGAGGAGCAGGCGCCGTGGCAGCTCGCCAAGGACGACTCGCGCTCGGGCGAGCTCGACCGCGTGCTCGGGACGCTCGTCGAGGGGCTGCGCGTCGTGGCGGTGCTGCTCTGGCCGTACCTGCCAGCGAGCTCAGAGCGGCTGCTCGAGGCGCTCGGCGCGGGTGGGGGGGCTCTCGATTTATCGCTCGCGGGCGCGACGCTCGGAGCGGGACGGATCGAGCGCGTGGAGAAGATCGAGTCGCTCTTCCCGAAGGAGGTGTGAGCCGTGTACCAGTCCGTCGAGCCGAGCAACGCGATCTGGCTGGCGATACTCGCCTTCCTGCACCCCATGAGCGCGGCGGCCTCCCAAAAAAGGTCGTTCTTTCCATGATCGACTCACACACCCACCTGCATCTCTGCGAGCCGCCCGACAGCGAGCTGGTCGCGGCCGCCGAAGCGGTCGGCGTCACAAGGATGCTCACGGTCGGCACCGACGGTGCCTCCTCGCGCCTGGCGCTCGCCGCGGCCGAGGCGTTCCCACACGTCCGCGCGGCCGTCGGCTGGCACCCGAACGCGGCACGGGGCTTCGACGACGCCGATCTCGCGGAACTGCGTGCGCTCGCCGCGCACCCTCGCTGCGTCGCGATCGGCGAGACCGGCCTCGACTTCTACCGCGACACCGCCCCGCGCGCCGACCAGGAGCGCGCGTTCGCCGCGCAGATCGCGCTCGCGCGCGAGACCGGGAAACCGCTCGTGATCCACACGCGCGCGGCCGACGACGCGACGCTCGCCCAGCTCGCCGGCGAAGCCGAGGGGTGCAGCGTCGTGATCCACTGCTTTTCGATGCCCACGCGCCTGGAGGAGTGTCTGGAGCGGGGCTATGCGATCTCCTTCGCCGGGAACGTCACCTACAAGAACGCCGCCGACCTCGCCGAGGCGGCGCGGGGCGTCCCCGAGGATCGCCTGCTCGTCGAGACCGATGCCCCCTACCTGACTCCCCAGGCCGTCCGCAAGGAGCGCAACCAGCCGGCGTTCGTCGCCCACACCGTCGCCTTCCTCGCCGCGCTGCGCGGGGTCTCCGTCGCGGAGCTCGGCGCCGCCGTCGAGCGCAACGCCGCGCGCGTGTTCGGCTGGTGAGCGGGCTCGTGGCGGAGGAGCCCCGACCAGGCCGTGCGCGCGCCGCGAGCGCGGGCACCGCGACCTCGGACGCCGCGCAGCCCGTGCAACCGAGTCTGCGCCGGCTGCGACAGTTCGGGATTCACCCCAACCGCGAGCTCGGTCAGAACTTCCTGATCGACTCGAACATCCTCGGTGTGATCGGGCGCGAGGCGGCGCTGGATTCGGCGGATGTCGTGCTCGAGATCGGTGGTGGGTTGGGCGTGCTGAGCGAGTACCTGGCGGAGCGTGTCGGATACGTGCACGTGATCGAGATCGACCGGCGTCTGGAGGACGCGCTCGCAGATGCAGTGGGGGAGTGCGAGAACGCGACCGTGTGGTGGGGCGATGTGATGGGCATCGATCTCGCCGGGTTGCGCCCCGCGCCGACGAAGGTCGTCGCGAACCTGCCCTACGGGGTTGCGGGCGGCGCGCTGTTGAGGACGATCGAGGAGCTGCCGGGCGTCGATCGTTGGGTGGGGATGGCTCAGCGCGAGGTCGGCGAGCGGTTGGCCGCGAAGCCGGGAAACGGTACGTATGGTGTGCCGTCGGTGCTCGCGCAGCTCGCTTGTGAGGTGGGGGTGCTGAGGTCGATTCCAAGGACGGTCTTCCACCCCGTGCCGAACGTCGACTCGGTGCTAGTAGGCATGTCCCGGCGAGGACCGGCGGCCAGCGGTGAGCTAAGAGGCTTGGTCAACGGCGCCTTCGCACACCGGCGCAAGACGCTCGTCGGCTCGCTCGCGCTCTCTGGCCGGGGATCGGGATCCTTCCCACCCAGATCCCGCCCGCCCAGCTCCGACCCGCCCAGCTCTTTCTCACCCCGCTCCCGCGAGGACGTGCGAAGCGCGCTGGAGCGTCTCGGCCATCCCGCCGACGTGCGCGCCGAGCGTCTCTCGCCCGAGGACTTCCGCGCGCTCGGGCGGTTGCTGGAGTTATGAGCGGTCCCGATCTCCCCGCGCTGCCCGCGCGGGCGCTGGCCCCCGCGAAGGTCAACCTCGGGCTGTTCCTCGGGCCGACTCGCGCGCGGGACGGAAGGCACGAGCTGGTGACAGTCATGCAGTCGATCTCGCTCGCCGACGAGCTCAGCTTGGAACGCGCCCCCGCGGGGGTGGAGCACGACGAGGTCGTGTGCCCTGGGGTGCCCGGAGCGCCCGGGGAGAACCTGGCGTCGAGCGCGCTGGCGGCCTTCCGCGCTGTCACCGGCTGGGACGCTCCGCCGCTGCGCCTGCGCATCGTCAAGCGGATTCCCGTGGCGGCTGGCCTGGGAGGTGGCTCGGCGGACGCAGCCGGCGCGCTGCGGCTGGCGCGCCACGCATCGGGGCTCGGCGACGAGCAGCTGCTGCGCGAGCTCGGCACCGTGCTCGGCGCCGATGTGCCCGCGCAGATCGCGCCGGGGCGCTGGCTGGCCGGCGGCGCGGGCGAGCTGCTGGAGGCGCTCCCGGATCCCAACCCGGCCTCGTTTGGCCTGCTCGTCCTGCCGGCGGCGGGCGGGCTGTCGACAGCCGCGGTCTATGCGGAGGCCGATCGGCTGGGCCTCGCGCGCTCCGTGGAGACGCTCGAGACCCGTCGCCACGCGCTGCGCCGGGCGCTCGAGCTGAGCGCGTCGGTGCCCGCGGCGAGCGAGTTGCTGGAGAACGACCTGGCGCCGGCGGCGATCTCGCTCCGCCCGGAGATCTCCATCGCGCTCTCCCAGGCTCGCGAGGCGGGCGCGGAGATCGCCTTGGTGAGCGGCTCGGGGCCGACGGTGCTCGGGCTGTTCCCTCACGCCAACGGTCTCGGCCGGGCCGAACGGGCCGCCGCCGGCCTGGCGACTGAGCGGAGCTCGGCCGGCGCGCCCGCGCCGATCTGCGCCACGCCGATTGATGCGGCCTTCGCACGTGTGACCTCTGCTTGAGTCACAATGACGCCGAGATGAGCCGGACAACCATCAACGATCTCGCGGTCGTCTGTGCTGGCGTCTTCGGCCTGGCGCTCTACGCCGGGCTGATCCTCGTGCCGGCCTGGACCTCCTACTCGCGCCTGTGGGAGCGGGTGGCCGCGAGCGTCCTGTCGTTGTACGTGCTCGCGATGCTCGTCGGCATCGGCGTGGCCGCGGCGCTCCTCGTCGTCTACTACTGGGGCTGACACGATGGGAGAGGACCCAGGCTCCGACCTCGCGGCGCTCGACGCGATCACCGAGGCGGTCGAATCCGGCGCCGGCCTGCCTGAAGTGGTGCGCGCGGCGGGCAAGGCGCTGGAGGCGAGCCTCGCGGTGACGGACGCCTGGGGCGCGACGCTCGCCGTCGCGGCACGCTCGCCGGCGGAGGAGCGCGCGCTGCTCTCCCAGGGGGAGGGCGTGAGCAGCATCCCCCTGCGCGTCGCCGACGCGGTCGTCGGGACGCTGCACATGCGCGCGAAAACCGCGCCGAGCGCATCGATGCAGCGGCTGCTCGTGACGATGATCGCCTCCGAGGTCGAGCGGGTGCGGGCGCCGGAGCGGGTCTCCGAGACGGCCGCGGCCGACTTCCTCGGCGCGCTCCTGCGCCGCGAGCTGACCGAGCGCGAGGAGCTGATCTCCCAGGCACGGGAGCTGTCGCTGGAGGTCGCGGACGGGGCGAGCGTGATCGTCGCGCGCGCGCTGCCGCAGGCGCCCACCGACGAGGGCTGGCGCGCACGCGTGCGCGCGGTCGCCGAGCGTGGCGCCCGCGCCGTGGTGAGCCGCTCGATCGCGGCGCTGTCCGAACGCGACGGGACGGTCGGCGCCGAGGTGCTGCTGCTGGTGCCCGGCGGCGAGGAGCCCGTGGCCGCGCGCGCCGCCGAGGCGGTCCTGCGCGAGCTCGAGGCCGCGCTCGCCGGCTACACGTTCGCGCTCGGCCGCAGCCGGCTCGCGGAGGACCCAGCCGACCTGCCACGCGCCGTCAGCGAGGCGCTGCTCGCGGCGAACGTCGCCCAGGGCGGCTCCGACGGCCCCGCACTCGCCTTCGAGCAGACCGGCGCCTACCGGCTGTTGCTCTCCGCGATGAGCGAGAACCCAGCCGAGCTGCAGCGCTTCTACTCCGAAACGGTCGAGCCGCTGGTCGCCTACGACGAGCAGTACGAGACCGACCTGATGCGCACGCTCGAGACCTTCCTCGAGGCCGACGGCAACGTCGCTGGCACCGCTCAGCGGCTGTTCACCCACCGCCATACGATCTACTACCGCCTCGAGCGCGTGCGCGACCTCTCCGGGCTGGACGTCTCCTCCAGCGACGGACGCGAGAAGCTCTCGCTCGGGCTGAAGTCGATGCGCGTGCTCGGCATCTCCTCCGCGGGCGGCCCCGCGCTGGAGGCCGGCGCCGAGGGTGGCCGCGTCCCCCGCGGGGCCGGCCGGCGGCCCTGAGCGGCTGTGTCGGTTTTGTTCCCCAAT
>DATCFG010000064.1:0-11343 GCA_036509655.1 Solirubrobacteraceae bacterium | reverse complement strand
CGTCGTTGGCTTCATGCCGTAGTTGAACGCGGCACAGACGATCTCCCGCGCCCGGTTCACGCTGCGCGCCGACACGCCCGTCGCCGCGACCGTCCGCAGGAGCGCCTCGACGTCGGCCGGGGTGACCTTCGCCGCCGGCTTATCGCCGAGCGCGGCCATGATGAGTCCCGCGGTTGTGCCCGTGCCGCGCTTGTGCGGCGTCCCCGGCTCGGCGAGGTCGGACTGATGTGAGCGGATCGTCGAGGGCTTGGCGCCACGGACCTTCTCCAGCCACTCCAGGTATCCATGCGCGAGCTCGCGGAAGGTGACGCCGCGCGTCCGGCGCTCGCGCTCGACGCGCTCGGTCTCGTTGAAGTCCTTGACGTAGCTGCGGACGAATTCGGCGGCGGCCACGTGAGCACGCCGCTCGTCGAGGTACCCGTCGGCCACACGGCCGCGGCGTGGCCGCCAGCTGCCCGCGTCGTCACGGGTCAGCCACGCCCGTCCGATGCGCCGCTTCACCTGGCGGCCGCCGTAGCGGAACTTCGCCTCGTAGTACGCCTCGCCGCGTTGCTCGCAGACGATCAGTGCGGCGGCTGGAACGGGGTCTGTCGGAGGCATCAAACGAGGGGGAGGATCGGCGGAGTACCAGCAGAGTACCACTCATTTCGGAGTACCACTTTGAGTACCAAACTGGCCGAAAACAACCCCAGAGCGGGTGGTTTGTCGCCGAAATCTCGCCCGGTTTGCGGGAACTAGGGTAACCTTTTGTAACTCATAACCCGAAGGTCGCGGGTTCGAATCCCGCCCCCGCTACTCTCGAAAAGGTCCGCGTTTGCGGGCCTTTTCTCCTTCTCCAAACGTCAATCCGCATAGAAGTTGTTGACATGGGTATCACTTCGATCGACGCCAGCCGCCTGGACGGGTCAGGTGGCGAGAGAGGTCGGTTGGGCGTCGTTCGCTATCTCTTCTCTGCCAGCGCGCCGTGCGCGACAAACCAGAGGTGGGGTTGCCGGGTCACCGCCGCGATCCGCTCGTAGTCCTGGTCGTAGTGGACGAGAGGCACGCCGGCTCGTTCCGCGGTCGCGGCGATCAGGAGATCCGCAGGTGGAACACGGCGGTGGTCTCCGCTGCCAGCCATGGCGAGTTGGACCTCTCGTGCTCTGCTCCACACGTCTTGCGGCATCGTCACGGCGTCGAAGGCACTGAGGCGTCCCGCCAACTCATGCACGCGGGTCTCGTTGGGGGCGAGGCGTATGAGTTCCAGAATGATCTGATCGCAGACCAGGACGCGTCCGGAGCGGACCTCGGTGTTGAACCACTCTGCGAGTTCGGGAAATCGCCGGTCGCGCGCCCAGGTCCAGACGGCGGTATCGACGAGCGACGGCTGGGTGAGTGATGCCGGTTTCAGCCGGCTATGCCGTCGTGGTGCCGCCACGGGCCAAGCGTCCGGACTGCACCTCGTCGGGTGTGCCGTCGATGTCGCGGAGCACGTCGAAGTCGGCCAGTGCGTGGCGCCGGGCGACCTCGCGCAGCGCGGAGTTGACCGTGGCGCTGAGGCCTTGTGTCCCGAGCGCCGCTCGCGCTGCGGCGAGTGCGGCGTCGTCGACATCGACAGTGGTGCGCGCCATGCGCATCACGGTAGCGCATCATGATGCTAGTCGCGCGTGATGAGGAGCCAGCCAGCCGGTCACGTGAGTGCTGCGACGCACGGGGCAATGCGCCTCCGTCGCACCCGAGCCGGACGTCGAGCCCGCCCCCCGCTCGCCACAGTCATCGGCGCCGCCGACCGAGCCGCCGCGCCGCTGGCCAGGACGACGGCCTGACCCGTGCGCGGTCCGGGCGCGCATCAGGAGGGGGCGCCCTGTCACCCGCCCGCACGCCGATGTCTCGCGCAAGCAGTGCGACGGCGCCCTTCACGATCCACCCATCATCGACCATGTAGAGACGCTCGAGCAGCCGGTCCTACGCCATCTGCCGTTGCAGCTGTGGAAGGCCCCACCTGCTGTCCTTCGCCGAATCGCGGAGCTTGTCCGTCAGGGCGCGGCGGAACGCCGCCGGGGTCTTGTACGGACCACGCGCGGTCATGGAGCCGACCCGCCCGTTGAAGGATTCGGCGGACGCTCGATGTCGGTGACGCGCTCGTGGTGCGCCCGCGCCTCCTTCATCCAGGCTGCCGTGTCTGGGTCGCCCACAAGCTCAAGGAACCATCGCAGCAGACCAAGGCCGTCCCCACGACGCAGCCCGAATCGCTGCGCGTGCGGGGCGAGCGAGTCCGCGAATGTGCCCGGATAGTCGTAGACATGGCGGATCGAGTCCGCGATGAGCTGCGCCACCCCTTCAGGATCCTCGTGTTCGTACAGAAGGTCCGACGCGATCCGAGAAGGACGCGTGACCGGCGCGGCAGCCGGCTGGTCGGCGAGCGGGACCCGGCGGATGTGCCCGGACTTGGTCGGGCCTTCGATGCCGGAGGAGAGCGAGCGGCTGATCGTGAGTGCCGATCCCGTCCAATCGACGTCGCGCCAGCGCAGAGCAAGCAGCTCGCCCAAGCGCAGACCCCAATAGGACGCGACGCTATCGCGCTGATCCTCGAAGAGCTCGAGCTCGAGCTCGCCGCGGGCCGACACGGCCGGCCGGTGGTAGCCGTTCTCGAGAGCGCGGGCGATGGCCTCGATCTCGTCAGGCGAATAGAAGTCCAGGACGCGCGGCGGAGGGGTTCAGCTACCTGGATCACTCAGCCGCCTGCTCGGCAGTGCCGCCAGTTGCACCCCTCCGAACGGCCCGCCGTTGCGCTCTCACCGCTCCCGGGCGGCGAACAGCAGCCGGCGCAGTCCCGGCCGCGAGAGGTAGGCCATCGCCTCCAAGTCCAGCGCTGCCGTTGGGATCCGCGCGCCCGTTCCTGATCGTTGAGCCGTCTCGACCGCCATCCGCGCAGATCGTGAACCGGTCGCCGGACGGAGTCGATGCGCGCGGACGCGGTGCGCCCCGACCGAGAGCCGGGCGCTCCCGCTCTGTCCGCGCGGGCTGGGAGTATCTTCCGTCGTGATTGCGCTGCACGCCCTCTGGTCCGCTGACGGAGATCTGTGCATCTGGGGAGAGCGGTCGTCGCTGCCTGCGCGGGGGCGTCGGCCGCCTGGGCGGCCGCCGGTGACGCCGGTCCCGCGCCAGCATCCATTCGCCTGCGAGGGAGCGCTGCTCGCGGACGCGCTCGGCGCGCTCGGCGCGCCGTCCGACGTATCACCGCCGTCGATCGGTTCGCCGGGCGCGCTCGTGCTGCGGCTGCCGTCCTGGGAGCTTGGGCCGCAGGCGTCTCCGCACCTGCTGCGCGTGGTCGACGACGGCGGCTCTACCGAGGCGCCGAAACTGCTGCTCCCGTGGGAGGTCGAGGCGATCCGGCTGCCGGCCGTCGCCGCGGTCGGACTGCTCCTCGCCCTGCCCGCGAGCCCGCCGGCCGGAGTGGCCATCGGCGATTCGCTTCGTTATCTGGCCGAGGCGGTCAAGCTGGCGCTCGAGCTGGTGGCGCGCGGACGGTTGCGCCCGGCGCTGGAGCGCGACGGCGAGCGGTGGGTCGCCCGCTGGCGGCCCGTGACCGACGCGGCCGAGGACGCCGCCCGCGTCGAGCTGCTGGTTCGGGCGATGCCGCCGCTGCTTCGCGCCGAGCTATCTCCGTGGGAGGGCGGAGTCCGTTCCGACCTGCTCGTCGACCGAATTCTCGTTGTCGTCATCGATGCCTGCGTCCGCGAGCTTCTGGCGGGCCGGCTCGCCGCCGCAGCCGAGCCGGATCCGGTGGTGGGCGGACTGTTCGCGGCGTGGCTGTCGGCGCTGGTGGCCGATGATCCGGCGGTCGACGGCGACGAGCGGGAGCTCGCCCAGCTGGCCGAGCGGCTGGAGCAGTGGTGGGTGGCCGGGCAGACGTACGAGGCGCGACGCATGTTCCGGACCTGTTTCCGGCTCGTCGCACCTGCCGCGGACGAGGACGAGGACGTCACCGATGCTGACGATCCGGAACTCGCCGACGGTGACGATCCGGACGTGACCGACGGTGACGATCCGGCGCCGGACGAGGAGGGTGCGCCGCACAGCGCCGATCCGGATGCCTGGCGCGTCGAGTTCGTCCTCCAGCACAAGGAGGATCCGAGCGTGCTCGTGCCGGCCGCTGAGGTGTGGACGCACAGCGAGCGGCTGTCGGCGCTCGGCCGGATGCTCGAGAATCCCCAGGAGCGCCTGCTCGGCGGGCTGGGTCACGCGTTGCGGCTGTGGCCTGACCTGGCGCCGGCGCTCGATCAGCCCGCGCCGACCGCGATCGAGCTGACCGCCGAGCAGGCGTACGGCTTCCTGTGCGACGCGGTTCCGGCGCTGGAGCAGGCGGGCTTCGGGGTGCTCGCGCCGCCGTGGTGGCGGCAGCGGCTGCGGGTCGCGTTGACCGCACAGCCCGCGCAGGAGTGGGAGGAGGGCACGGGGTTGTTCGGCATCGATGGCCTGTGCGCATACGAGTGGCGGATCGCGGTCGGCGACGTGCGGCTGACGCTGGGGGAGCTCGAGGCGCTCGCCGAGTTGCAGCGGCCGCTCGTGAAGGCTCGCGGGCGGTGGATCAGGCTGCGTACCGAGGACGTCGAGATGGCACTGCGGTTCTTCAAGAAGCGGGCGGCGGCCGGCCGGACGAGCGCGGCCGACCTGGTGCGCCAGGGACTCGGCGTCCAGAGCGCCGGCGACGAGCTGCCGGAGATCGAGATCGAGGCGGACGGCTGGCTCGCCGAGCTGCTGCGCGCCGGAGGTGAGCGCCGGCTGCAGCCTGTCCCGACGCCATCGGCGTTCGTCGGCGAGCTGCGCCCCTACCAGCAGCGCGGGCTCGCGTGGCTGGCGTTCATGTCGAGCCTCGGCCTCGGCGCGTGCCTGGCCGACGACATGGGACTCGGGAAGACGGTCCAGCTGATCGCGCTGCTGCTCGCCGAGCGCGAGTCGCGCGCACACGCAGCGCATGAGTCTCGCGCGGTCGGTCAGGGCGAGCGACCGGGCCCGACGCTGCTCGTCTGCCCGGTGTCCGTTGCCGGCAACTGGCAGCGTGAGGCGGCGCGGTTCGCGCCGGACCTGAGCGTTCACGTCCACTATGGCCGCGAGCGGCTGAGGGGCGACACGTTCGTGTCCGCCGCACAGCGCCACGACCTCGTGATCACCACGTACGCGCTCGCGCTGCGCGACCGCGAGCTGCTGCAGTCGCTCGAATGGGAGCGGGTCGTGCTCGACGAGGCGCAATGCATCAAGACGCGCGAGGCCAAGCAAACCCGCGCGATCCGCGGGCTGCGGGCCCGTCACCGCATCGCCCTGACCGGCACCCCGGTGGAGAACCGTCTGGCCGAGCTGCACTCGATCATGGACTTCCTCAACCCCGGTCTGTTCGGCTCGGCGACGAGCTTCCGCGAGCAGTTCGCGACGCCGATCGAACGCTGGCGCGACGGCGCCGCCGCCGCGCGGCTGCGGCGCATGACCGGCCCGTTCATTCTTCGCCGGTTGAAGACCGACCGGGACATCATCAGCGATCTCCCCGAGAAGATCGAGATGCGCGTCGACTGCCACCTCACCGCTGAGCAGGCGACGCTGTACCGTGCCGTCGTCGACGAGATGCTCGAGCGGATCGAGCAGGCGGAGGGGATCGAGCGGTCGGGGGCGGTGCTGCAGGCGCTGATGAAGCTCAAGCAGGTGTGCAACCACCCCGCCCATCTACTGAAGGACCGCTCGCGGCTCGACGGGCGCTCCGACAAGCTGACGCGTCTGGAGGAGATCCTCGCCGAGGCGCTGGCCGAGGGCGACAAGGCGCTGTGTTTCACCCAGTTCGCGGAGTTCGGCCACCAGCTGCGCGGTCATCTCCAGGATCGTCTGGGGCACGAGGTGCTGTTCCTCCACGGGGGCACGCCCAAGGCCGAGCGCGACCGGATGGTCGAGCGGTTTCAGTCGCCGGATGGACCGTCGCTGTTCGTGCTGTCGCTGAAGGCGGGCGGCACCGGGCTGAACCTGACCGCCGCCAACCATGTGATCCACTTCGACCGCTGGTGGAACCCGGCGGTCGAGGACCAGGCGACCGACCGCGCGTTCCGGATCGGCCAGCGCAAGAACGTGCAGGTGCGCAAGCTGAGCTGCGTAGGAACGCTGGAGGAGCGGATCGATAGGTTGATCGCCGAGAAGAAGGAACTGGCCGAGCAGGTCGTCGGCACCGGCGAGGCGTGGCTCACCGAGCTCGACGCCGGGCAGCTACGCGAGCTCGTTGCGTTAACCGGCGATGCGGTGGTGGCGGCCTGATGGCGGTCACGGCGAGTGGAGGCGTGCCGTTGCCGGCGCCTGGACAGACGTGGTGGTCGCGGCGGTTCCTAGAGCTGCTGGAGTCCTTCGGGCTCGGATCGCGACTGGAGCGCGGCCGCGAGTACGCGCGCACGGGCCAGGTGCTGGAGCTCGACGTCGAGCCGGGGATCGCGCTGGCGAAGGTGCAGGGCTCGCGGTTCACTCCCTACCGCGTGCGGATCCGGCCGCGAACGTTCTCCGAGCACCAGTGGTGGCGGGCGGAGAAGGCGATCGCCGCGCGGGCGCTGACGCTCGCCCGGCTGCTCGCCGGGGAGATGCCAGACGACATCGAGGAGGTCCTCGCCGGCGTGAAGCTGGCGCTGCTGCCGTCGAGCTATGACGAGCTGCGCGCAAGCTGCACCTGCCCGGATGAGGCGAACCCGTGCAAGCACACCGCCGCCGTCTACTACACGCTCGCCGAGCGATTCGACGCCGACCCGTTCGCGCTGTTCACGCTGCGCGGGCGGACCGAGGAGGAGCTGCTCGACGCCCTCCGCGCCCGGCGGGCGAAGGCGAGCGGTATGCCCGCGTCACCCGCGGTGGCGATGCCGGCCGATGGGCGCGTCCGCGCGACGCCTCCGGCTCCGGCGCTGGCCGACACGATCGACGGCTTCTGGCGCGCCGGCACAGAACTCCAGCAGCTCCAGGTCAGCCCGCTCGCGGGCGAGTGCCCGGATGCGTTGCTGCGCCGGCTCGGCCCGCTCAGTGCCGAGTCGGAGGGCAGCCCCGACCTGGGCGAGCTGCTGGCGCCGGTCTACCGGCGGCTCGCGGAGGCGGCGGAGCGTCGCGCGCTCTCCGAGTAGGGCGGGGCGTCAGCCTGCTGCAAGTTTGCGCACGGCTTTGACGATGCGTTTGCGGCTGGCGGCGCCGAGTTGTGTGATCGGTCTGTTCAGCTCCCGGTCGGCGAGGCCCGTGGCCTGCATGATCGAGGCTCGCTCGGACTCATCGAGATACTCGATCGCCGCGAGCAGATCGACGACGCTCATTCCCAGCGATGTCGTGTCCGGCCCGACCAATCGGTGCTCCACCGCGGCCGCGGCCGCCACGATCGCGGTGCTGCGCTTCGGTGCGGTCCGGAGCGCATACGCCAGTCCGACCCGGAATGCCTCGTTCAGCACCTGGAACACCGATCCCTTGCCGACCTGCTTGGGAATGCGGGGTGGTTGGCGGCCGCCGGACACACCGCGGCCGGCCGGTCCTCCGCCGGCCCGAGCCGAGTCCCGGCCGCCCGATCCGTCCGCTCCGTAGGGGCGGGACGGCTCCAGCCCGGCCTCGGACAGGAAGCGGCTGGGGGCGGTCTCGACGGTGTGGAGGACCAGTCGCTCCCGGGCCCGCGTGAAGGCGACGTAGGCGAGACGGCGCTCGGCTTCAAGGCCTTCGCCGGCGGCGCGCTCCTCTGGAGTGACGTCGAGCGCGCGCCGGTGTGGAAGCTGGTGCTCTTCGCAGCCGAACAGGTGAACTTCGGGCCACTCGCGGCCCTTGGCGCGATGGATCGTCGTCAGCTCGATCCCGTGCACGTCGTCGCGGATCGCGCGCAGGGCGTCGCTGCGCGCCTGCAGCAGCTCGGCGTATTCGCCGACGGTCTTGCCGGTTGCCTCGCGTTGGGCCTGCTCAAGCACCTCCAGATCGATCCGCTCGGTCTCACCGAAGGTCTGTTCGTGGGCGCGGTAGTACTCGTCGAGGCCGCCTGGGCCGCGCAGGTAGCGGATGAAGTTCGGTGCGTCGGTGGTCGCAGCGAGCACATCGAGGATCGCCCCGGCGTCCTGGAGTCGGGAGCGCTGCCAGTCCTGTGCCGGGAGCGCAGCGAGGCTCGCGGTGAAACCGTGACCGTCTCTCAGCGATCTGGCGATCCGCTCCTCGGCGCCGAACGGCAGTCCGCGGCTCGGCGCGCGACAGACCGTCGCAACGTCGTCGGGCTGGGCGTTGGCGGGCGCCCCGCACAGTCGCAGATACGCCTCGAGCGCGCCGCGCGCTCCGTGTGGCTCGAACACCTGCTCTGGCGCGCTGATCTTCACCTCGGCGTCCGCGCAGGCCAGCGCGACCGTTCGGAGCAGGTTGGTCGTGCGGGCCAGGACCACGACCTGATCGCGCTGGCGGCCGGCCAGCACGCCGGCGATCTCCTGAGCTGCCTGTGGCTGACCGACGTGCTCGCGCAGCTGCAGTGGTCGCTCGTCGCCGGACATGGGCGCTCGCGCGGCGTGGATCGGCTTGGGAAAGCGCACCACGTTGTGCTCGATCAACCGCCGTGACGCCTGCACGACATCCTCGGGACAGCGGTAGTTGTGCGCGAGGGAGATGCGATCCAACCCCGGATAGGCGAGATCGAGGTCGATGATTCGTCGTACGCTGGCCCGCCGCCAGCCGTAGAGGGTCTGGTCCTCATCGCCCACGCAGAAGAAGCCGTCGTGCGGTGCCGCGAGGATTCGCACGAGTAGCTCCTGAGCTGGCTCGATGTCCTGGTACTCGTCGACCAGGACCTGCTCGAAGCGGCTCTGCCAGCGCCGCCGCAGCTCTGCGTCCTCGCGCAGGGCCCGGACCGCGATCAGTACGAGATCGTCGAAGTCGTGGATCTGCTGCTCGGACAGCTGGCGCTCGTAGAGCTCGTAGATCCGCGCGAGCGCGTGTCCATCCTCGCGCTCAGCCGCCTGGCGGCGGAACTCGCGCGGCGAGGCGAGTAGCCCCAGCTTGATCTGGCCGACCGCCGAGCGCGCGTCGGCCGGATCGATCCAGCTGCCCTCCTCCCGCAGCGCGACGGCGCACAACCGCCTCCACTGGTTGAAGGACAGCTCGCGCGGACCGCCCGGACGGGCGAGCTGCTCCTCGCGCATCAGCCGCCAGCCGAGGCTGTGAAACGTGCTCGCGGTCACCGCTTGCACCCCTGCGCCCCGCAGCCGCTGCTGAAGCTCCACGCGCGCGTCCCGATTGAAGGTCGTGCAGAGGATCCGCCCCGCCGGCACGCCGCGGTGTAAGAGCTCGCGGACGCGCTCGAGCAGCACGGTGGTCTTGCCGCTGCCGGCCGGCGCGATCACCTGAACGACACCGTCGGGCGCGTGAGCGGCGCGCCGCTGCTCGGGATCAAGCGCCGACGTCGATCCCGGCTGAACCGCTCTCGTCAGCGCCGGGTCGTGACCGGCCGGCGCGGTGCCGCGAAACAGGCGCATAGCCGCGTCGAGGGCGCGCTCAAGCGTGTACGGGTACTCGAACAGTGGATCGACGAAGTCCGCGGAAGTCAGCTGGGTCAGACGCTCCTGGCTCTCGATCGCCACCGGCGTTCCGCAGCGCAGCGCAGGCTCGAGGACGTAGCCGTGCAGCGTCTGAACGTCTGCGAGGTCACGCAGCCGGATGCCCGTCACCGCGAGGCCCGCGGCGGCGTCGACGCGGGCAAGCCAGGTGCCGGCGGGGTTCTGCAGGCTCGTGCGCCGGCGGCTGGTCGGCCGGGTGCTCGCGGCGATCTCTCGTCTGAGCGCTGAGAACTCGACCACGTCGTACCCGTCCGCTGCCAGCGCATGGCGATCGAGCGAGGCGCTCCAGGTCAACATCGGGCGGTCCGGGCGGACACGCCCGGAATCTACCCCTGCAGGCTGTCCCGACTCGGCGGCACCTTCTCACGCGGGTAGATCGAGCTGGAGTTGCTGATGCACATAAAGGAGCTCGAAGCCAGTCAGCTCGGACGCGTCGCGCACGAGCGTCTGAGACTTCCAGTCGTGCTCTCGAGCTCCGCGGAAGGCGAAATTACCGAGCAGACCGGCGGAGCGGCCGACGGCGGGGAGCGCTTCCCGGCCGGGTAAACGACGCTGCTGGATCGCGGCTGTCGACTGCCTCGGCCGGACCAACCACCTCTGACCGGACGCTGCGAAGACGCGCGCGAAGCTGGGCGTCAGGCGTCGGTCCCGGTGGCTGGTCGCTTCGTTCGGGCTCGTGGGACCTGCCCGTTGCGGGCCCGCTGTAGGACCGGGCGCCGCACGCGCCCCGCGCTGATGCCCCATCACCCCCCGCATCAGATCCCGTTTCGCTTCTTCGCCACGCAGTCGGTGGAGCTCAACGAACTCCAGCGCTACGCGCACCTCTTCTGACGTGCACCATCAACGGTGGTCGGCTCGCCAGACCCCGCTCGCTCGGCCACCAGGCCGAGCGGTCACGCCATCACCACCGGTATGACTACTGCAAACTATCTCATATTCGGGGTGTTTGGGAGTATATTGGTGCCCATTACACTGCTAAATGCCTTGTAAATGAGGTACAGTGCAGCAGCGAGATGTCGCGCCCGTCCGCTATTGCTCGCCTGTCGGTCATCGCTGAGGACCAGTGGGGTCTCCTCACCCGCCAGCAGGCTGAGCTCGCCGCGGGAATCGCGCGGGCGACGGTCGAACGCCTCGTGGCCAATTCGCTGCTCGAACGCGTGAGTCATGGTGTGTACCGCCTCGCGGGCGCCCCTATCCCGGACCACATGGAGCTGCGCGCAGCGTGGCTGCGGCTCGCCCCCGCCGTCCCTCGCTGGCAACGTGCGCTGGAGCAGGGCGTCGTCTCCCACCGCTCCGCAGCTGAGATGTACGGCGTCGGCGACCTCCCCGCCGACCGCCACGAGTTCACTGTCCCCACCCGTCGTCAGTCCCGCCGTCCCGATGTCCGCTTTCACGTCCGTCCCCGCGGACCAGGGCCGTGGATCGAACTGCGTGGCCTGCCGGTCACGCGCCCATCTCGCATCGCCTCCGACCTCCTCCTGGACAACGAAGACCCCGAAGCCGTCGCCCACATCATCGGAGACTCGATCCGCAACGTCTACGACTATCCCGGCAGCTTCGCCGAGGCACTTGCACCCCGCGCCGCGCGCTTCGGACTGCGCCGCGGCGACGGTCTCGCCCTCCTCGACTGGCTCCTCGGCCTCGTCGGCTACCCGAACACCCAGCTCTGGCTCGATGAGGCGCGCCGCAGCCTCGCCGACCATCCGCCCGACGACCAGGAGACCGATGGTTGGTCTGAGTCGCGCAGCCCAGCACTCGAACAGAACCCATGAACGACCGCTCCTATGGC
>DATCFG010000063.1:0-5020 GCA_036509655.1 Solirubrobacteraceae bacterium | reverse complement strand
GAGCCAGATCCCCGGCTCTACGTGGCCGCCCGGTTGCGGCTGGAGATGGAACCCGGCGGCGATCATCCCGGCTTCGAGCTCAGGGACATCCCCGAGAAGCTGTGGGTTCAACACGAGATCACCGTCAGTCGTGTAGGGAGCAACGGCGAGATCCGCAGCGCCCGTGCGGACGTATACGGCTTGCGCGCCGGCCAAGATGATCGCGTCACCGTGAGGCGCCAGCACTGTCAAAGCGTCGAGCAGGACGCGCCGCGCAGCGACATATGCCTCGTCGAACACAGGCCGCTCCGGCGTGTCGTCGGCCTCAGTCATGAACGCCGCCCGAGCGACCGGGGAGGTCCTCGATCGAAGACAATCGCCAGCGCGGCTCGTTCTCCATCATCCACGCGATCAGCGCCTCGCCCTCGGCCGGCATCCGGCCGTTGCCCGTCAGGCAGTCGACGACGGCTTGCGAGGGCGCCACATAGCGAACCCCCGAGTCCTCACTGCATCTCTCCCAGACAACGGGGTCGAACGCTCGCAACATGGCGACATTGGCTCCCTCGTCGGCAGGGAGAAGCCCAAGGTCGCCGGCGACCGTCTCGATGTCATTGCTGTAGGCGAGCAGCAACGCAGGCGCCGCGACCGGAGCCAGGCGCGAGGCGGCAAACGATCCGGTGATCGTGACCTGTGTGGAATCGGAGCGCTCGGCGAGCCGCGAGAGTGCTTTCTTCGCCCCGTTCGGCGCCAGGAAGAAAGTCGCTGCGTTGGTCTTCAGGACGTCGTAGGACTCAGCCCACCGCCGCAGCAGCCCGGCGACGTCGACTGAATCCACCCGTCCACGGCGGGCGCGCTCGATCAGGGCCTCGCGATCCAAAGCGTCAAGCAGCCGCGAGACGTATCCAGCCGCCAGGCCGGTAGCGACTGCGATCTCGCCCACCCCGTACGGAGGTCGCACGTCCACGAGTAGTCGAATGAGCCGCGCTGACTTCGGACCGCGGACCGTGGCTCGGCCGCGAGGCGCCGGCTGAGGGTTGCGGGCGGCGCCGTCGACCTTGATGTAGAGCCCGGGATTTGCCAGGTCGATGAACGCGTTGCCTGTGAGGTCGATGAAGTTGATGTTGTCCCTGACGAGCAGCTCCTGGGTCCGTGCGCTCAACCAGGGAGCAACGACGAGGATCGGGATGAAACCAGCGATCGAGCGGATCGTGCGCGAGAGTCCGACGGACAACTGCTCGACATCGCGGGGACCGAAGGATTGCTTCGCTTCGACGGCGAACGTCGTGGAGGTCCCGTTCGGGGCGCGAAGGTCGATAGTTGCGTTCGCCAGGGCTCCCCGCTCAGGCGAGGTGTGGGCCGGCACTCGCTGCGCTGAGCGCTCCATTGCCCATGGCTCGGGGAGCATTACGCGCAGACGAGCAATAGCATCGTCCACTAGATCTGTTGCCTCTACAATCATATTTGCTTGCATAGCAAAAAGGAGTTTACCAGAATTTTTGTTTCTAGACAATGATTTGCTGCCCCAGCAAATACGTTGTCCTAGGAACGAAGCCGGTTGCGTAAGGCATGCCGGTGTGTTGCTGAACTCAGCGCCACACCTCCTCACGGATCGCTTCGGACGAGACGTTCAGCGCCACGTCCCATCTCTCGAGAACCGGGCCGTCATTCGGGAGGACCCCTAGCGTGTCGAGCGGGATGGGCGGACGCCGCGCAGAACTCGCGGCATCCAAAACAGGCGCCGGGCAGTCCAGGCCGAGGATCTCCAACAAGGCGCCGACACGACGCATCGCACTGGCGCCGCGCGGCAGAGCGCCGGCCATGCGAGCGAGTTGCATCCAGTCCAGGCTCTCGTGAGCCCGCGCGAGTATGCGCGAGAGCCCGAGCGCGCCCCCCCCCGCGAGGTCGAGATGGGTCACGCAGTCCATCAGGCAGCGCTCGGGGGTAGCGATGTGCACGCGATGCCTGTGCAGATCACGCTCCTCCGTTCCCTTCAGCGTGAACCGCCTCAACCGAACCAGCTGCACCCCCATCTCATATCAGACCGATCGACGGCAAGGCCGGGTTCCTCGGCAGCATCGGGGTGCGCTTCATGCTCGATGGCGACACGAGCGACGGCGGCTTCTCCCTCGTCGAACACCCCATGTCGGCGCGCGCACTCGCGGCGCCGCTTCACCGCCGCAACCGCGAGGACGAGTACAGCTATGTCATCGAAGGCCGCATGGGAGCACTCCTCGGCGACGACGCGCTCGAGGCAGGCCCGGGCGACCTCGTGCTCAAGCCCCGCGGCGAGTGGCACACATTCTGGAACGCCGGGGATGACCCGTGCCGGATCCTCGAGATCATTGCGCCGGCCGGCTTCGAGAGCTTCTTCGACGAGCTGGTCGACCTCGGCGGCGTCGCGCAGGCGGACCCCGCGATCCTCGGCGAGCTGTGCGAGCGCTACGCGCTTGAAATGGACCCCTCGAGCGTTCCCGGTCTGATCGAGCGCTTCGGTGTGCGCTTTCCCGCGGAGCCGCTCACCCGCTGAGCGATCCGCGCCCAGACGCCCTTCCCCACGAAGCGACACGTTCACCGCGACACCGAGTACGCGCCCCCCGCGACGGACGATACGCGTCGTGCGCCCACGCCGAACTTGCGCCTGCTTTCGTGGAAATGCGCTCGTCAGCTTGCCGACATTAGACCCAGCCCATCCTTCTTGAGGCGCCTCGCGCGGGGGCTTACTCGGCTTGGCGCGAGGCCAGGCCACTCAGGAGCTCGTCGAGGGTCTGGGCGGCGGCCTCGAAATGCTCGGCTCCGACGAGCTGGGCGTAGTCGGCTTCGATCTCGACGATGACCCGGCGGGCGGTGCGCATCGCCTGCCACCCGGTGTCAGTGAGGCAGATCAGCTTCGCGCGCCCGTCGCTGGGGTCGGGTCGCCGCTCGACGATCCCCAGCCGTTGCAGGTCATCGACTAGCTCGGACATCGCCGGGAGAGTCATTCGTGCCTGGGCGGCGAGCTCGGTGAGGCGTGACCCCTCGGCTTTGATGTAGGCGGTCACGTGCGTGTGCGGCACGCGTGCGTCTTCGAGGCCGGCAGCGAGAAGCCGATCGAACAGTTCGGTCTGGAACAGGCGCGTGAGCTGTGTCAGCAGCTGGCCGATGTGGAGGCGGCTCGTGGAGGGAGTTGACAAGGAGCTTCGGTAGCCTAAGCTTAGGGTGCCTAACCTTCTAACTTCATCCTAGCCGATCAAGGAGCAGCCATGGGACAAACCGGACAGGAGATCCACAACCCGCGCACCGGCCAACGCATGCGCTTCATGGAGACGGCCGCCGATACGAGTGGCGCGCTGCTACGGATCGAGAGCGTCAATCCTCCGACGGGCGTCGCCGAGCCGGAGCACATCCACCCCCAACAGGAGAGCTGTGCCGAAGTCATCACGGGCACGCTGCGCTTCTCGGTAGACGGAGAGGAGCGGCGGCTCGGCCCAGGCGAGGCGATCACGATACCCCCCGGCACGCCTCACTACTTCGCCAATGATGGCGAGGAGGACGCGGTTTCCATCCAAGAGTTCCGCCCGGCGCTGCGCACCGCCGACTTCTTTATAACGCTGTTCGACTTGGCCGAGCGCGGCATGCTTGACGAGCGCGGCATGCCCTCGCTGCTGACCCTTGCCCTCCTGGGGCCGGCGTTCGCCAACGAGATCCGGGCTACCAACCCGCCCTGGCTCGTGCAGCGCGCGGCCTTCGCGCTGTTGGCTCCGATCGCGCGCCTGCGCGGCTATACGGCGGCATAGTCGCGAGGGCGCTCATCGGCAGCGCGGCCGGGCCTCTCCCTTCCAAGGTCGAAGCGGAAGTCTCGGCCGCGACCCAACTCGCTACCGCAACGGACGAACACCAGGCGTCTCGCTGGCTCGCGACCTGGTGCTTGGCTTCGCGCAGAGCGACGGGGTTTGCGCTAGTTGGCGAGAAGCACGTCGAGTGCCCGGCCGGGGTTGGCGCCGAGGTCGCGCTTTCCCCTGCAGCCATCAGTCCAGCCCGGGCAGCGCAGCCACCAGCCGTGCGTGGAGCGGTCGAGCAGCATCGGCGTGGCGCAGATCGGGCACGGCTCGGTGGCACGCACGTGCTCGATTCGGCCCACGAGCTTCTGATTGTCCACCAGCTCGATCCCTAGCTTGTCCGCCTCCGCGACGGCCTGCTCGGTGAAGCGCGACAGCGTTACGAATACCCCAGCCCCACCCCCAAGCCCTTCCCGCATCAACGTCCCCGCGAGCTTGCGCACCTCATCAACGCCGACAGGCCACGACTGCCAGCGCTTGCACTGCACGAGCATCTCCTGCTCAGCGCGACGGGCGCGGAGATCCACGTTGCCATCAGCGGCCGCCTCCCGGCCCGTCTCCTGCACATCCCAACCCTCGCGGCGCAACACCTCGCCAACAACCCACTCGAACTCCTGTGCAGAAAGCAAGCGAAGGTCCGTCGTCCACTCAAGAAGATGCCGCCGCTGAGCGGCTTGCACACCCGAAAACAAACAAGCGACCATCACAATCCACCCCAGCAGCACACCAAAGACGTTCAAGTAGACAAGCACGAAACCGTGCGCACCGATGCTCAACGGCAACGCCAGTCCGATCGCAACGTAGAGGACGGCACTCAACAGCAAGGCAGCGCCCATCGACAACCGACCAACGGTCCGCGTCAGCACATCATCGAGCGCCGTGACCGTGCGGCCTTCGCGCTGTCCAGCTTCACTGCCACCCAGAAGCATCTCAACCACTATCGACAACAGAACCACTTGCCCTTAGCCTGGATCCACCGATTCGGTAGGTATGGTCCGTCCGGCCGGTAAAGAAGTATGACCTCCTGAGCAGGGAGAAAGCGGTTGTATCGGGCAGCCGCGCCCCGCGTCAGGAGGTCACCTTCATGGGGACGTTTTTGCGGGCGTTCACGTTTGGGCATGTGCGCCAGCTGGATGCGCTGCTCGGCCAGGCACTGGAGCGGGCGTGGAAGGCGGGCGCTGGCCCGGGCGAGGAGCGCCTGGTCGTTGATGTGGATAGTTTCGTCG
>DATCFG010000062.1:0-2105 GCA_036509655.1 Solirubrobacteraceae bacterium | reverse complement strand
GGTCGTCGCAACGCTCGATGAAGGAGGGTTGCGATGGGCAGGCCGAAGGGGTGGGCGTCGGATCTAACGGGGCGGCCGGTGATGCGGTCGCCCGGGCGTCCCTCGGTGGGGCGCCGGGAGCATCGCCAGCGCTTCTGGGCGGCGGTCGCGCGCGGGGTGACGAGCGAGCAGGCGGGGGTCGAGGCGGGCGTGTCGCCGGCGGTGGGCGTCCGGTGGTTTCGAGAGGGTGGCGGGATGCCGACTGTCACCCAGGCCCCGCTGTCGGGACGGTATCTGTCGTTCGCAGAGCGTGAGGAGATCGCGCTTTTACGCGCGCAGGGTCAGGGCGTGGGAGAGATCGCCCGGCAGCTCGGGCGCTCGCCGTCGACGATCTCGCGTGAGCTACGTCGCAACGCCGGGACACGAACTGGCGGTCTCACCTATCGCGCGAGCACCGCGCAGTGGCATGCGGACCGTCGGGCTGAGCGTCCCAAGCCGGCGAAGCTGGTCGTGAACCCCGAGCTGCGGCGGTATGTGCAGGACCGCCTCTCCGGCGCCGTGGAGCGGCCGGATGGCGCGGCCGTGGCGGGTCCGGAGGTTCGCTGGGTCGGACGTCGTCACGGCCGGCGTAAGGACCGGCGGTGGGCGAAGTCGTGGAGCCCGGAGCAGATCTCTCACCGCCTGCGCCTGGACTTTCCCGATGATGAGCGGATGCGTGTCTCGCACGAAGCGATCTACCAGTCGTTGTATGTGCAGGGCCGCGGTGCGCTGCGGCGGGAGCTGACCGCCTGCCTGCGTACGGGACGGGCTCTGCGGGTCCCGAGAGCCCGCGTTCGCGGCCGGGGCAAGCACTTCGTGACCGACGACGTCTTGATCAGCGAGCGGCCCGCGGAGGCCGCGGACCGGGCCGTCCCGGGGCACTGGGAAGGCGACCTGATCATCGGCCTCGACAGCTCCGCGATCGGCACGCTCGTCGAGCGCAGCAGCCGCTTCGCGATGCTGCTGCACCTCCCGCCGATGGACGGTCACGACGGCCCGAAAGAGAAGAACGGTCCGGCGTTGGCCGGCCACGGCGCGCTTGCGGTCCGTGACGCGATCGCGGAGGCGATCACCACGCTCCCGGAGCAGCTGCGCCGGTCGCTGACCTGGGACCAGGGCACCGAGATGTCACAGCACGGGCAGCTGCGGATCGACACCGGCCTGCCGATCTACTTCTGCGACCCGCACAGCCCATGGCAACGTGGCACCAACGAGAACACCAACGGCCTACTGCGCCAGTACTTCCCCAAAGGAACCGACCTCGCCCGACATAGCGCCGAGGACCTCGCGGCGGTCGCCGCAACGCTGAACGGGCGACCCCGCAAGACCCTCGGCTGGAGAACACCCGCTGAAGCGCTAAACGAGTACCTGCTCACGTCCTGACACCGCCGTCGCGGTGATCGCCCGGTCACAGCCGACACAACACGTGTCACTCGAGCGCGCGCCGCGAGTTACCTCCCGTCGCGGTTCCCGCCCTCCGAGCTCGGGCACGAGCGCTCCCGTCGAGTCCCGACGTGCCTGCGCGAGTCCTACGGGCCCGGCCTCATAACCGAACACGCTGCGGATGCCGGAGAGCGCCGTCGACCCTGAGCGATCCTGGCGAGTACGACCCCTTCGGGGTCGTCTCCGCTCTACGGTAGGAGACCATCTGACTCACCTGATGAAAGAATCTTTCGGAACTACTGAACAGCAGCTGTTGCGTCGACCGGTTGAACTCGGGTTGCGAGCCGGCGTCGGAGTGGGCGACGAGCGCCACGTCGGCGCCGTGCTCGCGTAGCCCGAACGCCATCCGTAGGGCGTCGAGGACGAGCGTGTCACGCATATTGGCGGCGAGCTGCCAGCCGACGATCATCCGGCTAAACACGTCGAGCACGAAGCTGAAGTACGCGACGCCCTCCCAGCAGCGCAGATACGTGAAATCCGCCACCCACAGGCGGTTCGGGCGCGCGGCGGTGAAGTCCCGCTTGACCAGATCAGGCGACCGCAGCGCCGCGGGATCGGTCCGGGTGGTCCGCCACGGCTTCCCGCGGCGCTTCGCACCCTGGATCCCGTGCTCGGCCATCAGCCGCTGCACTTGGCAGCGCACG
>DATCFG010000061.1:0-18738 GCA_036509655.1 Solirubrobacteraceae bacterium | reverse complement strand
CCTGGCCAGTCTTGGCTCTCGCACCTCAGGAACGCCGCAACTCCACCGACGGATCGCTAGCGTGAGCGACTCATGGATATAGGACTCATCGGAGCAGGCAACATGTCACGGGCGCTCGCGCGGGGGTGGAATCGTCCGGTGCTCGTGGCGGATCCCGTCGGCGAGCGAGCCCGGGCGCTGGTCGACGAGGTCGGCGGAGAGGCGCTCGCCACGAACGTTGAGGTGGCCCGGCGGGCCGACCTGGTCGTGCTCTGCCACAAGCCGCCCCAGCTCGCCGACGTCGCGCTCGAACTGGCGCCGCACGCCCAAGCGGTCGCCTCGATCCTCGCGGCCACGCCCCTCGCGGCGCTGCACGACGCCTATCCGGATAGGCCTGTCTACCGTTTCATTCCCTCGCTTCCCGTCGAGGTTCGCCAGGGCGCCGTTGTCCAGGCCGCTCCCCTGCGGGAGGCGGCGCTCGATGTTGAGGTCAGCGCGCTGTTCACCGAGCTCGGCACGCTAGTCGTGCTCCCCGATGCGCTCGTTGACGTCGCGATGGGCCTGATGTCGTGCGCTCCCGCCTACGTCGCGCTCGTCGCCGAGGCGCAGATCGACGCGGGCGTGCGCCGCGGCATCCCCGCCGCGCAGAGCGCGGAGCTGGTCGTGCAGACGCTCGCCGGCACTGCGGAGCTGCTGCGCCGTCGTGGCAACGACACGCTCGCCGTCCGCCGCGAGGTCGCCTCGCCGGGCGGGGTCACGGCCCGTGGCCTGGCCGCGCTGGAGCGCGGTGGGTTGCGCGCGGCCTTCAGCGACGCCCTCGACGCCGTGCTCGAGACCAGATGACCCTCGCCAGTATCGGCACCCAGCTCGCCGAATACCTGTCGACGTTGATCTACGTCTACACGCTCCTGATCGTCCTCTACATCGTGATCCAGTTGCTCTTCTCGCTAGGCGTGCGGCCGCCTTACTCGCGTGCAACAGACATCGTCATGGGGTTCCTGCGCGACGTCTGCGAGCCGTTCCTGCGCCTCTTTCGTCGCTTTCTTCCCTCCTTCGGCGGGATCGACTTCAGCCCGCTGCTCGCGATCTTCACCTTGGAGATCGTCAACAGCGTGATCGTCCGCGGCCTCCTCAACGGCTGAGCCGCGGATGGGAACCGTCAGCGCTCTCGGCGCCTGGGTTCGCGCTGGGCTGGTCGTGATCGCCGTGCTCGTTTTGGACCAGCTCTCAAAGCACCTGGTCCGCGGGTCGATCGTCCCCGGCGAAGAACGCAACGTGCTGCCCGGGATCCAGCTCGTCAACACCCGCAACCACGGCGTCGCCTTCGGCTTTCTCCCCGGAGATCAGACCCTGGTCACGCTCGTGATCGTGGTGGCTCTGCTCGCACTGCTCGTCTACTTCGCGCTCCACGTCACCCGGCCGCTGCTCTGGCTCCCCACCGGCATGCTCGTCGGCGGCGCGCTCGGCAACATCCTCGACCGCCTCCGCGAAGGGTCGGTCACCGACTTCGTCAAGCTCCCGCTCGGCTGGCCCCCCTTCAACCTCGCCGACACCTCGATCACGCTTGGCGTGTTGCTGTTGCTGTTCGTGCTGGAGACCGGCGCAGGATCGGAACTTAATTCCGGCCGTAAAAACCCGCTTCGCTAGCCGATCTTTGATCGGTGGCCGGAATTAAGTTTCCGACCTGCTTTGGCTGAATATGCTGCAACCCATTCCCATGACATCCGGTTTCACAATTGCCTACCAGGACGAGCACCTGCTCGTGATCGACAAAGCCCCCGGCCTGGTCGTGCACCCCGCGCGCGGACATCGCGAGGGCACGCTCGCGCAGTTGCTCGCGCCGCTCGCCGCCGGTGGGGAACCCGGACGCGCCGGGATCGTGCATCGGCTCGACCGCGACACCTCCGGCCTGCTCGTCGTCTCACGCTCGGACGAGGCCCACCGGCTGCTCCAGACGGCGCTTGCCGAGCGGCGCATCGAGCGCGAGTACGTCTCCCTCGTCGAGGGACGCCCGCCGGCGCGCACGGGGACAATCGAGGCGCCGATCGGGCGCGACCCGCGGATTCGCACGCGCATGACCGTCGGGGGACTGAGCCCGCGCGAGGCGCGCACCCACTTCACGCTCGACCGCGCGCTCCCGAGCACCTCGCTCCTGCGGCTGCACCTCGACACCGGGCGCACCCACCAGATCCGCGTCCACCTCCAGGCGATCGGCCACCCTGTCTGCGGCGATCCCGAGTACGGGACCCCCGGCCTGCTCGGACTCGAGCGCCAGTTCCTGCACGCCGCGCGCCTGTCCTTCGAGCATCCCTTCACGGGCGCGCCCGTCGAGGTGCTCTCTCCCCTGCCGGCCGACCTCCAGCGGGCGCTCGCACGGGCCGAAGAGCTATCCTGAGCGGCTAACCAGAAGATCTTCGACCCGTGCGGTCCCGGATCGCGGCCCTGCCCGGCCCTCGACCCTTGTCGTTCGCCGGGTCCGCCTCTCCCGCACGGCCATCCAATCGCATAACAAAGGGAGTACCTCGTGGCTCAAGTAGGCATAGTGGAGCTGCTGGAGGCCGGCGTTCACTTCGGCCACCAGACCCGCCGCTGGAACCCGAAGATGCGCCGCTTCATCCATGGAGAGCGCGGCGGCATCTACATCATCGATCTGCTCAAGACCTCTTCGGCGCTCAACCAGGCGCAGGAGTTCGCCGGCACGCTCGCCCACCGCGGCGGGACCGTGCTGTTCGTCGGCACCAAGAAGCAGGCGCGCGACACGATCAAGGACGTCGCCGAAGCCTCCGGCATGCCGTTCGTCAACCACCGCTGGCTCGGTGGCCTGCTGACGAACTTCCAGACGATCAGCCAGCGCATCCGCCGCCTGCACGACCTCGAACGCTTCGAGGCCGACGGTCAGCTCGCGCTGCTGCCGACGCGCGAGCGGATGGCCGCGCAGGCCGACCTCGCGAAGCTGCGGGCGAACCTCGGCGGCGTCAAGAACATGCAGCGCGTGCCCGACGCGATGTTCGTGATCGACCTCAAGACCGAGGAGATCGCCGTCAAAGAGGCCCGCCGTTTGCGGATCCCGATCATTGGCCTGGTCGACACCAACTGCGACCCCGATGGCATCGACTTCGTGATCCCCGGCAACGACGACGCGATCCGCTCCTGCGCACTGATCACGCAGGCGATCGGCCAGGTCGTCGCCGAGGGGCACTCAGTGTTCCGCGCCGAGGAGGAACGCGCGCGCAAGGAGGCCGAAGAGAAGGCCCGCATCGAGGCGGAGGCCCGCGCCAAGCGCGAGGCGGAGGAACAGGCCAAGCGCGAGGCCGAGGACCAAGCCAAGAAAGAGGCCGAGGAGAAAGCCGCCGCCGAGCGTGCCGCTGCCGCTGTTGCACAGCAGCCCTCCGCTGCTGTCGCGACGCCCGCTGCTGTCGCGACGCCCGCTGCTGCTGCGGCGCCGGCGCAAGCCCCGGCCGAGGCTGCGGAGGAGACCGCGCCGGTAGCGGAGGAGGCGCCGAGCGCATGAGTGCCGTCGAGATCAGCGCGAAAGACGTGAAGGCCCTGCGCGAGCGCATCGGCGCGGGCATGATGGACTGCAAGAAGGCGCTCACCGAAGCCGGTGGGGAGATCGAGCAGGCGATCGAGATCCTGCGCGTGAGGCAGGGCAAGAAAGTCCAGGACCTCGGCGAGCGCATCGCCACCGAGGGCACCGTTCAGGCCTACGTCCACGCCGGCGCGAAGGTGGGGGTGCTGATCGAGGTCGACTGCAACACCGACTTCGTCGCCACGAACGAGCGCTTCGTCGGTTTCGCGCGCGACATCGCGATGCAAATCGCCGCGACGCCGACTGTGGCCTATGTCAACCGCGAGGACGTCCCCGCCGAGCAGCGTGATGCCGAGGCGCGGATCTACGAGCAGGAGGCGGCCGACAAGCCCGAGAACGTGCGCGAGAAGGTCGTCTCCGGCAAGCTGGACTCCTGGCTGCAAACGATCGTGCTGCTCGAGCAGGAGATGCACCACCCGAAGTTCGAGGGCAAGACCGTCCAGCAGCTGCGCGACGAGCTGACGGCGACCACCGGCGAGAACGTCGTCATCCGCCGTTTCACACGGTTTGCGGTAGGTCAGTAGGCTCGGGTCGGATGGCCGACCCAATCTTCAAACGCATCCTGCTGAAGCTCTCCGGTGAGGCTCTGATGGGGGAGCTGAACTATGGCACCGACCCCGAGCGCGTGGTAGCCGTCGCGCAGCAGGTCTCAGACGTGCGCGCCCAGGGCGTCGAGGTTGCGATCGTGGTTGGCGCGGGGAACATCTATCGCGGGATGAAGGGCGCCGCCGCGGGTATGGACCGCGCGACCGCCGACTACATGGGGATGGTCGCGACCGTGCTCAACGCGTTGCCGTTGCAGGACGCGCTGGAGAAGCTCGGCAGCCCGACGCGCGTGCAGTCGGCGCTCGGGATCTCGGAGGTCGCCGAGCCCTACATCCGCCGCCGCGCGATGCGCCACCTGGAGAAGGGGCGCGTGGTGATCTTCGCGGCCGGCACCGGCAACCCGTTCTTCACGACCGACACCGCCGCCGCGCTGCGCGCCGCGGAGATCCACGCGGAGATCATCCTGATGGCCAAGAACGGCGTGCAGGGCGTCTACACGGCCGATCCGGCGGTCGACCCGAGCGCGGAGTTCATCCCCGAGATCACCCACATGGAGGCGCTCGAGCGCCGTCTGCGGGTGATGGACTCGACCGCGCTCGCGCTCTGCATGGAGAACTCGATGCCGCTGAACGTCTTCAACATGGACGATGCGGCGAGCATCCCACGGATAATCTCGGGCGAACGCGTGGGCACCCTGGTTTCGACATCGCAAGGAGCGGACGATGGCCTCGACTGAGAACGTGATCGACGAGCTGCTCGAGGACGCGCGCGAGCGGATGGGCAAGTCGCTGGAGTCCGCTCACCAGGAGTTCTCCACGGTGCGCACCGGCCGCGCCAGCCCGGGGCTGCTCGATCGGATCGTCGTCGACTACTACGGCGCGATCACGCCGCTGAACCAGCTCGCGACGATCTCCGCGCCGGAGGCGCGCCTGATCACCGTGCAGCCGTATGACAAGTCCTCGATCAAGGAGATCGAGAAATCGATCAACGAGTCCGACGTCGGCCTGAACCCCTCCAACGACGGCAACCTGATCCGCCTGGCGGTGCCCGAGCTGACCGAAGAGCGCCGACACGAGCTGGTGAAGGTCGTGCGAAACCTCGCCGAGGAGGGCCGCGTGGCGATCCGGAACGTCCGCCGCGACACGATGCAGCACCTGCGCGAGCTGAAGTCCGCAGGGGAAGCCAGCTCCGACGACGAGCACCGCGCCGAGGTCGAGCTGCAGAAGCTGACCGACGGCACGGTCGCCGATCTGGACGGCGTGCTGAAGGCCAAGGAAGAGGAGATCCTCGAGGTCTGATGCCGTCCGCGGCGGATTCGGCGCGCTACGTCGCGATTATCACCGACGGCAACGGCCGCTGGGCGCGCGCCCACGGCGTGCCCGTGAGCGAGGGTCACTCCGCCGGGGCCGACACCGTCAAGGCGCGCCTGCGTGACGCGGCGGAGCTGGGGATAGAGGAGTTGACCGTGTACTCGTTCTCGACCGAGAACTGGTCGCGGCCGGCGGCGGAGGTGGAGGGGTTGATGGCGATGTTCTCCCAGCGGATCGCCAGCGAAACCCCGGAGCTGCACGAGGAAGGCGTGCGGATGCGCTTCATCGGACGCCGCGAGGGCCTCGCCGCGCAGCTCGTCGAGCAGATGGCCGAGGCGGAAGCGCTGACCGCGGCCAACGAGCGGATCACGCTGTTCGTGGCCTTCAATTATGGGGGGCGTGCGGAGATCCTCGACGCCGCGCGACGCTTCGAAGGGAGCACCGAAGAAGAGTTCCGGAGATGCCTCTACGCCCCGGAGATGCACGATCCCGACCTGATCATCCGCACGAGCGGCGAGCGGCGCCTGTCCAACTACCTGCTCTGGCAGTCGGCCTATTCCGAGCTGATCTTCCGCGACGAGCTCTGGCCGGACTTCACGCGCGCCTCGCTAGAGCAGTCCCTGGCCGAGTTCTCAGAGCGCCGCCGGCGCTTCGGCGGGCGCTGAGCGACGCGAATGGCCGATCGTCCCCACACATCCGCAGGTGGCTCGCGGGCGGCGACGCCCGGCCCCCGAATGCGACGCTCTTCGCCGGGTGGCCGTTCCCCCGGGCGAGCGCCCACGGCGAGATCGTCGGCGAGGCGCAGGCCTTCCGCGAACGGACCAGCGACGGACGGGCAGCACTCGGATCTGAGCGCACGCGTGCTCGTCGCCGTGCCGGCGATCGCCGTCGCCCTGTTCCTCGTGATCGAAGGTGGGCTCGTGTTCGCGCTCGGCCTGTTCGCGCTCGGCTGCATCTGCATGCACGAGCTCTACTCGATGTATGACCGCGCGCACCCCGTCCGTCTGGCCGGCTTCATCGCGCTCGCCGGCCTGCTGGCGGCGGCGCTCTACGGCAGCCAGTTCCAGGTGCTGCTCGTCGCGGTCGCGGCGCTGCCGGTGCTGTTCGGGCTGACGCTCTTGCAGCGCCACCCAAGCGTGGGGGGGATGGCCGTGACGCTGCTCGGGATCTACTGGATCGGCTTCGCCTTCGCCCACGCGGTGCTCCTGCGCGGACTGCCACATGGCTTGGGGATCGTGATCGACGTGCTCGTCGGCACGTTCCTGGGTGACACCGGCGCCTATTTCGGCGGCCGGCTGTTCGGCAAGCGTCCGCTCGCGCCGCAGATCTCTCCGAACAAGACGGTCGAGGGCCTGCTGATCGGGATGGTCTGCGCGATCCTCGGCGTCTGGTTCGCCGGGCGCTACCAGGAATGGCTGCCCGGCACGCACGCGCTCGTGCTCGGCCTCGGCGTGGCGCTCGTGGCGCCGATCGGTGATCTGTTCGAGTCGTTCGTCAAGCGCGAGGCTCACGCGAAGGACACCGGGCGAGCGTTCGGGGCACACGGGGGCGCGCTGGACCGGCTCGACGCGGTGCTGTTCGCGGCTGTCGTCGGGTACTACATCTGGGCCGCTTATGTATGACCACCGGGAGGCCGCGGAGGATGCCTAAGCGGCTTCTGATCCTCGGCTCGACCGGGTCGATCGGCACGCAGGCGCTCGACGTGCTGAGGCGGAGCGAGGAGCTGGAGCTGATCGGGCTGTCCGCCGAGCGCTCGTGGGAGGCGCTTGTCGAGCAGGCCCGTGCGCACGGGGTAAAGCGGATCGCGCTCGTCGACGAGCGCGCCGCGGCGCGGGCGGCGGAGGCGTGGACCGACGGGGAGGTGCTCGGCGGGCCGGAGGGGCTCGTGCGGCTCGTGGTCGAGTCCGGGGCCGACCTTGTGCTGAACGCGCTGGTCGGCTCGGCTGGTCTCGGCCCGACTGTCGCAACGCTGGGCGAGGGCATCGACCTGGCGCTCGCGAACAAGGAGTCGCTGGTCGTCGGCGGCGAGCTCGTGAGCGCGCTCGCGGAAGCGACGGGCGCGCAGATCGTGCCCGTGGACTCCGAGCACACCGCGCTGCACCAGCTGCTCGCGGGCCAGCCCCCGGGCTCCGTCGAGCGCCTGACGATCACCGCCAGCGGAGGGCCTTTTCGAGGGCGCACGCGCGCACAGCTCGACGGGGTGACGGTCGAGCAGGCGCTCATGCATCCCACCTGGACGATGGGAAGCATGAACACGATCGGCTCGGCGACGCTGATGAACAAGGGCCTCGAGCTGATGGAGGCCCACCACCTCTTCGGCACGCCCTATGAGCGGATCGACGTCGTCGTGCATCCCCAGTCGCTCGTCCACGGTCTGGTTCAGCTCGCCGACGGGGCGATGCTCGCCCACATCGGCCCCCGCGACATGCGCGTGGCGATCTCCTACGCGCTGCACGGGGGCGAGAGCGTGGAGCTTCCGATCGCGCCCCTGAATCTCGTGAGCGTCGGCGAGCTGACCTTCGAGGAGGTCGACGAGGACGCTTTTCCGTGCCTGGGGCTCGCCCGCGCGGCGGCACAGGCGGGGGGCACCGCGCCGTGCGTGCTGAACGCCGCCAACGAGGTGGCCGTGTATGCCTTCATCGAGGGGCGCCTCGCGTTCAACGGGATACCGGCTGTGATCGAGCGGACGCTCTCGGCGCTGCCCGCCGCGCCCGTGCGCGCGTTCGAGTCGCTCTACGAAGCCGATCGCGAGGCTCGCGAGGTGGCTGGAGAGGCCGTAGCTAGCGCGGGAATCTAAATGGAGCCGCCTGCCGGCGGCGGCGTTTGTCCCGTTTTGAGGATGGCGCCGGATTTAGAGGTGTGGCTCTACGAACATTTCGAGGGAAAGCTGTTGGCTCAGTAAGACGCCGAAACCTCGACAGCACGCGCAACGTTTTATGTTGCGCTAGAGTAGGAGTATGCCCGTGAGTACAGCCGAGAAGGTCGTGGCGTTGAGTGGGGACTTCCGCTCCCAGCGCCGGCTTGCCGAGTTGCTCGGGGTGAGCCCCGCGCAGGTCACACGCTGGCGGCAGGGGAGCGGCATCGACGAGCTCAATGCTCGGCGCGTCGATCTCCTGGAGCTGGTCATGTCGAGCCTGCTGCGGCTGTACTCGCCCGAAGTCGCCGAGCTCTGGCTGCTCGGTCTCAACCCGCACCTCGCCGACCGTAGACCGATCGATCTCGTCCGCGCCGGGCGTTCGCGCGAGCTGCTGGATGCGCTCGCGCAGGAGCGCGCCGGCAGCTTCGCGTGATCCTCTGGCGACTCTTGCCGCTGGCGCCCGATTTGGCGCCGTCCAGCCCGGGTGGGGCGCTGTGGTTCCCGCGCGAGTTGCAGGGGACCGGACGTCACGACAATCCGGATCGCTACGGCTGTCTGTACCTGTCAGAGAGCTCGATGTCGGCGGTCGCCGAGGCGCTGGTCCCGTTTCGTGGCACTGGCGAACTTTCGCAGAGGATGCTCGTCCGCGCAAATTTGCCGCTCACGCTCGCCCAAATCGATTGCGCGGACGATGAGAGGCTGATAGATCTCGATGATCCAGAAGTCCTTACTCGTACGCGGCTGCGCCCCTCTGAGGTGGCCACCAAAGCACGCGCGGTCACGCAGCTCTACGCGGCACGAATCTTCAACACGCATCCGGCGGCGGTTGGCTTGCGCTGGTGGTCGACGCTCGAGGCGAGCCTCACGAACTTCACGCTCTACGATCGGGCCGGGCCGATCCTACGTCTCATCGACGTGGAGCCGCTCACGCTCGAACACTCCGCGACCCGCGAAGCGGCGGACCTGTTGGGACTCACGATCACGCGCCGTCCGTGAAGCGCGGCCGCATCGCGTGCTGCCTGCCACACTAACCCGATGAGCTGGGTCATCACATTCCTCGCGGTCATGGCGCTGATCGTGCTGCACGAGCTCGGGCACTTCACTGTGGCGAAGGCGGTGGGGATGCGAGTGGAGCGCTTTTCGCTGTTCTTCGGGCCGATGTTTGTGAAGGTTCAGCGCGGTGAGACCGTCTACGGAATTGGCGTGATCCCGCTCGGGGGCTACGTGAAGATCTCCGGGATGAACCCGGAGGAGATCAACGACCTGCACCCGGACCTCGCGCGGCGCGCCTACTACGCGCAAGCGCCGTGGAAGCGGATCGTGGTGATCCTCGCCGGTCCGGCGGTGAACATCGCGATCGCGTTCCTTCTGTTCTGGGCGATCCTGTTCTCGGGCAGCCTCAGCGGCGCGAGCACGCTGGAGAACCTCAACCCGTCGATTCACACGGTCCTCGCGACCGGCTCCATCGGGGCGATCGAGCCCGGCAGGGCGGCCGATGGGGTGCTGCGGGCCGGCGATCGGATCCTCGCCGTCGAAGGGCGCCCGGCGACGGTTGAATCCACACGGAAGACGATCGACGAACATCGCTGCTCCGGCACTCTGACCGGAGGCTGTCGCGCGGCGACGCCGGTGCGGCTGACGGTCCGCAGGGCGGGGCGGACGTTGACGCTGTCGGTCTTTCCCCGCTACGACAAGGCGGAAGGAAGGATGCTGGTGGGCTTTGCCTTCGGGGTAGCGGCCAGGTCATACGGCGTGCTCAGCGGCGCCGGCACCGCTTTGCGCGAGATGTGGGGCATGACCACGAGCATGGTCTCGAACATCGGCAAGGCGTTCACGAGCGCGAAAGTTCGGCATGAGTTCCACAGCGTCATCGGCGTCACCGAAATCGCGCACGAAACAGTGGTCGCCGGCGCCGGCTACGCGCTGGTCTTCATCGGCTTCTTCTCGCTCGTGCTCGCGGTGCTCAACCTGTTCCCGTTCCTCCCGCTCGACGGCGGGCACATCCTCTGGGCGCTCGCGGAGAAGGTGCGCGGCAGGCCCGTGTCGGTGATGGCGATGTGGCGCTACAGCTCCGTCGGGATCGTCTTGCTGTTGTTCCTGGTGATCAACGGATTCAGCAACGACATCGGTCTCGGTGGCTGAGCCTCACACCCGGCGGGTCTCGCAGCCGCTGGCGAGGCCGACGCACACCCAGCTCTTCGTGAGCGGCCCGATCCGCTCCGGAAGAGCGGGCCCGAACAGCGCTTCGACCTCGATCCGCTTGAGCAGCGAGATCTCTTCCCACTCGCCCGCCGCGCCGAACTCCCAGTAGGGACGCCGTAGCCCCACCGGCAGCCAGTGGGCGAAGGGCAGCAGCGCGTGGGGCTCGAGTGGGAACGACCACGCGGGGGTCTGCACGAACCAGCCCCGCCCGACGCGGCGGATCTCCCGCGCGAAGGCCGCCCGCCGCGCCGGCGGGACGTGCTCGATCACGCTCGAGCAGTAGACGAGCTCGAACTCGCCGTCGGCGAACGGCAGCCCCTCAGATGCGTCGGCCTGGACGAACGGCCCCGGATAGTCGGGGCGCGCGGCGAGGTCGACGCCGGTGATGTCAAGCCCCGGCTCGAGCGCGCGCAGGCCGATCTGCCCGCAGCCGACATCCAACACCCGCGCCCCCACCGGCAGGCGCGTGAGCGCGAAGAAATGCTCGTGACGCCGGGCCCGCGCGCGCGCTGCCAGGGGCGAGGCAAAACGGGCGAGCGGGCCATGCGCGGTGGAGTAGACGTCGGGCATCGTAGAATCAGCCTATGTCCTCCAAACGTCAGATCCAGGTCGGCTCGGTCCCGATCGGCGGCGGCGCGCCCGTGGCGGTGCAGACGATGACGAAGACCGAGACCGCGAACCTGGCGGCGACGATGGACCAGATCAGGACGGTCGCCGAGGCCGGGGCGGACATCGTGCGCGTGGCGGTTCCGCGCGAGCAGGACGCGGAGGCGCTGAAGAGCATCGTCGCGCAGTCGCCGATCCCGGTGATCGCCGACATCCACTTCAACCACACGCTCGCGCTCAAGGCGATCGAAGCGGGGGCGCACTGTGTCAGGCTGAACCCAGGCAACATCGGTGGCCCGGAGAAGGTCGCCGAGGTGATCGCGCTGGCGAAGACCAAGGGCACGCCGCTGCGCGTGGGGGTCAACTCGGGCTCATTGCCCAAGCACCTGCGCCAGCTCGAGTACGACAACCCCGTCGAGGCGCTCGTGACCGCGGCGATCGAGACGGTGCAGCTGATGGAGCGCCTGGACTTCGAGAACTTCAAGGTCTCGATGAAGTCGACCTCGGTGCCGAACACGATCGCCTCCAACCGGATGCTCTCCGAGCGCATCCCCTACCCGCTGCACCTCGGCGTGACCGAGGCCGGCACGAAGTGGTCGGGCTCGCTGAAGAGCGCCGTCGGGCTCGGCACGCTGCTCGCGGACGGGATCGGCGACACGATCAGGATCTCGCTCTCGACGTTCCACGCCGAGGAGGAGGTGAAGGTCGCCTGGGAGATCCTCAAGGCATTGAAGCTGCGCGAGCGCGGCCCCGACCTGATCGCCTGTCCGACGTGCGGGCGGCTGCAGTTCGACATGGACTCGGTCGTCGTCGAGGTCGAGCGCCGCCTGGAAGCCTACGAGGACCCGATCGAGGTCTCCGTCCTCGGCTGCGCGGTCAACGGCATCGGCGAGGCCCGGCACGCGGACTTCGGGATCACCGGGGCGAAAGACATGGGGATGATCTACTCGAAGGGCGAGCCCCTGAAGAAGGTACCCACCGAGCAGCTCGTCGACGAGCTGTTCAAGGAGATCGACCGCTACTACGCCGCCGGCAAGACTGTCCAGCGCGACGAGGCCGCCGCGGCCGAGGCGCGCGCGTGGCTCGAGGAGAACGAGGACGACACGCAGATGACCCCCGAGCGGGTCGCCGCGATGGAGGCCGCCGCGGCCGAGGAGGCCGACGCGGTGCTCGAGGCGATGCTCGAGCCGGCTGTCGCGCTCGACGAGGCCGTCTCGCCGGTCGCCGGCCGGCGCTTCAGTCGCAACTGAGCGCCAGCCGGATCCGAGTGTCTGTTAGGAGGCGGCGGAGAAGCGCTCGGCGACCTTCTCCCAGCTGACGACGTTCCAGAACGCGTCGATGTAGTCGGGGCGGCGGTTCTGGTACTTCAGGTAGTAGGCGTGCTCCCACACGTCGACGCCCAGTAGCGGCGTCTTGCCGTCGGAGATCGGGCTGTCCTGGTTGGCCGTGCCGACGATCGCGAGGCCCGAGCCGTCGTGTACTAGCCACGACCAGCCGGAGCCGAACTGGTTGACGCCGGTTTCCTTGACCTTCGCCTGCAAGTCGGAGAAGGAGCCGAATGTCGAGTCGATCGCCGCGGCGAGCTCGCCGGAGGGCGCACCGCCGCCGTTTGGCGACATGCTCTCCCAGAACAGCGAGTGGTTGTAGTGGCCGCCGCCGTTGTTTTTGACGGGTCCTTTCTTCTCGCCGAGGCTGTCGAGGTTCTTCAATACCTCCTCGACGGGCCTATCGGCCCACTCGGTACCCTCCAGCGCCGCGTTGGCCTTGTCCACGTAGGCCTGGTGGTGCTTGTCGTGGTGGAATTCCATCGTCGCCTTGTCGATGTGCGGCTCGAGTGCGTCGTAGGCATAGGGAAGCGGGGGGACTGTGTAGGCCATTTGTGGGCTCCTTGGTCGGGTCTTCGTCGAAGATTGTTCGGTGACAGCTGTTCTATCAAAAGGACAGCGGATCGAAGAAGAGGGGCCCACCGAAGCCGGCCTTCGGCCGGCTTCGCCACCCTCTAGGCTCTGCATCCACCGATGACACGCCTGTCCGAATACCTGCTGCCCACCGAGAAGCAGCCGCCCGCCGACGCGGAGGCGCTCTCGCACAAGCTGATGGTCCGCGCCGGCCTCGTCCGGCAGCTGGGCGCCGGCATGTGGACGTGGCTGCCGGCGGGCTGGCGCGTGCACCAGCGAGTCGTTCGGATCATCCGCGAGGAGATGGACGCGATCGGCGCCCAGGAGATGCTGATGCCGGTGCTCCAGCCGGCGGACCCTTGGCGCAAGACGGGCAGGATCGAGATCGAGGAGCTGTTCAAGCTGACCGACCGCAAGGGCTCGGAGCTCGTGCTCGCGATGACCCACGAGGAGGCGGTCACCACCCACGTCGCGCAGGCCGTGCGCTCCTACCGCGACCTGCCGCTCGTCCTCTACCACTTCCAAGTCAAGGAGCGCGACGAGCCGCGCCCGCGCGCCGGCGTGCTGCGCACACGCGAGTTCATCATGAAGGACGCCTACTCCTTCGACCGCGACCGGGCGGGGATGGAGAAGAGCTACGCGCTGCACGTCGGCGCCTACGACCGGATGATGGATCGCACCGGGTTGCGCTTCTACCGCGTCGAGGGCGAGGTCGGGATGATGGGCGGGCTCGGCGCGCACGAGTACATGGCGCCCTGCGCCGCCGGCGAGGACGAGGTCGTGCTCGGCGAGGACTACGCCGCGAACGTCGAGGCCGCGCTCCTCACGCCCGGGGTGGAGAAGGTGGGCGAGGAGTACTTCAAGGACGGCGCGCCCCTCACGCGCGAGCCGGCGATCGAGATCGCCAACATCTTCAAGCTCGGCACGCGCTACTCCGAGCCGCTCTCCGCCACCTACCTCGACGAGACCGGGGCCGAATTGCCGGTGTGGATGGGTTGCTATGGCATCGGCCCGGCGCGGATCGTCGCGGCCGCCGTCGAGCAGTTCGCCGACGAGCACGGCATCTCCTGGCCGCGCGCGCTCGCGCCCTTCGCCGTGCATCTGGTCGGGCTCGGCAAGCCGGGGACGCCCGAGCGCGAGGCCGCCGATCGGCTCTACGCCACGCTGCTCGCGGGCGGGGTGGAGGTGCTCTACGACGATCGCGACCTCGGCCCGGGCGAGAAGTTCGCCGAGGCCGAGCTGCTCGGCTGTCCGCTGCGGCTGACGGTCGGGCGCAAGTCCCTGGAGTCCGGCGAGGTCGAGGTGCAGATCCGCCGGGGCCGCCAGGCGCCGCCGCCGCTGGCGCTGGATGGCGAGCCGGGAGAGTTGATCCGGGCGGTGGACGCGCTGTGGCGGAGCCTCCCCTAGACCGAGCCCCCGTGGCGGAGCCTTCCCCGGAGCGTGCCCCTGCGGCGGAGCCTCCCCGCGACCCGGCTTCGCGGCCTGCGAGCGCAAAGCCACGCCTGACGGCCCGCCGGCTGGTCGGCCTGGATCGCTCGGGTCCGCCTCCGCCGCAGGTCGCCGCCGGCCAGCCGCTGCGGCCGTGGACGCTGCCGAACGCGATCGGCTTCACCCGGCTCGCGCTGATCCCGGTTTTTCTCGTCGTGGAGCTCTCCAGCAGCGACGGCACTGGTGCGCTGGGGGCGATCCTGTTCGCGGTCATCGGCTGGGGCGACTACGCCGACGGGATCGCCGCACGAGTCACCGGCCAGTACAGCCGTCTGGGCGCGCTGATGGATCCGGTGACCGACCGCCTGCTGGTCGTCTCGGGCGTCGTCGTCTGCTGGCATTTCCAGCTGCTGCCACGCTGGGCGATTGCCGTGCTCGCCGTGCGCGAGCTGGCGATGATCGCGCTCGGCCGCTACGGCCTCGCGCGCGGGGTCGAGCTGCGCATCAACTGGCCGGGCCGGCTGGCGGTCGCGCCGGTGATGGGGTCGTTCTTCTTCGCGATGGTCGGCTGGCGGACGGTCGGTGAGGTTCTGCTGTATGTCGGCCTCGCGCTCGCGCTGCTCGCCACCGGGCTGTACGTGCGCGACGGCAGGCGGAGCCTGCGTGTGCGCGAACACAAGCCCTGAGCAACGGCTCGGAGCTTCCCCGCGCGGGCCGTTGCGCGGCGTCGGCGTGACTCTCAAGCTCAGCCTGACCTTTTGGTCTATACTCGGGCGTTCCGGCGGTTGTGCCGGCCCGTCCTGCCCGGTACGCCCGGCGCAAGTCCGCGAGAGGAGTGGCCCGCGATGGATACGTTTCCAGACCTTGGCTCGCTGAAGGATGTCGAGCTGAAAGACCTGATTCAGGAGCTGACCGCCGAGGAGACCGAGATCTCCTACAAGCGGCGGATCTTGCACGGCAAGATCGACATCCTGCGCGCCGAGCTGGTCAATCGCCTGCGCAAGAAGCACGATGGCGGCGAGGTGATGATCACCGGCGACGACGTCCAGCGGCTGACCGACATCCTCGCCCAGCACCAGCAGCCAGACGCCACCGCGCAGGACGGCCAGTCGTGATCGACTCAGAGCGCAGGCAGGCGCGCGGCGCGCGGTCGCGGGTCTCCTAGAGCAAGGTTGGGAGCGGCATGGCCCTGCACTGCACCGAGTGCGGCTTCGTCAACGACGAGGGAGCCAACTACTGCCAGCGCTGCGGCGCGCTGCTCGCGCATGGGGAGGTCACGGGCGAGGTGGGGGGAGGACAGGGCGGGGACCGGATCGGCGGGGATCCGGTAACAGCGACCTACCGGATCGACGAGGCCGGCGAGCTCGTCCCGATGGAGATCGCGCAGGGCACGGCGAACGGGCCCGCGCTGGTGATCCGCGCCGGTGGGGGACGGGTCGGAGAGAGCTTCGCCGTCGATCACGAGCGCATGAGCATCGGCCGCCGGCCCGACGCCGAGGTGTTCCTCGACGACGTGACGGTCTCGCGCGACCACGCGCTGCTGGTCCGTCGTGGCGAGCAGTGGTATCTCGACGACTGCGGCTCGTTGAACGGGACCTACGTGAATCGCTCGCGGATCGAGTCTCAGCGTCTGGAGGAGGGCGACGAGGTGCAGATCGGTAAGTACAAGCTGACGTTCCACGCGCGCTGATGGCGACTCGGATCCCTCGGGCGGATGTAGTCGAGCTGCAGGACGAACTCACGCTCGAGGCGGTGAGCGCCGGGGCCGGTGAGGCCGGCGGGGTGGGTGGAGCGCGGCAGAAGTCGATCACGATCGGCGCCGTCTGCAAGGCGCTCGTGCAGGAGTTCCCGGACATCTCGATCTCGAAGATCCGCTATCTGGAGGATCAGAAGCTCTTGACCCCGCGGCGCACCCCCGGGGGCTATCGGCTCTACACACAGGGCGACGTGGCGCGCCTGCGCACGATCCTGAGGATGCAGCGCGACGAGTTCTTGCCGCTGCGTGTGATCCGCCAGGAGCTCGCGGCTGGACGCGCGGGGGAGAGCACGCTCGATCTCGATCAGAACCCCGCCCGCACCCGTTCCTCCCACGAGGGGATGCGGCCGTGGCGCGCAAGCGTGAGCGCACGCTGGTCGATCTCCGATCGGTCGACCGGTGCGCTGTACTCGCTCGAGGACGTGCTGGAGGAGACGAAGGCCGACGCGAAGCTCGTGCGCGAGCTCGAAGAGTACGGCGTGGTCAAGGGCGAGCAGCGCAGCGGCGTGCGCTACTTCGACGAGACCGAGCGCGAGATCATCGGCGCTGTCGCCGAGCTCGCGCGCTACGGCGTGGGCGGGCGCAACCTGCGGGTCTTCCGCTCCTCGGCCGACCGCGAGGCCAACCTGCTCCAGCAGATCCTCGCCCCCGCGCTGCGCTCGCGCAACCCGCAGCGGCGCAAAGAGGCGCTCGAGGCGCTCGAGAACCTCGCGGCCGTGGCGACCCACCTGAAGCACCTATTACTGATCCGCGACCTGCGCAAGATCGCCCGCTGAATCGATGGCGGCGGACGCGATGCCCGCGCGCCAGACCGACCTGAGCGCGCTGATCCGCGAGATTCCCGACTTCCCCAGGCCGGGAATCGGCTTCAAGGACATCACACCGCTGCTCGCTGACGCCGACGCCCTCGCCGAGGCCGTGCGGCGCCTGGCCGACTGCGCGCGACCGCTTGACGTCGACTGCGTGATCGCCGCCGAGGCGCGCGGCTTCCTGCTCGGGCCAGCGCTCGCACGCGAGCTCGACGCCGGCTTCGTGCTCGCGCGCAGGCCGGGGAAGCTTCCCTACGAGACCGTCAGCGCCGAGTACCTGCTCGAGTACGGCTCCGGCCAACTGGAGGTGCACAGCGACGCGATCGGCGCGGGCGCGCGCGTGCTGGTCCACGACGATCTGCTCGCCACCGGCGGCACCGCCGCGGCGCTCTGCGACCTGGTCGAGCAGCTCGGCGGCGAGGTCGTCGGCTGCGGGTTTTTGGTCGAGCTCGCGTTCCTCGGCGGCCGCGCCCGGCTGGCCCCGCGCGAGACGCACGCGCTGCTCGCCTACGAGTCATAGTCTCTGCGACCTTGCCGACGGTACGCCGCAGCCGCACGATCGCCGCGTCCCCGGAGGAGCTGTGGGAGGTGATCCGCGATCCCCATCACCTCCCGCGCTGGTGGCCGCGCGTGACCCGTGTCGAGGACGTCGAGGACGGGGCGTTCACGGAGGTAATGAGGACACGCAAGGGCAAACTGGTGCGCGCCGACTTCAGGGTCGCCTGCGAGGAGGCCGAACCGGCCCCCGAACGGACCCTGATCTGGGAGCAGCTGCTCGAGGGGACGCCGTTCGAGCGGGTGCTCCGGTCCGCCGCGACGCAGGTGTGGCTCGCGCCCGCCCAGACGGATGCATGGCCGCCACGGAACCACGAAGAGGCCGGTGGGCAGCTGCCCGCGGTAACGGTCGTGAGCATCGAGCTGCGCCAGGAGATGGCGGGCTACTCCCAGAGTTCCGGCCTGTTCATGGGCTTCTCCGCGCGCTTCGGCAGCCCGATGGTGCGCCGCGCCGCACGGGCGACGATCGACGAGGCACTCGACGGTCTCGAGCGAATCGGTGGCTGAGCCGACGAGCCCCACGATGCGCTGGTGGGGATGGGGCGATCCCGCCCATCCACAGGCGCTGCCGGCACACGCGCTCGACTTCCTGCGCGAGACGGTCGGCATCGCCGCCCGCCCCCGCCCGCCCGTGGCGCTCGGACAGGTGCATCTCGCCGCGCCGGTGCTGTCCGAGGCGACGACCGCGGCGCTGCGCGAGATCGTCGGCGCGGAGGGCGTGCGCGACGATCACGCCGAGCGGGTCGTGCACGCCGCCGGCAAGGGTTATCCCGACCTCGTGCGGCTACGCGCGGGACTCCCCGAGGGGGCCCCCGACGCCGTGGTCCGGCCCAGCGACCGCGAGCAGTTGCGGGCCGTGCTCGATCGCTGCACGCAGGCGTCGGTCGCGGTCGTGCCGTGGGGCGGCGGCACGAGCGTCGTCGGTGGTGTCGCGCCATTGCGGGGCGAGCACACTGCCGTGATCGCGCTCGACATGGACCGCATGGCGGGGGTGCTCGAGCTCGATCGCGTCTCGCGGACGGTCACCGTGCAGGCCGGCATCCGCGCGCCGGCGCTGGAGCGGGCGCTCGGGCCGAGCGGATTCACGCTCGGCCACTTCCCGCAGTCCTACGAGTATGTCTCGCTCGGCGGCTGCGCGGCGACGCGCTCGGCGGGACAGGCCTCGAGCGGCTACGGCCGGATCGAGCAAATGGTGCTCGGTCT
>DATCFG010000060.1:0-3819 GCA_036509655.1 Solirubrobacteraceae bacterium | reverse complement strand
TGAGGCAGGAGAGCGGCCCGACGTCGAAGAGAGCGGCGTCGGAGCTCTCCGCGGACCCCGCACCGCGCCGGGGCGAATCTCCTGGAACCAGGGACCGGACGATCGGTTTCGTGCTCACGATCATTCCGGGGCCTGGCCATCGCAAAAGCGACGGAGCGCTCGTCGGCCGACCCGATGGCCGCCGGCTCGCCTGACTTGCGCTTTTCTCGGCCGGCCGGACGGGCTCTGGCTCTCGCCTTCAACGGGGAGCACTCGTCCCGACAGCGCCCGTTCGCGCGTGCTTCGGCGACGAAGGCCTCGTTGATCGAGGGCCTCGTAGTCGCCGAAACCGGGGCGGACGCGCTGGCGCCACACAGCCGCCGGTTTGCATAGATAGGCAGAGCCCACGTCGCGCGACTCCTCGATGGGCCGCTCAGGAAACGTGCGCACTGCGATCGAGATGTCGCGGAAGCAGCCGTGCTAGGGGCGTCATGCCGACTGGCGAAAGCGATCATGAGTCCAGCAGCTCTGGAACCGCTGGGAGCGGCAGGCCGGTACGCAAATGACTTCTACAGACGACTCTGGAGCGAACGGGCTGTGGCCGCGGAGACGTGGCACCAGAACGCGGAAAGATTCGACCGCTGCGGTGCTCATTATTCGGCCCTCCTGTCGAGTTGGGGGTGAGTTACCGGTGAGGGAGTTCGATCTGGATGCCCGCGCAGCAGAGGTAGATCATGGCGATCAGTGCGTCGGCTGAGTGGAAGCCGTGGGCGCGGTGGCTGATCAGCCTGACGCGGCTGTTCAGCGCCTCGAGGCGTGCGTTGCTGATGTTCAGCTCGATCGCGGCGAGCACGCCGGACTTGTGCTGTCGAAGGGTGCGGCTGAGTTTGATGAACGGTTTGAGCTTTGAGCGTGATGCCCATGCGAGCCACGCGTTGAGGCGCTCGGCGGCTTCCTCCTTCGGGAGTCGGTAGAGGTAGCGCAGCTCGCCGAGTAGCAGGAACGCGCGGTACATCGGCTTGTTGGTGAGCACGACCTCGGCGAGCTTGAGCAGCTGCTTGGTGGTCTGGTTGGCGGTGTCCTTGAGCAGGCTGTAGCGAGCGCCCTTGATCCACTTCCCCTCCCCGGTCAAGGAGCGGCCGTGGCGGTTGTACTCGTCGCGGCGGACCTGGTCGGCGGCCTTGCTACCGAGTTGCACCACATGAAAGATGTCATGAGCAGTCCGTCCGACCCGACGTGTAGGGACCTCCTCAGCTCAAGCGCGGAGCGTGTCCGCGCAGGCTTGGTAACCGTGGAGCTTGAGGAGGCCCCTGGTGAGCATCGTAATGGGACTTGACCAGCATCGAGGACAGATCACCGGCGAGTGGATCGACACCGACACCGGCGAGGTTGCGCGCACGCGGGTGGTGCCGGCGGATCGTGCGGCGGTGCGGAAGTGGTTGTCGCGGTTCCGCGGCAAGCAGTTGGCGGTGGCGCTCGAGGCGACGACGGGCTGGCGGTTCGTGGTCGAGGAGTTGCGCCGGGTCGGGGCCGAGGTGCATCTCGCGGAGCCGGCGGAGACAGCGGGGCTCAGAGGCCCGAAGAAGCGGGCGAAGGGGGACCGTGCGGACGCGCGGCATCTGCGGGAGCTGTTGATGGTCGGGCGGTTGCCGGAGTCGTGGGTCCCGCCCGATCACATCCTCGATCTGCGCGCCCGCGTGAGGTTGCGCCACACGCTCAGCGAGCAGCGCTCGGAGTGGCAGCAGCGGATCCAGGCGACGCTGTATCACCACGGCTGCCCGCAGCGCCGCCAGCTGATGACCGGCGATGGGCGGGAGTGGCTTGTCTCCCAGCCGCTACCGGCGGCGGCGCGCGAGCAGGTCACGGTCGCGCTGGCGATGATCGACGGGATCGAGGCGCAGATCGCCCCGCTGGACAAGGATCTGCGCGCCTATGCGCACCGCCAGGCCGGCTGCAGGGCGTTGATGGCCCACTACGGGATCGGGCCGCTGGTGGCGGTCACGATCCTCGCCGAGCTGGGCGACTGCACCCGCTTCTCCTCTTCGCGGCTGGCGGTCCGCTACGCCGGGATGGACATCACGGTGCACCAGTCCGACCAGCACCGCGCGCCCGGGCACCTCTCGCGGCAAGGTCCGCCGGCGCTGCGCTGGGCGCTGTTCGAGGCCGCCCAGTCCGCGTGCCGGCGGGGCAGCCCGGACCTCGACTACTACCGAGAGGCGGCCGCGCGGCTCGGGCACAACCGCGCATGCTTGTCGGTCGCGCGCAAGCTGCTCAAGCGCAGCTACCACACGCTGCGCGAGCTCGGCGAGGAGGCACTGGCACCCGCATGACCTTCCCGGTGCGCGCCAAGCCCTTCGTCACACCGATCGCCGCGGCCGGCTCCCGGCATGCCCCTGCCCGCCACGCTCGCGTGGACGGCCCTGAAAGACCGAGCGGCCGCAACGCTTCCCCCAGCGGGATCACCCCATCACACATCATGTCGCCGGCCCCGGAGCCAACCCGAGGGTCGTGGACCGAAGTAAGGCTGGGCGCCCGCGCGCACAAGACCCGCACCATCAACCGCGCGCACGCACCGCCAACCGGATCGCAGTTCGACCCTGATAACCCTTGGATCCTGCGCTTGACGCGGGAGCCCTGCACAAGTAAGGGATCAAAGGCGACGGCAGCGTTCGGGACCGCGGCACGGATCGCTTTCTCGTAGCCGGCGGACATGTCGATCGAGACCGCCTGGATCGAGGCTTTCTGCTCGTCGGTCAGCTCGTCAAAGAACGCCTGCAACGTCGCGGCGTTGCGGCCCGGCGCGGCCCACACCACGCCGCCCGTGTCGTGGTCAGCGACGCCGGTCAGGAAGCGATGCTCCGAGGCGTAGGACACCTCGTCGCAGCCGATCATCACCAGCCCGTCGAGACGGCCGCGGTCGAGCTTGTCGGCAACGACTCGGGCGAGGATCTTCCCGACCGAGCGCCACCCGATCCGCATCAGCTTGGTGAGCGGCGTCTTGGCCATCTGCTGCGCCAGGAACGCGACGGTGTCCTCGAAGTCGCGCGTATACGGCGAACCGGCTCTGGCCCACGGCACCTGCTCGTAGACATCCCCGCAGCCTGGGCAGTACAGCCGTCTCAGCCGGCACTCGATGTGGCAGCGGCAGGCACCGAGATCGAGATGCCGCCAGCGCTTCTCACGGTGCTCCTTGATCGCCAGGCCACGAGCGCCGCACTCTGAGCACACCGGCCGCTTGCGGGCATGCAACGCGACCGTCACGACCACACCGTCAGCACCGAACGCTACGTCCTTGATCGATGCTCCCGCGAAGCCGAGCATCCGCTTAAATGCGGTAGTGACCCGCACGTCGTCCTCCCTCGTAGACCGCTGAACTTCAGACATCCAGCAGCCTGCCGCAGAGGACGGCGGCGGGTCATCGCGTACTGCGCAAACTTCGAGGACCAGCTACACGGCCACGAACACGCCTCTCAGCAGCCGCTTCCGCGAAAACGCCGCGCCGCCCTCACCCCCAACTCGACAGGAGAGCCAAAAAATGTGCGTGCTCGACCCGGCGCGGTGTAGGGTGGCTGTGGCCGTCGCAGCGGTGCTTCACATCAACGTTCACACGCACAACGCCGCCGTGGTTTCGTCACCGGCTGGTTGATGTGCGACCCACACCCGAGGTCTCTACAAGGAGGATCGCTATGCCTGTCCTGATCCGACACCATGCCGCGATGAGCGCTGCGCAGTACGACGAATCCGCGCCGATGCTGATCGAGCAGCTAAAGAAGCAGCCGGGCTTCCTGGTCCATGTCGCATATGACGGCTCCGACGGCTTCGTCGTGGCCGAGGGTTGGG
>DATCFG010000059.1:0-49987 GCA_036509655.1 Solirubrobacteraceae bacterium | reverse complement strand
GCCGCAGCTCGTCGCCAGCGGTGAAGTCAGCGATGAGACGCCCGCTGCCGGCATCGACCGCGACAGGCAGGGTGTGATCCTCTGGACCGGATCGGCTCAAACTCCTCCACGCGACGCCGGCGTGTATGCGTCGGTCTACGGCGTCCCGTGAACGGGACCTCCATCGTTACGAGTTTCACGCCCAGATAAGCGTGCAGCGCAACGAGGCAAACGCATTTCTGGGGCGTTCCGAGGTGCGTAAGGAGCTACGGAGCTGCACGCTCAGACTTCTGGCGAGAAGACTTCGAAGGTCACTGGAAGGGTGAGCGTGCGCGTCGACGCCGCGGTGTGGTTCTCGGGCAGCTGGCTGATCGTGATCGAGAGGGACACGTGCTTGTGTCTCTTGAAGTAGCGCTTGAAGAACCGGCTTGGTCGCAGTTGCAGTGAGAGGTCTCCCGCTCCTGTCGCGGTGGCGCTCCCGTAGAGTCGCCGCGAGGGGTCGCGCGCAACCACCTCGAAGTGCGCCGGGACGGCGCTCCACAGCTGGATCTGCACGACGCCTTCGTAGCCGACTCGCGGGGAGGGTTCGATCTCGAACCCCGCCGTGGGGATGGGTGTGATTTCGGAGACGAGCACGGCGCCTCCCGGTTCCGGGCCCGGCGTGCGGCCCGATAGCAGGCCGATCTGCCCGTTACCGGACAGGGCCGCCCGCGCGCCGAACGACGCTTCGCGAACGAGCGGCAGCGGTTCCCGCACCCACGCTTCTCCCTGCCGTGTGAAGGCCCACACCGTCGCTGTGTCGCTGCAGATCTCGTTGTCGTACCGACCGCAGCCTTCTTCCGCCGGGGCCCCGATCAGCGCGCGAGTGCCGTCCCCGGACAGCGCCACGATCGACCCGAATGCGTTAGGCCCCCCATAGACAGCGTTGTCTTCGTAGGGAGCGGCTTCCAACGCGGGCTGGTGCTCACTCCAGCCGGCTGGTCCGCCGTAGTAGACGATCGCGCGGCCGTGGTCGCCGACGAGGGCGGTGCTCCCGTCCGCGGAAAGGGCGACGGTGCTGCCCAATCCCCACCCGTGGTCGTGTTCCTCCTCGATGAGTTTCGCGGTCTGCGCCCACCCGCCGGCCGTGCGCGTGAATACATCGGCCGCGCCTTCAGGTGGATCGCCTTCGGTAGGGCGCTGCCGGTTGCCCACCGCTCCCACCAGCGCCATGTCGCCGTCGGAGGAGAGCGCGACGCTGTCGCCGAATGATTCGCCTTCGGATGGGCTGGTCGCGGTCAGCTTGGGCCCCTGCTGGATCCAGCCGGCACCGGAGCGGGCGAAGACCCATGCGGCTCCGGTCTTGCCCGAGTCCCAGTCGGCTCCTACCAGCACCGTGTCGCCATCGCCGGAGACGGCGACGCTCGAAGCGAAATTTTCCAGTTCTTGGGTGCTGCCGGGTGGCCGGGGGCCTGCGCCACCGGCCACCAGCGGGATACCGTGGCTGCTCCAGCCTCCCGCTTCGCGGGTGAACACCCAGGCGGCGACGGGTCCCGGCGCCGAGGGCCCGGCCAGCACCGCCGTTTCGCCGTTGGCGGAGATTGCGACGAGCGTACCCGCCCCCATGGCTGCTTCCAGCTCGAGCCGGCTCTGCCGCACCCAGGAATTACCGGCGCGGGCGAACACCCAGGCGCCGTCGCCTTCGGCCACGAGCGCCGTGCTCCCGTCGGCGGAGATCGCGAAGCTGGCGCCGAACGCGGAGGCGTCGGCGCCGGTCGCGTCGTTCGGGTCCGCGGCAGCGTCCTGCTCTGCCCAGCCGGTGTCCGAGCGCGTGAAGATCTTCCCGGGCGTGCCTGTTTCGCCGCCCGGGGAAGCGAGGATCGTGGAGCCGTCCGATGCCAGCGCAACAGGCCCTTCGAGGCCCTGCAGGCTTGCCGTCTGCACCCATCTCGTTGCGCTGGTGCGGGTGAAGACGGACGCGGACCCCGTCGTGCCGTTCGCAGCGGGGGGCGAGACGTGAGCCGGTGCTGAGCCGAGCAGCGCGACGGCGCCGTTGCGCGACAGCGACGCCGATTCTCCGTAGCTCGAGGGAGCGCTCACCCGCTGGAGCCTCCTCCAGCGGCCGCTCGAGCGCCCGTAGAAGACGGCGGAGCCGCGCGTGGGGCCGTAAGCGCTGGCCGGGGTCCAGAGCAGCGCGGTCTTGGCGTTGGCGGACAGCGTCGCGTCGGAGACGCTTTCGCCGCGCCCAAGGCCGCCCAGCGTGGCTGTCTGCCTCCATCCCGCGCGCGTCCGGGTATACATGCGCGTGCCGAGCAGCAGGGTCTTCCCGTCGCCGGAGAGCGCCGGCGGCGCCGGGGACTGGAGGGATGGCCCGTGAGGACGCCAGCGTCCAGCGGCGCGCACGAACGTCCAGACCCTCCACTGCGCCGAGCCCAAGTTGGCGAGCGCGGCCGTATCGCCGTTTGCGGAGAGCGCCACGCGAGCGATGTTCGAGCTGCCTTGCAGATGCCCGACAGGCGTGAGCGCCGATCCCTGCTGATGCCAGCTGCCGTTCGTTTTCGTGAACACCCAGGCGGCCAGCGGCCCGTCGAGGGGGTTATCGCCGACGAGCAGCGTCTCGCCGTCCGCGGACAGCGCCAGGCTGGCGGCGAAATCGGAGACTCGCAGCGGCTTTCCGTACGCATTCTCGAAGCGCTGCGGGCTGGGCGTCAGCTTCGCTCCAACCTGTACCAGGGAGTCCGCGCCGCGCGCGAAGATCCAGGCCGCCCCCCGCCCTTCGTCGTCGCCTTCGCCCCCGATCGCGACGGTATCGCCGTCTTCTGAGGCGGCGATGTCACTCCCGAATCTGCTCGTGGGCAGGCTCGGCCCGGTGAACGTCGTGGAGGGCGCCAGCAGCGGGTCCGCTGAGATCGGGTAGTTCACGAGCCGAGATGCGCCTGACACGGCCGGCGGCCAGAGGAGCAGGGCGATGAGCGTGAGGACGAGGAGGGGCGCCGCCGGCGCGAGCCAGCGCAGCCGAGGAGCCATCGGGAGCCCGATCACCATGTCTTCCTCAACAGCGTAGGGTGTCGACCGATGCGCACGCGCGTTTGGCGACCATGCGGCCTGCTCGCTGCGCCGCTGCTCGCGATGATCCTGCTGAGCGTCGGGCCGGCCGGCGCGCTGGCGCAGCCGCCTCCGGCGTCCGCGCTGCTGGCAACGCCCCAATCGAGCTGGCTCTGGAGCAACCCGGCCCCTCAGGGCGACGGTCTGGAAGGCGTCGAATTTGCGGGTGAGACCGGGTTCGCCGCCGGCGAAGACGGCACGGTCCTGAAGTCGGTCGACGGTGGCGCGTCCTGGACGGCACTCGCGAGCGGCACGACCGAAAACCTGTCCCTGCTGCAGGTCATCGATCCCACGACGGTTCTCGTGAGCGGCGGACTGGGCCTGCTGGAGTCGACCGACGGCGGGAGCAACTTCAAGGAAATCCGCTCGGAGAGGCCCTGCTATGAGTGCTCCTCGATCAGCGGGTTCTCGTTCCTCAGCAACACGAGCGGGTTCGTCGAGACCTATGACAGCTTCACGAAGAGCGACTCGCTGCTGTGGACCGAAAACGCGGGCGCGAGCTTCCAGGCGCGCACACCGCCCCCCTTGTTCGGAGCGACACCCGGCCAGATCAGGTTCCTCTCGAGCGCCGAGGGCTTCGCGCTCGCCGACGGCCAGAACGTCGGCAGGATCATGCGCACCGTCGACGGCGCGCACACATGGACGATCGCCGCCGAAGGACGCCACCAGCTCGCCGCGGTGGGATTCGCGACGCCGCTGGTCGGATACGCGGTCGGAGAAGACGACACGCTGCTACGCAGCGAGGACGGCGGGGCCACCTGGCAGACGATGCCGCTGCAGCTGCCAGCGGGAGCAGAAACCCTGGACCTGACAGGCATCTCCTGCGCCGACGCTGAATCCTGCCTGATGAGCACCACACGCACGGCGGCAAACGAACGAGGACCCGTCCTGCGCACCACCAACGGAGGGCGCAGCGCGAGCATCGTCAGCCCCTTCGCGGACTATCCCGGCCGGCCAGGCGTGTTCGCGACCTCCTACGGGCAGCCCGGCGACGCGGTGGCGGTCGGCGGGGAGGGCGCAACCGCCGTCTCCACCGACGAAGGCGTCAGCTTCACCGACGATGACTGGCGCAGGACAGAACCCTTCTATGAGCTCTACGAAGAACCCCCGACGCGTCTACGGCTCGGCCGCACGGCCCACGACGCCTACCTGCCGAGCATGTACGGGCGAATCGCGGCGACGACCAACGCGGGACTGTCCTGGAAGGTGCTGCGGCTCCCGACGCTGCGCACTGTGCTGGATGCAAGCTTCCCCACCGAGTGGAAGGGGTTCGCGATCGTCAAGGGGGGCGGGATCTACACCACCAGCGACGGCGGGCGCAGCTGGCGGCGCTGCGGAGCGGCCGCACGCACCGCCGGCGCGGTGCTGGCGCCGAGCTCGCGCGTCGTCCTCGTGACCGGCGAACACGGCATCTGGCGCTCGATCGACGGGTGTCGCACATTCAGGGAGCTCGAGCAGGAGCTCCCCTTGGACGGGCGCCCCCGGTCGCTGCAGAGCCTGTATCTCGGCGAGGTGCAACAGGTCGATCGGCACCTGCTGATCGTGTTCGGCGCACAGATACTGCAGTCGACGGACGCCGGGAAGCACTGGACGTTGGTCCCCCGCCCCGCTCAACAGGGGTCGCTCTACAACGGGTACCTGGAAGCCGTCTCGTTCCTCAGCGCCCGAACCGGCTATGTCATGAGCGATGGGATACTTTTCTTCACCAGCGATCGAGGTCGCCACTGGCGTCGGATCCTCACCGTCGCTCCCGATGAACGCGCTGAATACCCGTCGCTGTCGTTCGCGAGCGTTCGCGACGGGTTCATCGCAACCCACAACAGCGAAAACCGAAGTCCGAGCATCATTTTCCGCACGGAAGATGGGGGGCGCAGCTGGATACCCGAGGAAATGCCATATCCGATCGCCACACTCGTCGCGGCGCCCGGGATCGCATACTCCGCCTCCACAGGCGCGGTAGACATGTTCGTTACGCGCGCTGGCGGCTACACCGGAGCGCCCTCACGCATCACGCTCAGAATCGCCGGGCCAGCAACCCTGAGCCCGCGGGCTCTCGCGCACGCACACGACAACGTGACGGTCCGCGGCAGCATCGACCCCCCGTTGAGCGGCGCACGCATAACGATTGCGGTGACCACGGGATCTGGAGGCTGGAGTGAAGAATCGATGGAAACCGGCGCCGGCGGCAGCTTCTCCCACACCTTTCAGGAGGTGGAATCGACGAGCTTGTTCGACGCCTATTGGACCGGCAGTCCCGGCTATCGCGGCGCCGCAGCCGGCCCCGTGAGGCTGCTCGTTCGCCGCTGAGGAGACCGCCGACGCCCACACGGCATCGCCGGAAATAAGAGACGAATCCGGAAATCGGCTTACCATCGGCCGCCACCTGTCGTGTGATCCAAGATCCTGGGGCGGCTCAGGGTTCGTAGTCTGCCGTTTCGATCGACTCGCTAAACGAAGGCTGTTCCTGCGGACCAACGCTCGAAGGTTCCGGCAACGGTTCCTGGTGAATCCAGGCTGCTGTGGCGTCGCCGTTCGTGGTGAGGGCGATCGAGGGGGTGAAGCTGGCCGGGGGCGAGATCACGACCGGTGTCTGCCAGGCTCCTTGCGGACTTCTGATCGAGGCTTCGATCACGGCCGGCGCGGACGCGACGCTCGCTCCCCATACGGCCATCAGCAGACCGCTGGTCGGGCCGGCGGCGAGCTGCGGGGCGAAGGTGGAGCCCCTTCGCGGCGGCGCCACTGGCTTTGGCGCGCTCCAGCGTCCGCGGGCAGGGCGCGTCGTGGCTTCCACAGCCGTCGTCGCCGGGTGGATGCGGGTGAAGAGGATCGTCGCATCCCCGCCCGGGTCGACCGCGGCCCTGGGGCCGGTGTCCTTCTGACGCGAGATCGTCACCGCGTTGGCGAAGCGCCGGCCGGCGAGGCGGGTCGCGGCTTCTATCGGCCTGGCGTTTTTTCCTTCCTCGCGCCACACCACGACCGCGTCACCGACAGCGTTGGCCGAGAGCTGCAGTTCGGTGATGGGTCCCTTTCTGGAGAGCGTCTGTATGGGGCCCTCAAGCTTGCCGTTAGCGCCCACCACAAGCGCCTGCACACGCTTGCCTGGCTGGTCATGGACCCACGCGATGATCGTCTCGCCGCGCGCGTCGATCGCGACTTTTGGTTCATAGACACCGGCACGGGGGATACCCGGTAGCGCGCTCGGGGCGCGCCAGGCACCCCCTCGGCGACGGGTGGCGAGTTCGAGGCTCAGATACTGCTCGAACACGGCCGCCGCGTCGCCGCGCCCGTCGAGAGCCAGATGGAATGCTTCTGCTCGCCGGCCGCGCCGTGAAATCGTGACCTTGCGGCCCCATCTCCCGCCCACGGGATGACTGACGGCTTGGACCCCCGAAAGGGTTTGCCAGGCCGCCGTTGCGTTTCCGCTCGAGTCCATCGCCACTTCCGGGGCGTATGTGCCCCCGCCTCGCGGCCCGTGCAGCGTGACCGGTGAAGACCACGCCGCGTTCGCCCGCCGCGTCGCGGCTTCGACGCCAGACAGCGTTTCGTTCAGTTCTTCCTCGCGATGCCACACCACTACCGCATCCCCGAACACGTCTCTGGCGAGCTGCGGCCTTTCATACTGCCAGACCTTGGATGAGACGATTTTCTGCGGCACGCTCCAGCCGGCGGCATGCGCCACAGAAGTCGCCGGCGACACGCATGCCACCAGCGCCGCGAAGCTCACGAGCAGCGCGAACCACCGCCGGCACGGGCCTCCCCGGAGGCTGCGTCTGATCCTCATACCGCCACTAACACCCACGTCGTGACGCCGATGCGGGGCTTTGAAACGGCCGCGTCCTCATCGCGTGGTCGTCGAAATGACGTGGGGGATTCGCCGGGTCGCGTGGCTCGGGTCGGCGCGAGTCCACGACGCGGGCAGCGGAGGGGTGTCTGCTGGGCGGCGCGTCAGAGCGCGGACGCTGCCCGGTTCAGATCGAGCCGCGGCGGGCAAGCTTGTGGTGTGCGGTTGATTACGATCTCATCGTCTTTTGGGGCTGGTGGAAGCGAGGTCGGCCCGGAGCTCGCCAAACGTCTCGGTGTGCCGTTTCTTGACCGTGGCATTCCCGCCGCCGTGGCCGAACGTCTGGCTGTGCCGTTGGCGCAGGCGCTCGAGCACGACCAGTCGGTGAGCGGTGTGCTCGACCGTCTGTTGCGGGGGTTCGCTCAGGCCGGGACCGCCTACAGCGTCTACCCGCTCGCTGCAGAGGATCCGGGAGACCAGACTTATGCGCAGGCGACCGAGCAGGTGATCCACGAGTACGCCGCCGACGGCCAGGCGATCATCCTCGGGCGGGCCGCCGCGGTCGTACTGCGAGACGACCCGCGGGCCCTACGGGTCCGCCTGGACGGGCCAAGCGAACTGCGCATCGCGCAGGCGATGCGCCTCAAGGGCATCGACCGGGAGACCGCGGAGCGTCGCATGCACGAGACCGATCGGGCACGCGAGGCATACCTCAAGCACTTCTACCATGCCGACGTGCACGACCCGGGCCTCTACCATCTCGTGATCGACTCCACCGTGATCGCACTCGATACCTGCGTGGAGCTGATCGCGATGGCGGCACTCCGGCCGAGCCCGACTTGATCACGCGGAGTATTGATCGGCGTCTGCTTTAGGGAACTGTCAGTGCTTGCTGTCCAGCTCCTCGCCGCGCTTTTGCAGAAAGGTGCCGAACGCACCGGCGAGTGCCGCGATCACCGTGATCGCCCAGATCTCCATGAAGACATCGAGGATCCGTCCACCTACCGAGATCGGGTTCTTGATTTGCGAGGAGACGGTCAGTAGCTGCGTGCTCGTCCAGAAGAAGGCGCTACCAAAGGTCTTGATCTCGGTTTCCGGCGAATGGCGCTCGAGCAGGAATGCCGCGATCGCACACAGCAGGTCGATACCGACCGTCACCGTGATGATCGTTACGAGGTGGTCGCGCAGCCGACGGTGCGTGGCCGTCGCCGCGCGGAGAACGTCACGCAACTCGCGCGCAGCGGACCCCAGCACTCCGACCAGCATCCGTCAATCCTCCCGGGCAACCCGGACGTCAGGCGAGTCCCAGCAGCGACGGCAGCTCGCCGAGAGAGCTGAAGACCTCCGCGCCGGCTAGCGTCAGCGCCGCCTCGTCGCTGTCGGCCGCGTAGCCCAGGGCGCGCATCCCGGCCGACACGGCGCCGGCCGCTTCCCTGGCTTCCTCCGCGAGCTGACCTCCAAGGACTGAGGCGCGAGCAGCCGGCCCTTCTCCCAGCGCCAGTCGCGTTCGCCGAGCTGGTCGCGCAGGCGCCGCAGCGCCAGGTCCTTCGCCTTCACCTCGAGCAGCAGGTCGGAAGTCGAGCCCGGCGGCCGCGCCGCCGAGGAAGTCTTCGAAGCCGATCGGGTCGATCAGGTCGGCATGCGCCCGCCGTCTCGCCCGGTTTTCGTTTGGGCCGACGAACCCCGCTCGTCGGCCCAAACCCCCCGGCATCTTCGGGTATCCGCCGGTATCTCGGCAGGCCGCGCGGCCCGCCGCTGACGCCGGAGGCCGCGCGAAATGCCAGCAACCGCGGGGCTTTTTGCTAGGTTCCGCATGACGAGCCAGGCTGGTCGCCCCACCACTGAAAATCGAGGTGTCGGCGGTTCGAGTCCGCCTCTCGCCATTAGCTCCTCCGCGACGAAGGGCTCCTCGAACTGCGCCCCGGTCACGGGATCCGCGTCAGCGGCACACCCCACCGCGGCGCGCTGCTCGCCAAGGCGATCGAACTCGTCAAGCTCAGCCGCGGGAGCGGCTACGACCGCGCCGAACTGCTCGAAATCATCCAACGGCTCCCGTAGCCGCGAGCCGACCAGCCGCGCCGCGGCAGCCCCGACTTCATCTTTGCCCGGTAGGGCCAACAGCCGTGCCTTCGGCGTGTAGCGCGTCGAGCAGTAGCGCGTCGATCGAGGTTGACGGTCCTTGCACGACGAGCCACGCTCGTCCGGCGCGTCTGGCCAGCAGCGGTCCGTCCGCCCCGCCGTCCTCGGCGAAGATCCCTGGGTTGCCGGTGGGTGTGAGGCCGGGCAGCGCGGGCGCTACATGGTGCGGATGCTGCGCGTCCAGGAGGATCGCGGCTGAGGCCGCTTCGGTGTAGCCCTTGATCGAGTACCAGCTGCGCGCGCAGCTGAACAGCACGTTCGCGCCGACGCTGGCACCCAGCGTCGGCGCACTCGTGGCGAGAACCCCCCAGGACGCCGTCACAGCAGGTAGGCGCGGCGCGTGGATTGAGCACGGGCTCGACGCGGCTGGACGACCAGGCTTCACCGAGCGCATCATCGCTCGCACAATCGTCGGCGTTCCGCCATTCGACGGCATGGCGATGACGCGCCCGGCTCTGTCCAGGGCCACCGGGTCGATCTGCCCGGACACGAACGCGATCACCGCCTTCCATCCCGCCGGCAGGCGGTCATTGCCTCGTGCCACCACGACCTGTCCCGGGCTCAGGCGTAGGGCTGCCACGCGGGAGGTGACGATCGCCCAGAACAGGTTCGTGTGGTCCTGCCGCGCGCTCACCGGGGTGTGCGAGGACTTCAAGAGCTCCGCCGCGTTGCTGATCGGCTCCCCGCCGGCCAATACGATCGGTGACCCCGGTCGATAGGACGGCGCGCAGGCCCCGCCGCCGTCATACGGCGATCGGACACCGCTGATCGAGAAGCGCGGGTCGCTGCACCAGCCGGCGTCGCCAGCCTCCAGGTCCGGCGTCAGGGGCACGTCGTAGTGAAGCACTCGCAGGCTGGGCACCGTCCCCGTCAACGGCGCCGAACCGCGATCGACGAGCACCACGATCGCCGCGCCGGCGGTCGCGCAGATCGCCAGCGCCAGGGCGGCCAATGCGAACGGAGGCCAGCGACGCAACGACTGTACCCAGGTGTGGCGCGCCTTGGAACCATCCTCGTCTCCCGGGGGCATCGTCTCCCGCCGTGGCCCGCGGTTGCGGGCACGAGCGCCGTACTCGCGCGTGGCGGCGTCACTCAACGCCTTCCGCAGTTCGCCGAGGTGATCGTTCATGGCTTCTCCTCCATCAGTGTTCGCAGTCGCCTGAGTCCTCGACTGACGTGCTGGCGAACCGCCTGTTGAGAATGCCCGAGCTCCAGCGCGAGCAGCAACTCATCGTCGCTCCGAGGATCATCGTGTGAGCCCACTACCAATACCTTGCACGACACGCTCGTCTGTGACAGCTACGGCAGCGCGAAGGAGAAGCGCCCGATCGTCTCGCCCGCAATAGCGTGTCTCATATCACACGTTGGGAACCCTTCACCGAGCTGGGCGAGCTTCGCAGCCGCTTCGACCGGATGTTCGACGAGCTGACCGACGGGCGTCAGCGCACGTGGGCGCCGGCCGTCGACGTTGAGCGACACAACGGCAGGTGGTCGCGCTCGCTCGCCCGGTCTATCGCGGATGACATTTGCCGCTCTCTTCTCGCTCGCTTGACGATTTCTGCTGGAGCACCATCCTCGCGCCGGCAGCGGGCGATGGCATCCGCGGATCCCACCCGACGACGGTGCGGGTTTCCCACATTCGGGGCAGCATTCGCGGCAGGGGAGCGACCAGCCCCTCGCTCTCGCCCGGGACACGGGTCGAAGGCTCCGGCGTGAGCGCGCCGTGCCGTTACGTGGTGTTCGCCAGCGACCGGGAAGACCGCGCCTTCCGCCGCCGTCTTCGCCCCTACAACTGCCCTCCCCCTTGCAATTCGGCCCGGCGATCCACGCGACCACCCTCAGCCCGCGTCGAACTCCTTGATCAACGCCTCGTAGGTTTTCCGCAGACCCTCGGCGATCGGCACCTGCGCGCGCCAGCCGAGCTCGCGCTCGGCGAGGCTCGCGTCCAGCTGGCTGTGCTGCAGCTCGCCCGGGCGCAGCTCCGCGAGTTCGGGCTCCTCCTCCGAGCCGGCGACCTCGCGCAGCTCGCTCCAGATCGTGCTCACGTCCGTTTCCACTCCCGTGGCGATGTTGTACGTACCCGCCTTCCCCGCCGCCGCCAGCAGCGCGGCGACGACATCGCCGACGTAGACGTAGTCGCGCGTCGGACGCCCGTGCCCGAACAGCTTCGGCGCCTGACCGGTGTGGAGTCGATGGGTGAAGATCGAGACGACCCCGGCCTCGCCGTGGGGGCTCTGGCGCGGGCCGTAGACGTTGCCCAGCCGGCAAACCGCGTTGGGCACGCCCTCCGCGCGCGACCAGGTCCCAACGTAGGACTCGCCCGCGAGCTTCGACGCGCCGTAGGGCGAGAGCGGCTTCGGGATCGTGCCCTCGGCGGTTGGCCGCGGCACCTCGTCGCCGTACAGCGCGCCCCCGGTCGAGGTGAACACGACCGGGACCCCGCGCTTGTTCGCGGCGTCGACGACGTTCAGCGTGCCCCCGACGTTCACCTCGCAGTCGCGCCCCGGGTTCTCGACGGAGACCACCACGCTCGACTGCGCCGCGAGATGGAAGACCGTCTCGGGGCCGACCTCCTCGACGACCGCCGCCACCCCCTCGCGGTCGACGATGTCAAGCTCGATCAGCCGCGCCGCCCCCGCCACGCGGCGGCGATCGCCGGAGGAGAGGTCGTCGATCACCGTCACCTCGTAGCCCTGCGCGAGCAGCGCGTCAACGAGGTGTGAGCCGATGAAGCCGGCCCCGCCGGTCACGATCGCCTGCTGTGCCATGCGCGGGAATCTATCGAGGTCCGTCGTCGACCGGTCCGTCGGGGCGCTCGCGCGGGCTCGCGTCAGCCGATGGCGTGCTCGCGCGTGGCGAGCTGATCTTCGACCGCCCGCACCGAGCGGTCGATCCGCTCGAGCACCTCTCCGTCCTGCGCCTCGCCGCTCAGCATGTAGCGGCGCAGCGTCGCCAGCACGCGCCTGGCGATTCCCATCGCGAGGCGCTCGGCGCTCGCGTCGAGCTCGCCCCGGCCCTTCAACGCCGCCAGTCGCCGCAGCGCCGGTTCGATCACCTCGTCGTGCACCATCGCCCCCGGCACCCCATCCTCGATCGCCTGGGCGATCGCGCCCTCGGCGGTCTCGCCATCGCCGCGCTGGAGCGCCGTCGCGAAGGTTTCGAGGATACCCTCGGTCAGTGCCCCCGGATCGCCGCGCAGCTGCTCGCGCGCGTCGGGGCCCGAGCGACCGAGCACCTCCATGAACGCGTCCAGCAGGACCGGGTCGAAGTGCCGGCCGCGCTGCTCGAGCATCATCTCGACGGCTTCCTCGACCGTGAACCCGCCGCGGTACACGCGGTCGGTCGTGAGCGCGTCGAACACGTCCGCGACCGCCACGATCCGCCCCTCGATCGGGATCGCCTCGCCCTTCACGCCGCGCGGGTAGCCCGTGCCGTCCCACTTCTCGTGGTGGCTCAGCGCGATCGTGGCCGCGAGGTCGAGGATCGAGGAGGACGAGCCGCGCAGCAGCCGGTGGCCCTCCTCGGCGTGGGTCTCCACGATCGCGCGCTCCTCCGCGGTCAGCTCGCCCGGCTTCAAGAGGATCGCGTCGGGGATCGCTACCTTGCCGACGTCGTGCAGCGGCGCCGCGTGCGTGAGCGTCGCGCAGAAGTCAGGGTCCATCCCGACGTGCTCGGCCAGCAGCGTCGAGAAGCGCCCAATCCGCTCGATGTGCGCGCCGGTGTCCTCGTCGCGGAACTCGACCGCCATCGACAGCCTGCGCACCGTCTCGGCCTGCGCGATCTCGAGCTCGGAGAAGGCCCGCTCGAGCTCCCCGGAGCGGCTGTCGATCTCCTGCTGTAGCGCCCTGCGCCGGGCCTCGCCGAGGCACCGGCCGAGCGCCGTCGCCGCGCCCGCCAGCACGACCACGCAGACGACCACGAGCGTCGCTGAGGAGGCCGCGATCGCGCCGGCGGCCGCGGCAATGGAAAGTACGAGCCACGGCGCCCACGCGAGCGCCCCTCGCAACCCAGGCCCGCCCGGCCCGCGACCCGGCGGTGGCGAGCCCGGACCCTCGGTGTCGCTCCCCGACTGTCCCGTGCGGGCGGATGGCTGCTCCCCATTGCTCACCACGTTCCCGAGACTACCCGCCCTGCTCTCGGCTTCAAACATTTGCACGTCCTTCGTCTCCGCGGGGTCGCCCGTCTTCAGCCATGGCTGGGCCATCCCATGCCTGACGGGCAGCCTCAAGCCTGCTTGGGTTGGCTTCGCTCACCGGCGCATCTCACATTTTTCCCTGCGTCTCCCCTCATTTCGGCGGATCGGGCCGTTCTCTTGAGCGTCCCCCGAGACGATCAGCGCATCGCCGTAGTTGGGTGAGCAGCCGAATCTGGGAGCCGACTTGAAGCTCGGCTAGGATCTGCGCGAGTTTTGCGTCCTCGGCCTTCCTCCCCGTCGCGTCCACGGCCCTTGCTCGCGGCGATCGCCGTGATCGCACTCGTGGCGCTGCTGCTCGCCGGCTGCGGCAGTTCCGGCGGCTCCTCCTCGAACGGGATCGCGTCGAAGACGCCCACCGAGATCCTCGCGGCCGCCACCGCCGCGGCGGACAGCGCGAGCTCCGTGCACGTCTCGGGCTCGATCGTCAGCGGCGGCTCGCCGATCATGCTCAACCTCGAACTCGTCGCCGGCAAGGGCGGTCGCGGGCAGATCTCCGAGGACGGCCTCTCCTTCAACCTGATCCAGATCGGCGGCACCGCCTACATCAGCGGCAGCCCGGCCTTCTACAGACACTTCGGCGGCTCCGCCGCGGAAAAGCTGCTCGCGGGCAAATGGCTGAAGGCGCCGGCCTCGAGCGGCAGCTTCTCCTCACTCGGCTCACTCACCGACCTCAACCAGCTGCTCAGCACGGCCCTCTCCGACCACGGCGCGCTGACGAAGGGCTCGACCACAACGATCGACGGCCAGCAGGTGCTCGGCGTCACCGACGCCTCGCATAGCGGCACCCTCTACGTCGCCACGACCGGCAAGCCCTACCCGATCGAGATCTCCAAGAGCGGCAAGAGCGGCGGCAAGATCGCCTTCGACCGCTGGAACGCCCCCGTCACGCTCACGGCGCCGGCGAACGCGATCTCCATCTCCCAGCTGGAGTCCCATGGCTGAGACTGGGCCGGTGGGCCCGGACACGTCGAGCCGCCCCGTCCAGCCACCCCCGCACACACACGAAAGGTTCTCGCCCGAGCGCGATCTGCGCGCGCTCTACAACAAGCACTTCGGCGACCGCCGCAAGGAGCGCCAGCTATTCTCGACCGGCGCGTTCTTCACGACCTTCGCCGCCGTCCGCGGCATCACCCACGCGATCCGCGCCGAACGCGGGCCGTTCAAGAACATCACCCCCGGTGGCCGCCACATCCACCACATGACCTTCGGGATCACCGGCCTGCTCACGGTCGGCTATCTCTGGCTGCTCGAGATCGGGATCCAAGAGGACCGCCGCTCCTCGCGGGTGACGTCGATCGCCTACGGCGCCGGCGCCGCGCTCACGCTCGACGAGTTCGCGCTCTGGCTCAACCTCGAGGACGACTACTGGACCAAGCAGGGCCGCGAGTCGATCGACGCGGTCGTCCTGTTCGGCTCGCTGCTCAGCATGAGTGTGCTCGGGAAAGGGTTCCTCAAAGAGCTGTTGAGGGACGCCCGCGGGGTCTAGCGCCCGCTATCATGAAGTTCTTCATGAAGCTGCACTATGCCAATCCGCGTTCCTAAAGCCACCCTCAGCCATCTTGAGTCCGCGCCGCTCAAGGTCGCGGTGGCCCAGGTGCGATACAGCCCGGTACATGCAGTCGGGAACAGGGACTTGGTATCCGAGTTCGAGTCGCGACTCGATCGTCGCTACGTCCCAGATAATCCGCAGGCAGCCCAGACGTTCACGATCCATATCGGGCCGGGTGCAGCTTCTGCTCCCCCCGCACCGTCCGTCACCGCCGACACCGTATGGCCCTTCAAAGACGATGCCCGTGGTTACGCCGTTTCATTGGGACATGCGAGCATTGCCGTGGAGGCCGGACCCCGGTATCACGCCTTCCCCCAGTTCCTCGAGGAGTTCAGCAACGCCATCCGGGCATGTGACGATATTTTCCACCCCAAGCACGAGCTGCGCCTCGGATTGCGATATGTCAATGAGATCACCGACGAGCGCCTGCGCGATGACATACGCTCAATCATCAATCCGAAGCTGGTGGTGCCAGTAGGCACAGTCGTCAAAGGCGGCCTCCAACGCAGTTTTGGAGAGCTTCGCGTCGAAGAGTCGCTCGGCACGGTCGTGATCCGTCATGGCCTGGTCGAGGACACCACCTACCTTTTGGATTTCGATTACTTCTCGACGACCGAGCGTGAGTTCGATCCCCCACGCTTGATCGAGACCGTTCAAAGCTTTCATGATCTGATCGAGCCGCTCTTTGTATGGACTCTCACACGTGGATACCTTGCCGAGCTGAAGCAGCAACGAGAGGGTCGAAATGCCACTTGATTTCACTCCAGCGGTGACAGGGCCTCTGCGGTATATCGATAGTGACGCCACGGCGATTGAACACTGGCTGGGTGAGCTGGCCACCGGCGACGAGTACGGTGGGGCGTTTGTCCTTGCCAAGGTGAGCCTTGCGGGCATGTGGGGCATCGACGTTCACGAGGGAGCGCATGTCGTCATCCCGGCTGGAAAAGTCACGAATGACGGATCGCTGCAAGGTCGAGCGGCGGCGATCGCGCGCCAGATTCCCGCGGTGCCCGTCGATAGGCCAGCTGTGCCGAAGCTCACAGGAGATCTGCTGGAGGACGCGCGTGCGGTTACCGGGCTGACACTCGGTCAAATCGCGCAGGCGACGCGGGTCAGCGAGCGTGCGGTCGCCTCGTGGCGTGCCGGCACCCTTCCGGAGCACCGCGAGGAGCTCTTCCAGAGACTGCGCTCGATCGGCCTGAGTCTCGTCGGCGGCCTCGGGGCAGACGGTGTTCGGCGCTGGTTCACAGCGGGCGCTCCAACCCGCCTGGAGCGCCTTGCCGCTGGAGAGGTTGAGCAGATCGTCGCGGAAGCACGGGCATACGAAACCTCTCCGGCTACCTAGCCTAGCGTGCCGCTGAAGCTCGCGCCGTTGAGGCAGATCCCAGTGCTACGTACGGCGCTGACGGTTTACTACCGACACGTCTGGCTTCCTCCCGACGGCTCGGCGCCTGACCCATTGTTTGTCCGGCGCGAGGGTCGCTGGCCGACGAACTGGACCCTCTATACGGCTACGACTCCAGCCGTCGCATGGGCTGAGTACTGCCGCAACCATGCCCGCGACGTCGCGGCGGCTGATCCCACCGGCGGCGTTGGACTTGACAACGCCGCACTCGCCGCGCTCGGGCCGCTGGAGCTCGGTGTTCCAGCGCGAGCGTTGTTTGCTCTTGACCTGGCGTTCGACAACCTCGCAGACCTCACGAGCGAGTGGGCCGCGGACCTCTTGGCGCGGTCGGGCTTCGACCTCGGCAGCTTCGCCGCAGATCCACCCGACTACGGCGACTGTCCCGAGCTTGCCGGTCTGGTGAGCACGCTTGGCTGGCAGGCGATGCTGGTCCCCTCGGCCGCGTGGCCGATGTCCGATGGCTTGTGTGTCCCGGTGTTCGACCCAAGCCTGCCGGGTCTCGCAAACACCCGGGAGCTACTCGCCGCGGCACGTCCATCGGTTGCCGTTGCGGCTGCCACGAACTACGTCGCCAGCACCCGCCCACGCTGGCTCGCCTGAGAACGGATCGTTAGGCATTTGGACAAGCGGAAATGAAGCCTATCGGCACGGATCCCTCGTGTCGACCCCAAGCTCGGTTCTGACCTCTTACCGCCTTCGCCTACAAACTCATCGCGACGTACTTCGTCTCCAGGTACTCCGCGATCCCCTCGAAGCCGCCCTCGCGGCCGAACCCGGACTGCTTGACGCCGCCGAAGGGGGCGGCGGCGTTCGAGACGACACCCTGGTTGAGGCCGACCATCCCCGTTTCGATGCCCTCTGCGACGCGGAACGCGCGGGCGAGGTCGCGCGTGTAGACGTAGGCGACGAGGCCGTACTCGGTGAGGTTGGCCGCCGCCAGCGCCTGCTCCTCGGTGGAGAACGTCGCGATCGGGGCGACGGGGCCAAATATCTCCTCGCGCAACAGGCGCGCGTCAGCGGGCACGTCGGAGAGGACCGTCGGCTCGTAGAAGTAGCCGGGGTGGGCGGGCCCCGACAACGGCCCTCCGCCGATCAGCACGCGAGCGCCACGCTCGACGGCGTCGCCGACGAGCTCCTGCACCTTCTCGCGCTGGGCTTCGTCGATCAGCGGCCCCACATCGGTGTCGGGCTCCGTGCCGCGGCCGACCTTCAGCGCGCCCATCCGCTCGCTCAGCTCCCGCGCGAACCGATCGGCGATCGACTCGTGCACGTGGAAGCGGTTCGCCGCCGTGCAGGCCTCGCCGACGTTGCGCATCTTCGCGAGCATCGCGCCCTCGACGGCGGCGTCGAGGTCGGCGTCCTCGAACACGAGGAACGGCGCGTTGCCGCCGAGCTCCATCGAGACGCGCAGCACCTGCTCGGCCGACTGTTCGATCAGCGTGCGGCCGACCTCGGTCGAGCCGGTGAACGAGAGCTTGCGCGTGCGCGAGTCCTTCAGCAGCGGTTCGATCAGCTCGCCCGAGTGCCGTCCTGTGATCACGTTCAGGACGCCGTCCGGCAGGCCGGCGTCCTGCAGGATCCGCGCGAGCGCGAGCATCGACAGCGGCGTCTGCTTCGCGGGCTTCACGACGACGGTGCAGCCGGCCGCGATCGCGGGGGCAAGCTTGCGCGTGCCCATCGCCATCGGGAAGTTCCACGGCGTCACGAACACGCACGGCCCGACCGGCTGGCGCATCGTCAGGATCCGGCCCTTGCCCGTCGTGTTCACCATGTAGCGGCCGTGTATGCGAACGGCCTCCTCGGAGAACCAGCGGAAGAACTCGGCGGCGTAGGCGATCTCGGCCTTCGACTCGGCGAGCGCCTTGCCCATCTCGAGTGTCATCAGCAGCGCCAACTCGTCGCTCTGCGCGACGATCGCCTCGTAGGCCCGCCGCAGGATCTCCCCGCGATCACGCGGCGCGCTCGCACCCCACTCGGACTGGCTCCCGGCCGCGGCCCCCAGCGCCGCGAGCGCATCCCCCGCCTGCGCGTCTGCGACCTCGACGAGCGTCTCGCCTGTGGCGGGGTCCTCGACCGGCAGCGTTCCGCCGCCAGATGCCGCGCGCCACTCTCCACCGATGTAGAGGTTCTTCGGGACCCCGTCCAGCACCGCCCGTTCGCTGCTCCTATCCGCCATCTCGTCCAATCGTCTCGTTGATAACCATCCTGCAACGCTAACTCACTTACCCCAGCTACCCGACCCATAGTCATGCGCTTGCTCGCCTGTCTGATCGCCGCGCTCTCGCTGGGCGCCGCCTCCGCACACGCCTCCACGCTCGTGATCCAAGGCGCCGGCGATGGACACGGCGTGGGGATGAGCCAGGAGGGGGCGCTCGGCTACGCCGAGCACGGCTGGGCCTACGGCGCGATCCTCGCCCACTACTACACGGGCACCGCGCTCGGCCAGGTGTCGGCGGGGACGAAGGTGAAAGTGCTCCTCGGCAGCAAGGTCAAGACGCTCCCGCTGGAAAGCTACGTGCGCGGCGTGGTTGCCGCCGAGATGCCCGCCAGCTGGCCGCTCGCAGCTTTGGAGGCTCAGGCGGTCGCGAGCCGCACCTACGCGATCACCGCCGACGCGGGCGGCACGAGGTTCGACGTCTACTCCGACACGCGCTCGCAGATGTATCTCGGCAAGTCCGCCGAAACCGCCGCCACCAACGGCGCGATCGCCGCGACCGCCGGCCAAGTCGTCACCTACGCCGGCAAGCCCGCGATCACCTACTACTTCGCCTCCAGCGGCGGCCACACCGAAGACGTCCAGGACGCCTTCGAAGGCGCCGCTCCGCGGCCGTGGCTGGTGGGCGTCGCCGACCCCTACGACCAGGGCCCGGAGCACAGCTGGAAGAAGAGCCTCAGCTTCACCGCGGCGAGCAAGCGGCTGGGCGGCCTCGTGAAGGGCGCCTTCGAGGGGATCGAAGTGCTCACGCGCGGCTCCTCCCCACGGATCCTCTCCGCCTACGTGCTCGGCTCGGCCGGGCGCACCCTGGCCAGCGGCGATGAACTGGCCGCGCGGCTGGGGTTCGACGACACCTGGGCGTACTTCTCGATCAAGCGTGGCACGAGCGTCGTCGCCGAGCCCGACCGCAGCGGCTCGCCAGCCCCAGCGAGCCCGCCGCCGCCTACCCCGAGTGCACCCACAGCCCTCTCGGGCCCCAGCGGCGGCGCGCAGGGACCGGCGGGAGCGCCGGAATCAGCTCCGGCGGGCGGCGCCGTCGCGGGGTAGCCGGTCGCTCTACGCTGATGGGGCCAGATGCCCGCCCGCCAGATGCCCGCCCGCCAGATGCCCTCCCCGGTCCTGATCGCCGACGTCCCCTGGCTTCTCTACCGCGCGTTCTTCTCGCTGCCCAAATCGATCGTCGGCGCGGACGGGCAGCCGGTGAACGCGCTGCTGGGGACGGTGAACGCGATCCTGGCGGTGCTCGAAGCGCGCCCCGCGCGGGCCGTCGCCGCCTGCATGGGAGCGGAGGAGGCGGTCTATCGCGTGAAGCTCTATCCCGGCTATCACGCGCAGCGCGAGCCGATGCCGCCGGAGCTGGCGTCGCAGTGGGAGAAGGCGCCGGCGCTGCTCGAGAGCCTCGGCTGGACGTTCGCGACTGACGCGGAGCTCGAGGCCGACGACGTGATGTTCTCCTACGCACTCGCGGAGGTCGGTGGCGATCGGCGCGAGGAGAGGAGCACGAGCGGCCACGAGAGTGGGCAGGGCGGCGGAGAGCGGTGCGACGTGACCAGTGGATACGAAAGCGGGCGGGCGTTGTTGTTGACCGGGGACCGCGACCTCTACCAGGCCGTGAACGCCCAGGTCGCGGTCGTGCTGCCGGGCAAGGGCGGCGTGCCGCCAACCGAGATCGGCCCGGCGCAGGTGCGCGAGCGCTACGGGATCGACCCGGCGCTCGTGACTGACTTCATCGCCCTACGCGGCGACCCCTCCGACGGCCTGCCCGGAGCGCCCGGCATCGGTGCGAAGACCGCCGCCGAGTTGCTGAATCGCTACGGCCCGCTGGAGGAGGTGTTGGAGGTGGCGCGTGCAGACGACAGCGACATGCGCCTGCGGACGGCGATCGCCCTGAGCGAGAACGAGGAGCTGCTGCGCGACTTCAAGCGGATCGCGACGCTCGTGCCGATCGACGGCATCCTCCGGCCACCGGACCGCACGACCGACTTCGCCGGCGGCGCGCGCATGGCCGCGGAGTTGGGGATGGGGCAGCTGGCAAGGAGGCTGGAGAAGATGGGCGCCAACAGCGGCTGACTCGGTGCTGACTCCTGGCGCATTCGTGTCGATCAAAGCCCCGTCAGGACAGCAGAGCGTCGGGCGGCTCCAGGCGCCGCACATAGCCGTCCGCCTCCAGTCGATCGAGGTGCTCGCTCAGCACCTCCTCGCTGACGTTCGGCACGCTCGGCCTGAGTTGCGCAACGGTCCTCGCGCCGGAGTCCAGCGCGGCGAAGATGCGCCGGTCGGTCATGCTCGTCAGGACTTCAAGAGTGCGGGCGCCGAGTTCTCGATCGTGATCCTCCATCGCCCCTCAATTTGAGCACACGGAGAGGGAAGGGGCGGGCGCCGCGACCGATGGGGATCGACCGCGGCGCCCGCTTGTGCTGTGGGAGAGGGACCGGCGCGCCGGCTGGTCTGCACGCCCGCGCGCGCCGGATCTCCTTGAGCGGCGCCGGAGAGGGTCAGGGCGCCGTCCAAGTCTTTGCGAAGCTGTCTGTCGCGAACCCCTGCCTTTCCGTGCTCTTGCCGGCGCCTTCTCCGCTCGACCCCCTACAGCTTCACGCCCTTCGTGCTTGCGGTCGAGCGTTTGCCGACGGTGAGGCTGACGCGCACCTTGGCCCTCTTGCGGTGCTTGCGCATCGCGATGCCGGCCTTGGTGAGGCGAACACGGATCGTGTGGGTGCCGGGCGCGAGACTCTTGACGCTCTTCGTGACCAGCCCCTTGCCGCTCAGGCGCACCCGGCCCTTCGCGGAGCTCTTGAGCGTCACGAGCAGCGAGTTGCCTCTCAGCTTGACCTTCGTGATCTTGAGCGACGGGCCTGCGACTTTGCCTTTTTCGGCGGGGGGCGGGAAGGAGGTAGAGCCCGGTGTCAGGTTGCCACCGCCGGTGAACGTCAGGCTGCCCGGCGCCCCAAACGCCGGCAACGCCGAGGCCGTGCCCTGGCAGGCTTCGCCCGAACACGAGGATTCCGGCGTCGGTGCCGGGAAGCCGCCGTTGATCCTCGCGTCGTACACGTCGGCGAGCTGGTCTGTGTCCTGGCCGACGAGCTGCGTGTCGGTGGTGAAGAAAACGTCCGAGCCCGACGGCGATATTTGCGGAACGCTGGTTCCGACCAGCAAGCTCCGTGCCTGGTCCGCGCCTTCCGGGTCCTGGCCGTCGGAGATCAGGCTTACGGTGCCGTCATGCCACAGGTACGCGTCACATCCGCTGGCGCCAACTGCGCCACCGCAGCGCGGTTCCGAGCCGGTGTTCGTATCGTCGGCCTGCAAGCTCTCCGCGGTTTCGAAGACGATGTCTTCTCCGTTTTCGCTGACCTGCCGTGCCAGGTCGCCGACGTCGGCGTGATCCCCAAATTCCGTGACGACATCCTTTTGCGGCGCCAGCGTCGCGTTCAGGTCTGCGTTCCCGGCGGTGGGGTCGCCGGGCGCGCCGTGGGAGACCAAGGCCAGTTCGCCGGTCTGGGAGTCATAGCGGTAGACGTCCTTCGCTTCGTCGGTGTCTTGCGGCGCGAGCTTTGCATAGGTCGTGAACACCAGGTAGCGTCCGTCCGGCGTCGTCTGCGCCGGGTATGAGCTGCTTTCGCCGGCGCCGGGGTTCCACAACGCAAGGTCGTTCACCGGAACGACAAATTTCCCTGCGACTTTAGTTTGTTCTTCGTACGCGTTCAGGTTTGGTCCACAGCCCGTATAGCCTGTGTGCCCGCCAGATGCTTCGGGTCCTGAGCAGAGCTGCGCGAAGAACTTCGTTTCGCCGGTGAGCGTGTCGAAAACGTACATGTTGTCCGCGCCCGACTGCGCTTTCTGGCCGCTGGCGTTGGCGAGCGTCGTCAACAACCCCCGCGCGACGAAGTACACGTGCGAGCCGTCTGAGGAGACATTGACCACGCCCTGCACTTCGGCGCCTTCTCCGGGCGTCAGATCGCCCGCGCCGCCCCCGGAGACCCGCACGATGCGTTCGTTTTCGAAGTTATACTCGTATAGGTCGGTGGTCGTGTCGGTGTCGGCGTTCAGGAGTTGCTGCGTGGTCGTGAAGAAGACCTTCTCGCCGTTCGCCGAAGCGCCGTGGTAGGTGGCTTGCTGCGCGGTCGTGCTGCACGTCGTGCACTGTGCGGGCGAGGGGTTTGACAGCGCGACCGTTTCATAGCGTTCCCCGGGCAGTTCGACGCGCGCATAGACCGTCCTCACACCACCGGCGGGGGTCGCTGTGAAAAAGACCTTGGAGCCGTCTTCGGAGATCGCGTGGTAGTCGGAGCCTTCATCTGCAGTGGAGGCGGGGGTCCCAGTGCCGATAGATGTGTTGTTTTCCGGTCCGATCACGCTGCCACTGTCATCGATGTTGACCAGTCGCAGGACGGGGGCGGCGGTACCGACCCCGACGATCTCATAGATGCTGCCCCCACCACCGCTGTGATTAGTGTCTGTGGTTAGCAGATGTGTGACGGGGTCAACCTGGAATATGACGTGGGAGAGGTCGCGCGATGATCCGATGCCGTGGCTAAACGCGATGTCGGTCGCATCGCCTTTAGGAGCGAGGTCGCGATATTCCGGTGTCGCGATCCAGGATCCGTCCGGTTCACGCACCGCACAGATCACCGCCGGTTCCTGTAGCGCGTGGCTCGTCGCGGGTTGTCCGCAGGAGATCTCCCTGGAGAGGTCGGGCGAGTAGTCCAGCCCGCCGGCGGTGGGTTCGGCGGCGACGCCGATCACGCTTGGGGGCGGGAAGAGGTATTGCGTGAGCCAGCCCGAGCCGGCGCGCAGAGACAGGTACTGGTCGCCCCTCTGACCTGACAGGCCTTCAAAGCCGGCGAAAGCGCCCAGCGAAGCGAAGCCCACCGCGTCGCCGTCGGGCGCAACGGGCACGGATGGCACCAGGACCGCGTCGTGCGCCTGCTTGTAGAGTGGGCTGACCATCTCATAGGCCCGGCATTCGGGCAGGCCCACCGAGTAGGGCTTCCCGGTGGCGGGGTTGACGTTCGATTCGTTGCGCAGCTGTTCGTTGGGGCAGCCTTCGCCCGCGGCGGCGAGCGCCGGGGTGGAGCTGAGCGCGGCAGCCGCGAGCAGTGTGAATGCGGCGATCGCGGCGATACGTGCCGAGCGTGACGTGAGAATGTTGCTCATGTTCGCCATCTCCTTTAGAGCTTCACGCTGATCGTCGTGGCGACTGCCTGCTTGCCCACCGTGAGGCTTGCTCGCAGTTTGGTCTTCTTGCGATGCCTCTTTGCCGCCCTGCCCACCCTGGTGAGCGTGACCTTGAAGCGATGGGTTCCGGCCTTGACGTTCTTGTGGACGGTGGTCTTCAGGCCCTTGCCGGAGATCCGCACGCGGCCCTTGGCGGAGGTCTTGACCGTCACGAGCAGCGCGTCGCCCTTGAGCTTGGTCCTGGTGATCTTGACCGTGGGCTTAGACGTTGGCTTAGACGCCGTGCAGCCGGTGACCGCGAGCTTCGTGGTCTGCTTGATCTGCTTGCCGTTCTGCGCGGTGATGATCGTCGGGATCGTGAGGTGCTGCCCGCACAGGCTGTAGTTCGCGCTCGCGGGCAGATTGGTTCCGAGGATCGAGTGCGGACCCTCGGGCAGGCTCGTTTCGAACAGGCTGACCGGCGCGTCGGGGACCGTTTCGAACTTCGAGTAGGTGATCCCGTTTTTGATGTCCGTCTGACCGTCGAGGACGATCTCCACGCCTTCGCCCTGGAGCACGAACTCGACGTCGGGGAACGCCGCGCCACCGTGGGAGACGAGGTAGGCGGGGCCCTCGAGCGGCGCGTTCAGGACCGGTGTGAGCGCCCTCGCGGTGCCGATGATCGATTCCCCGGAGCACCCTGCCGGGTTGGCGTCGAACACCGCTGCCGTGCACGCTTTCTGCAGCGTCGTCAACCGCGAGGGCAGCTGCTTGGGCAGCGCCAGGTCGACTTTGGCGATGTTCGCCTGGCCCGCCGTGGACCTCACGACCACGGTCAGGCTCGCGCCGCCGGCTTTGCTGGCCTTGGCCTGCGTGGAGGCGGAGAAGCTCGGGCTGAACGCAAGGTTCTGACACGCCCCGACCTCGAACGGGCTCGAGAGGGTGGAGCTCGCGCCCTGGGCGGCTGTGATCGTCGTGCCCACGCTCTGCGCCGCGCAGCTCGTCGGGTTGAGCATGAACCCGGGCCGGTTGACTTCGACGTCGATCCGGCGCAGCCGCAGCTGCACACCGTCGACGAACTGCGGCAACGGGTCCGAGGCGATCGTCAGCGCCGCCGTGGCCGGGTTCACCGCGATCGACGCGCGCACCACGACCGTGCCGAGGTTGAACGGCCCGGCGATCGCGGGCACGACGACGCTCAGCCCGAACGGTCCTCCCTTGTACGGGCCGGTCAAATACACCCTGCCGCCGACGTAGAACGGGTGCGGTCCGGGGCCCGCGCCGACCGTCGTGGTGCCGATCTCACTTTCCGGGCCGCACATGCCGGCGTTGGCCTGCGCTTCCGGGCACTGGGGGATACCCGCGATCTTGCCGAGCAGACCGGGCGGGGTGCTGACCGTGATCGCGGAGATGTCCTGTTCGCGGTCTTCACGCCCGAACGTGACCGAGAACGGGCTCGACGCGCCCGCGGTGGGCGTCTGGCTGCCGGCGCTGAACGACGGGCCGAACGGCAGGCTCGCCGGACAGGCGCCACCCGCGCCGTTCCAATCGACGTTGAACGGCGGCGATGACGGGGTCGCGTCCGGGGTGCCGGCGATCGCTTCTGTGCCCGACAGGCCACCCACACCGGGAGCGCTCCACGGTGTCAGATCGGTCGTGGTCGTGAACGCGCCGCACGTCTGCGGGTTGGCCAGTGGCGCCCTGGCGCCGCCGTTGAGCGTCAGCAGCAGTTCGCTGAACGGCAGCTGGGGCTGCTGCGTGAACGTCGCCTGCAACTGACCCGTCACCGGGTTCGCGGACACCTTGCCCGCGAGCTTTACGAGCACGCCGAGTTCGACCGAACGCACCTGCAGGAAGAGCTTGAAGATACGGCCATCTTCTGCGTCTGCGGGGCTGCACGGCGCACATTCCGGTTCGCCGACGAACACCTCGCCTTCCAGCGGCTTTTCGAGCAGCGGCGTGATCACCTTCACCGTCCCGATCTTCGAGCCCGCCGGACAGGAGGCCGCTTCGGCGGGTTCCACCGTCGAACCCAGGCCGAACTGAGCATTGCTACACGCCTGCAGGCCATCCGCCGCCGACGGATCGACCGTCATCCCAACCGGCAGCGTCACGGTCGCGTTCTTCAGCTCCGGCGTGGCGTTCGGGGCGCTGGTGATGCTGACCTGCGGCGCTGTGCTGCTGACCGGCACGGCCGGGCTCGGGGCGTGGGGGTATGTGGTGTTCTTGTTGGCGCTCACCGCAGCGACTGCCCCGCCCGCGTTGGTTGCCGTGACCTGGCATTGCAGCGCCGAGCCTTTGGGCGAGACGTCGCCGGACTTGACGACGTATGTCGCATTGGTTTCGCCCGCGATCGGTGTTCCGTTCTTCAGCCACTGGTAGGTGAAGCTGGGGCCGCCTGTCCACGTGCCGGGGGCGCAGGTCAGCGTGTTGCCTTCATGGACTGTGCCGAAGAAGCCGTTGCTGCTGACCGTCGGCGCGACCGTGTTCGCCGGCACGGCGCCGGTTGGCGGCGGCGGGACGACGATCGGGGTGGCGAGACCAGCCGAGCCGCCGCCCGCGTTCGTGGCCGTGACCTCGCACTGGATCGCATGACCCGCATCCGCGGCCTGGACCGCGTAGGTGCTGGCGCTCGCGCCGGAGATCGGGGTGCCGTCATCCAGCCACTGATATGCATACCCGCTCGGGCTGCCGCTCCAGGATCCGGAGAGACAGGCCACCGTCGAGCCAGCCTTCAATTCGACTGGCTGATCGGCCTGTGGGACTTCCAGCTTGAAGCGCATACCCGTCGGCTCGTCCGCCTGCGTCGTGCCGCCTTCTGAAGCGGGACTCGGCTTGAACTGGACTTCCGGCTGGAACTGCAGCAGGTCACAGCCCGTGACAAACGATTCGCTCGCGCTCGGCGCCCCTCCGACCAGGGCCGTACCGTTGTACACCGTCTTTGAGACGTAGCTGGCGGGGTGCGCATAGCTGTTGACGCGGAGCGTCGTGACCGGTGCCCGGCCGCTGCACTGCGTCGGGTTCGTCAAGAACGGCGTCGAGCCCGCGGCCACCGCTCTGCAGGCGGCCGCTTTGGGGGATTCGGAGAAGGTGCTTCCATTCTCGCAGAGCGTCAGCTTGATCGCCAACGCCGTCGGGGCGTCCGGGGTCCCGTTGTCACCGACCGTGATGCCGTAGTCGCCGTCGCTGCGCACCGACGCATCGAGCACGAACGCCTGCGTGCTGAAGAGGAAGCCGAACTCCGCCGGGTGCCCCGGCGCCGGCTGCAGGTTGTAGATCGGGCTGAGGGAGCGATATTCCGGGCCGGCCGAGGGAGTCCCGTTGAGAGCCACAGCGACGAACCCCACCTGCGTGCCTTCAGCACACGCGGAAGTGGACGGACTGATCGCCCGTTGAAACACGGCAAGCGGGCACTTGGCGGCGGCCTGCGGGTCACCGACGAACCCCGGCGGCAGTTCGGCCTCGACTTCTCTGGGGTCACCGCCGGCGTTCTTCAAGTGGCCGTTGTCGTCCGTGGTCGAGTTGAACACGAACGTCGTGCTCGCAGCAAACGGGTGCCCGCCCGCCTGGGTGAAGGGGCCCCCCAGCGATTCCGTCACGCTCGTGGTGAAGCTTTCGATCCCGAACGCAACCGCCGGGCCGATCGTCGTAGGATCGCTCGCGCTGGCGCTCGCGCCTCCCCCGTAGACCGCCGCGACGTTCGTGACGCCCCCACTGGGAGGTGCACCGAGCGGGGCTTCGTCATGGACGTGGACGTGCAACGTGATCGGGGGGTACGCCGCGCCTGCTGCCAGCAAGTCCGACCGCGTACAGGTCACCGTGCCGTTGCCGGCGACAATCGCGCAGCTCCAGCCCGCACCGGAAGCCTCCGTTTCCGCTTCTCTACCGGCCAGCACGAGCCCCGCGGGAAGCTGGTCGGCGACGCTGACAGACGGGGTCGGGGGGATCGTGGCGCTCGCCGCCGGCAGCGGCGGCTTCACCACAAAAGCTTCGCCTGCGCTGATCGCGGAGACGCTGCCGCCCGCGTTCGTGGCGGTCACCTCACACTGGATCGCCTTGCCGGCATCAGCGGCGGTGAGCGTGTATTCAGATTCAAGGCTTTCCGAAGAGGTTCGCGTCACCGTCCCGCCGGAGATCGGCACGCCGCCCCGCAACCACTGGAACACATAGGAGGTCGGTTCCCCTTCCCAGGAGCCGGGGGAGTAGCAATTCGTCGTATCGCCGACCGTGTCGGGGTAGGAGGCGTAGAATTCTGGCGCTCCAGTGTTCGTGGGAGGTACCGTTGACGGACCCGTGGAGACCACGTCCTGCGCGCTGACGGCGCTCGTGGCGCCTTCCGCGTTGGCGGCGGTGACCTCGCACTGGATCGCCTTGCCTTCGTCGGCGCTGACAAGGGTGTAGGTACTGGAAGTCGCGGTGGAGATGGGACTGCCGTTGCGTAGCCACTGGTATTCATAGGGGGGGGTCGGGGCGCCTTTCCAGGCGCCTCCGCCGCAGCTCAGCGTTTCACCGATGCTCGCGGTCCCGCTGAGCGCCGGCGCAGCGCTGTTCGCCGGAGGCGCCGCAACCGCCGCCGTGTTCGAGCCGTATTCTTCCACCGACCGATCGACCGCGGCCGTGCTGCCGCCGGCGTTGGTGGCCGTCACCTCGCACTGGATCGCCTTGCCGGCATCGACGGCGGTGAGCGCATACACGGATTCAAGGCTTTCCGAGGAGGTTCGCGTCACCGTCGCGCCGGAGATCGGCACGCCACCCCGCAACCACTGAAATACATAGGAGGTCGGGCTGCCCGCCCATGCTCCCGTTTCACAGCGCACTGTTTCGCCCACCCGCCGCTGGCTGCCGCCAGACGACACTTCTTCGACGACGACGTACCCTGCTTCCGGCGGCAGCGTCGAGGGGATGGGCGAAACAAGCGAGCTCCGGCTGATCGTGACGGTAGATCCGGCAGCGTTGCTCGCCGTCACCTCACACTGGACCGCCTTGCCTTCGTCGGCCGCCACGAGCTTGTAGGCGGCGCCGGTCGCGCCGCCGATTTCCGCGCCGTCGCGCAGCCACCGATACGCGACGGTAGCCCCCGCGTTTTCCGCCGGAAGCGACTGGGAGCTCGATGCGCTGCCCACGCAACTCAACGTCCCACCGACGCCAGCGCCCCCCACGGTTTCAGTCCCTTCGTTCTTGACCGTGATCGTGTACGTGTTAAAGCCGCTCCCACGCGCGAATGTGGTGCCGCTGCCACTGAACGGTTCCACGAGACCTACGGCGCCGAACGGGTTCTGCGCGGTGACCGTGATGCCCCACGACGGCGCGGCCAGCGCGGGGGCAGCGGACAGGGCGAGGAAGAAGGCGAGGAGCGCAAAGAGCGTCCCGTGAAAAGCGATGAGGGGCCGCGAGCAGCGACTAACTAACTTTCCCATAGGACTCTCTCTCCATTAGCGCTCCCTGACGACAGGGCCACGATAGTCGCAGCCCGCTCCAGAGCGGAAGAGCCGGTACGCAATAGATCCATCGACGGTAACTATTTAGGTCCCTGCTGGCCTGGCTGGATTGGGTCAGCCGGGCGCGGATGCTGGCAGCCAGGGCTGTCCGGCTGCGAGTTGGGCGAGCACTTGTAGTGAGCACTGGCCTTGCTTTCTGGCGGTGGAGACGTAGGAGCGCACTGTCAGGTAATGCTCGGCGCCATTCATCGTGCGGAAGCACCCGGATATCTTCTGTTGCAGCTTGACCATGCGAAGGTCTGACTCGCAGAGGTTGTTCGAGAAGGGAACGGCGAAGTCGTGGGCGAAGAGGGTCGCTTCGCGCTCGCGCTTATCGAGTCTGAGCAGCAGGTTCTGGGCCTTGGTGCGCTTGATCTGCTTCCCGGCGTTCTGCGCCAGGCTGGGGTTCTGCTCGTAGCCTGAGGCGATCAGGTCGCGGTATGAGGTGTGAAGTTCTGCCAGGGCGGGGGCGCCCAGCGCCTTGCGGCCGGCGGTCTTGGCGTGATCGACCAGGTCCTTGGTGTCCAGCAGAAGGCAGCTCATGCCTGAGGCCCAGAGCTGCCCTGCTTCGGTGGCAGCGATCAGCTCCCGCAGGTGGTGGGCGCCGCAGAGCGCGTGGGCCGCGTTTGTGTAGGCACGGTAGGGGGAGAACCCGTCGTGCACGGCCACACCGGCGAAGCCGGGGAGCACGCCGGCCTGATCCATCGCTTGCCCTGCGCGGCCTTGTCCACCCAGGCCTTCAACGTGGCTGTGGAGAGCTGCGCCCCGATCAGGTCGCAGATCAGGTTGCGGGCGCGCTCATAGGAGACATGCTGGAAGACGATGAGGTAAACCCCGAAGGCGCGCAGATTCACCCCGTATTCGGTAGGGGCGATCACGTCCTTCGGGAAGTGGGCCTCGTTCACACGCCCGCAAGCCTTGCAGCGTCTGGCTTTCGCGAGATGCTCTATCACTTCCAGCGCGAGCTTCTCGGGAATATCGAAAACCTGACGAGACTCACCGCCCTCAATCTCTTCCCCATCAGTCAGATCTCGCCCGCAATCCTCGCAAACATCGGGCTCATGGACGATCACACGGTCGGGGACCGCCACGCGCTCCAAGCGGGCGCCCTCATGGCCATGCTGGCCGCCCTGTTTGCGCCCCGAGCGCTCCCTGAGGCTGCGCTTCTTCGGCGAGGGCTTTGAGTAACCATCAGAGGACGGCGGCTTGCTCGAGTTACTGGAGTTCTGATCCAGCCTGGCCCGCATCTCGACGATCTCGGCCTTCAACCCGACGATCATCGCCTGCTGCTCGGCGCTCTGCCCCCGCAACGCCGCGATCACCGCATCCTGATCGGTGATCCGGGCTTCAAGCTCCTCACGACTGAGCTGCCCTGCATCGGCCATGCCCGCAAGATTCCCTGCAACCACGCGGAATCCCGCTCACACCGACCCCCTTCCGGACTGCGCACCACACCCGAACCTGCGCTCACCCCCGACAAGCGAGACCAGCGGGACCTAAATAGTTACCATCGACGACGCACCGGCTCCCGTACCAGCGCCGGGCAAGGGCGCTCCAGAACCGAAGATGGCTCCTCGCTCATTGAGTTCCGAACAGCAGGTGGGGCCGCGACTGCTCGCGGCCCCACCCTGCGTTTGGCTACAGGCTCACCGTCACCTGTCTCCGTATGCTGGAGATCCTGCTACGGGTTTTTGACGGTGATTGGGTTATCGCCGGAAGGGCCTTCGATGAAGTCGTTGCCACTGATGGCGCCTTTCGTCCCGGTTGCGGTGTTCGTCAGAAAGCCCGAACCGTTGAATTCAGCGAAGCTCGGGTTGCTGTTGACGAACTTCGGTTCCAGCGTGCCTTCGTAAGTAGCCACCACCGTGCCCGAGCATCGGATGTCGATCTCAATGCCCGTGATCCGATCCAGGATGGGTGGTCCGGCTATCAGTTCGGTCAGCCACGGCAGCTTCGTTGGCACCACTTCTGTCACGGCTCCTTCAGGACAGATGTTGCTGACGTTTTTGCTGGTTTCGAAGCAGGTGATTTCGTCAAGCCCGGCACCGCCACCTACCGGATTCCAGATATAGCCGCAGTCTTTTACTTCGCCTTCGGTGAATTTTGTTCCTCCTTCCAGTTCTTTATCTTCCAGCTTGAGGTGGCCATGAGTCGTGACAGCGACCTTCGTAGCACCGATTTTTGTGCCATTGCTGTACCAGTGCGGCTGCGCCTGCGCCACCGTCGGCACAATCGCGAATGCGGCCACCACAAGCAACGGCGCGAACGCTGCGTAGAGCTTCTTGGACATGAACTATCATCTCCTTCGTAGTAGTAGTGTCGGCCTCGGAGTGCTCGTCTGTCCAGAGGTGCGCTTCGGGGCTGGATTTTGTGGGGCTCCCCCGGCCCGCCTGAGCGGCGGTCCGAGTTTGTCCCTCTACTTGTTAAGCGACGGGGAGGCCGCGAAAGGGGACATCGCCGCCCCGGGGTGTTCGTTCGGAGACGTTCAAGGGCGCCCCGGCGCCGATCCGCTCCCGCCGGCGGCGCCGTCGGCTTGGTCTGTTCCGCGCTCACCCGCGCGCGCCTCCCGCGCCTTACCCTTGCCGCGCACGAGCGCCTTCTTGATGGCCGCTACGCTCATGCCATGCCCGCGCGCGATCTCGGCGAGATCGAGGTCCATCACCGTGTGCTCGTAGACGATCGCGCGCTCGCGGTCGCTCATCGGCTCCAGCAGCTCGCCCACCGCGGCGGCCTGCTCGACTGGCGAGGGCGGCGGATCGACCGGGACCTCCGGCATCTCGCCGAGGTCGGTCGGCTGCTCGCGCTCGCGGCGGCGCCCGCACGCGCGGCAGAAGTCGACCGCCGCCCGCCGCAGGCAGAGCGCCGCCAGGACGCTCGCGGGCATCCGGGCCACCTCCTCGTCGTGGCCGAGCAGCGCCACGAAGAGCCGTACGTTCGCCGCGGAGACGACGTCCTCGCGATCCTGGCGGCACCAGCGCGGCGCGGGCAGCAGCCGCGGTACCGTCTTGCGCGCCTGTGGCAGGCTGCGCCCGACGAGTTCCCATGCGAGCTCGCGCACACGGCACTCGTCCCCGCACCGCGCGGCCTCGGCCAGGCAGGAGCACAGCTGCTCCTCATCGACGCGGGCGGTGAGCGCCGCCGGCGCGGACGCGAGCGCGACCGAAGCGAGGCTCCTTGAGAGATGCCTGTGAACCATCTCTACACTGCCTTGTGTCGTGGTCCCGACCCTGGGCCATCCGGTCCATACGGCCGGGACCTGTTTATGTGGTTCGGCTCCGGAGCGCTCCTCTTCCCAGACGATGCGCCCGGAGCCGTTCCCTTCCGGATCGCCTTCCGCCCCTGCGCTACCCGTGGGGCGGCGAGCTCTCCTTCGAGACACGAGCGACGCTACGCCTCGGTGCGCGCACGGGCAATCCCGACGCGAGCGGCCAGGTCGGATCGGTGATCCCTGTCTGACGCCCATGCGGCCCGGCGGGCGTCCGCTTCGCGGCAGCTCCCGACCCCGCATTTTCCGTGTATCTGCGGGGTAAATCGGGGACCGCCGCCACGGTGGTGTCGCGTGCGGCGAGCGCTTCTCGCCCCGATGAGCTCCGTTCTACGGTGCCGATCTGGTCGAACTCGCGATCCATTTCTTCGCCCGGGACGCCCGCTTCGCGCCGCCGCGAGGCTCTTCGGGCGCCCCGCGGGCGCCCTGTCAGGGCGCGGCCGGGGGTGGCACCGCGCCGGCGAGCGTCGCCAGCGCCGCGTCCGCCAGATCGCGGTTGCCGTCGATCTCCAGGCCCTCGACCGCGCCGCGCAGCAGCGCGTCGCAGACAGCCGGCGGCGCAGCGAGCACGATCGCGTCGGGCCTGGCCACGGCGCTCTCCCCGAGCGTGATGCGCCCGCCGTCCAGGCACAGCTCGACGTCTGCCCAGCCCTGCTGCAGGTGCGCGAGGGGCAGCACGTGCACGCGCACCACGCCGTGCAGGCCCGGTGGCGCGCGCAGCTCTCCCCCCAGCGCCAGCAGCTTTACGAGCCTGATCAGGTTGCCCGTCATCCACGGCGCGCTGCTCGGGGTGGTCGCCAGACGGAAGCGAGCGGAGAGCAGGATCACACGCGCCAGCGCCGGGACGATCGGGGCCAGCCGGTAGCGGTCCTGCCCTCCCGGCCCCGCGGCCGGCACCCTCTCCACCATGCCGCCCTCGGTCAGCGCCTTCAGATGCTCGGCGAAGGTCGACTTCGCCAGCTCGGGCATTTCCCGGCGCACGCGGCCCAGCAGCTCCATGAACGGCGCCCCTCCGTCGAGCAGCGCGTCGAGGATCAGGCGCCTGACGTGGTGACCGATCATCTCCACCAGCGACCGCAGCTTCGCCGGAGCGCGGGGCTCCTTGCGCAAGCGGCGCTCGAGCGCCTCTGTCTCGATGGCGAGTTGCGCCAGTTCGACGCCGGGCTGCGTGAGCTCCTCCCGCCTGCGCCTGGCGTCGGGCTGCCCGCCGCGGCGCTCGACCGGGCGGCTGCGACGATCGGGGGGCCCTGTGCGGCGCTCCGGCCCGATCGGGACCGAGCGCACGAGCCCGTATCGGTGCAGCTCGCCGAGCGCGGACTTCACCCGAGACTTCGAGAACTGCAGACGCTCCGGCAGCTCGTCGCGCTCCAGCGCCCCTGCGCGGTAGAACTCGCGCAGGATCTCGCCGCGCAGGTCGCCGGGCTTGATCAGCGCGAAGAAGCCGCCCTTCGGAACGGGCGGCTCAACCGAGCCCGCAGCGTCGCCGGACATCGCCCTCCCCCCAACGCAGGACTCGACGCGAGCCGTGTGGGCAGATGGCCCGCACGCGGGCCGGCGGACGCGGAGCGAGATGATCGCCCGCGCTCACGTGCCCTGCCTGGATGCGCCGTCGAATCTCTCTCATCTGCGCTGCCCCGGTGACAGTCTCCTCGCGTAGGCGCTGCTTTGACCGAACACAGGCTACACGAAATATCGCATAAATATCGCATAGCGGAAAGACTCCGGATCGGCGCCTGTGGGGGATATGCGCGCGCGGCGGCGCTTGCGCACTCGAGCGTGCCACAGCCGCCTACGGGCCGCTGATGGGCGACTGGCCGCGGGCGCTGCACGCCGTGATCGAGGCGATCATGCGCTACTTCGCATCAAAGCCCGCGCTGGCGCCGGCGATCGGCGCCGCGCGCGCCGCGGAGGTCGTCAGCGAGCAGCGCTCGCAAGAGCGCGCTCGCGGCTCGACGCGCGCGCGTCGAGGATCACGCTGACCGCGTCCTGCCCGCCGATCCCCGGCGCGAGCGCCAGGTAGGCGATCTGGTCGGCCAGCGCGGGCAGCAGGTGCGCCTCCCCGCGGGTGACGTGGTGGTGCACTATCCCCCAGATCGCGCCGACGATCGCCTCGGCCACCGGCGGCGAGGGCCGGCTGTCGGCCGGCAGAGAGTTCACCAGCTGATCGGTGAACTTGGCTAGCAGCGCCTCGCGCCGTTCGATCGCGGGCGGGCCGAGCGCGAAGACCTCCACGAACGCGATCCGGCACAGCGCCCGATCGCGGGCCACGCGCTCCATCAGCGCGGCGATGCCGCGGTGCACGCCCGCAAGCCGATCCCCGGCCTCCCGCGCGGCCGTGGAGGCGCCGATCAGCGCTTCGACGCTCAGCAGCTCCAGCGCGCCCAGGAAGCACTCCTGCACATCGCCGCAGCGCTCCCTGACCACGCTTTCGGTGACTCCGGCGCCGTAGGCGATCTGCCCATGGGTGAGCCGCGCGTAGCCGCCCTTCGCCGCGATCTGGGCGGCGACGCGCAGGATGCGGATGCGCTCGTCGCTGGTGCGCAGCGCCAGCGGGCGCGAGCAGCAACGCAACGGCGCCCCCGCAGATCGGGACTCACAGAGCTCGGCGAGAGCCGGCGACTGGTAGCAGAGCGCCCAGGCCAGCAGCTCGTCGGCGAGCGCGGGCAGCTCGTACTCGCGTCCGCTGAGCAGCCGCTGGCGGATCACGCGCTCCACGCCGCGCACGATGCCCTTGACGAGGATCGGGGGCAGCGCAACCCCTTCGGGCGCCTGCGCGAAGCTCGCGCCGACCATGCGCTCGAACACCGCCCTCGTGCGCTCCATGCGCTGCAGCCCCGCCGGCCCGCTGCCGAGCACCTCCGCCAGCGCGAACCGCGCCGCCTGGGGCTCCTCCACCACCTCGGCCGCGAGCTGCTGGAAGGCGCGCCGCAGCCGCAGCTGCCAGTCGCCATCCTGCACATAGGCGCCGCCGACCCGATCTACGGCGCGCCCCACGATCATGTCGTAGGTCGCCAGGAAGTAGCGCTCCTTGCTCGGGAAGTGCCTGTACATGTCCTGCTTGGACATGGCCGCCAGCCGCGCGAGCCGGCGCGTGCCGGCGGCCGCGTACCCGTCGGTCGTGACCACCTCGATCATCGCGCCGTGCAGGCGGCGGCGCTGATCGGCGGCCACCTGCTCCGCGGTCAGCCCGTCCGCGGCGCGCTGACCGCGCGGCAGCGCCCGGTACAGCGGCTCCAGCTCGGCCGTCGTTGGCACGTCTGTCAGCGTGGCTGCCACGGCCTCTCCTTGCTGAGCTCGTTGCGCTCGCCGAGTCGGTCGAGACCAGCGACCGCAGGCCGCTGGACCGTCCGCTCGATCCCAAAACGTGACACCGTGCCCGCCCTTTCCATGACTTGAGAGATTATACAATCGGGGTTGACCGGCATCAAAGAGGGTTCGACCCTCATGCCCGCCAGCCCCGACCCCCAGGTTGCGCTCGGTCGCGCGATTCGTTTGCGCCGCGAGGAACTCGGCCTCGAACAGCACTCCGTAGCGCTCGACGCCGGCATCGAAGCGTCATGGCTCTCGCACATCGAGAGCGGCCGCCAGAACCCCGCGTGGGGTACCGTCGACCGCATCGCCCGCGCTCTTGGATTGGCCCACTGGGAACTCGCGAAGCTCGCCGATGAGCTGGAGACCGCCGACCGGCGGCCCACCGACGAGCCGCTGCGGCGGCGCGACTGAGTCGAGCCGAGCTCCCGGTCCACGGCGGCCCGTCGACTCGTCCCCCGCGTTGGGGGCGTGTAGCGGAGGGGTGCAACGGCGAGCTGCTTCACGCGCGTGGGCAGGCGTTGACGACTGTGGTCATCGCGGCCAGCAGGGCGTGGGCGAGCGATACTCGATGGCTGTCAGGTTCAGGAGCGGGGCCAGCGCTTGCCGGTCGATGCGCAGGTGGTAGCGAGCCAGCAGCGCAAGCGGCTGACGGCGGCTCAGACTGGTGGGAGGATTTCTTCCTCGTAGACCCAACGCTCGATCCTGATGAGATAGGGGTCGAGTTCGTCCACGAGGACCAGGACACCCTCGTGCAGCGTTTTCCAGTTGTCCAGGGGGTAGGCGTGAGCGAGAATGTCGCGCAGCTTCATAGCCTCTTGCAGGCGCGCGGCTGATTCATGCGAGATGACGCCGAGCGCGGCGAGCCGCTCCAAGGGCCGACCTGGGGACTTGTCCACCACGCCGAGGCGCTGGCCCTCGGCGAGGGCGCGTGCCGCGAGCTCGTGCAGCCAGTTGAGCAGCACCTCGTACATGCGCTCGATGACCGCCACCCGGTTGCGCTCGGGCACCTCCGATGACTGCGCGGCAACGACGAACCGCTCCTCCGCAAAGTCCGGCCCGAACCCCTGCATCGCCTCGAGCAGTTGCTCGCGCACGGCGGGGATCTCCCGGAGGATCGCCCCGATCCGACGCTGGCCCTTGGATGCGCGATGCGCCTCCGTCACGCGCGCGCCACGACCCCGGGGGCCCCCGCGCCTCTTTCGCGCTGCGCCAATCGTTCCCTGGCGGCAGCGAACGTCGCGCGCGCACCGATCATGATCTGCTCATCTTCGCGGGCACCCGCCGCAAGGATCTGATCGCGGCGCTCCTGCAGGGCGCCCCAGAGATCGTCGCGGTCGATCAGCACGCGCCCCTCGCGCATGACGTCGGCGAGCAGCGAGGGCTGTGCCTCGGCCTGCTCCAGCATCACGACATCGACAGGCGTGCCAAGCGCGCGCCGCAGGCGTATACAAAGACCCGCCTGCACCATCCCCCCGGAGCGGCGGTGGACGATCAGCAGGTCCACGTCGGAAACTGGGGTGTCCTCGCCGGTCGCGGTCGAGCCGAACAGCACAGCCAGGCGCACGTCGCGCTCGGTGCGCAGCGCGGCCATCAGCTTCGCGAGTAGGGCACGGTGGCCGCTCAGGTAGGACTCCTCCGCGTGCGACAGTTCGAGCTGTCCGCCGGCCACCCGTCGGCCTCGCAGCAGGCCACCGTTGATGTAGCGGCGCAGCGTGCGCTCGCTGCACCCGACCCTGTTCGCCGATCGACTGAGAACCAAACCCATGCGTCCAATATATCACTCCGTGTGTCCAGCAGCTGGGCCCGTGTGTCCAACGAGCGAGTTCAGGGATCTGACTCAACGGGAAGGGGACAGGTCCCCCTCCCGATCTCCCCCCGGCTGCATATGGCAGCGAGCTCAGGGACTGAACTTGACCGTAATGACATCCCCGTCGACCATCACGTAGTCGCGCCCCTCGACCCGCAGCGTGCCGCGTTCGCGGGCGCCCGCGTAGCCGCCGGCGTCAACCAGCTCCTGCCAGCCGATCACCTCCGCGCGCACGAAGCCCTTCTGGATGTCCGTATGAATCTGGCCCGCCGCATGCCACGCGGTGAGACCGCGATGCAGATGCCAGGACTGCGCGATCGTGGCCTCGCCGGCGGTGAAGAACGCGATCAGCTCCAGCAGCGCAAACGCCTCGCGCACCACCCGTTGAAGGCCGGACTCGCCGGGCGGGCGGGAAAACAATTCCTCCCGCATCGCGGTGGCGTCCTCCTCGTCGAGCTCCGCCAGCTCCGACTCGATCCGCGAGGACACCGCCACCGCGCGCGCCCCCTGTGCGGCGGCGTGCTCGGCGACGGCCGCGGGGACCTCCTCGGAGCCCTCGTCGACGTTGGCCACGAACAGCACCGGCTTGCTCGTCAGGGAGCCCAGGTCGCGGGCGGCGTTGGGCGCCTCCTCGGGCACGGGCACCGTGCGCGCCGGCCGGCCTGACTGCAGCGCCGCGATCACCTCCCGCAGCCACGCCTCCTCGGCGATCGCCACGCGATCGCCCCCACGCGCCTGTTTGCCGACTTTGTCCACCCGCCGTTCGGCCGCCTCGAGATCGGCCATCACGAGCTCCGTCTCGATCGTCTCGATATCCGCAAGCGGGTCGACGCGGCCCTCCGGATGGATCACGTTTTCGTCGTTGTGCGCACGCACGACGTGGACGATCGCGTGCGTCTCGCGGATGTTCGCCAGGAATTTGTTGCCGAGGCCCTCCCCCTGGTGTGCTCCCGCCACCAGACCTGCGATGTCGTGGAAGTCCACCGTGTCCCACACGATCTCCGACGAGCCGAGCGTCTTTGCCACCTCCTCCATCCGCTCGTCTATCACCGGGACCACCGCCACGTTCGGCTCGATCGTGGTGAACGGGTAGTTGGCCGCCTCCGCCCCCGCCTTGGTCAGCGCGTTGAACAGCGAGGACTTGCCCGCATTTGGCATGCCTACGATGCCGATCCTCGTGCTCACCGGTCGGCATCTTGGCAGGGATCCGGGGAAGAGGCCGGCGGGCAGCTCACCGCCGCGCGGCGATGACCGTCCCCAGCAGCGCGCCGGCGAGCACGTCGGAGGGGTAGTGGACCCCCAGGTACAGACGCGAGACTGCCAGCCCCTTCGCGAGCGTGTAGAGCGGGAGCGCCGGCAGGCCCAGCCGCGCGTACGCGAGCGCGCCGGCGAACGAGGTGGAGGCGTGCGCGCTCGGGAAGCTCAGCTGTGTCGGGGTACTCGTCAGCGGCGGCAGATCCGGCAGTTGCGGACGGCGGCGGCGCACCACCAACTTGACCGCCGTGTTGAGCGCATAGGTCCCCAGCACGGTGCCCGTCGCCCGTCGCCATTGCGGACGCCTGGGCGCATCGAGCGCGTACCCGGCCGCCCCGATCGCGAGCCACACCGCGCCGCGCTCGCCGAGCTTGGAGAAGCGGGCGACCGCCCGCTCGGCCCTCGGCCCATGGCCCCGCGTACGCATCGCACGCAGCACCTGCTCGTCCAGCGACCGCGGGGCGCTAGGCGCCGAAGCCGACTCTTGAATCATCGTCCTCCGCGCGGATGTAGACGACCTGTCCGAGGTACAGCCGGACGGGGCCGTCCTCGGTCTCGAGCTCGTGCCAGCCGCCATCGCCGAGGGACTTGTAGAGGCCCTTCAACTCGTCATCGCTGACGCGCAGCGCGAGCACCTGACCGCCCTGGAAGCCGACGCTGATCCGGCGCGCGCTCGCGGTGGCCATCAGTGCGCTCCCAGGCCGGCGGCCGGCTCGACGATCTCGGTCAGCACGCCCGCGGTCGCGCGCGGGTGCAGGAACGCGACGCGTGAGCCGCGGATGCCGATCCGAGGCTGCTCGTCGATCAGCGCCATGCCCGACTGCCTGAGCGCCGCGAGCGTCGCGTCGATGTCGCCGACCTGGAAGGCCACGTGGTGCAGGCCCGGGCCCCTCTTCGCGAGGAACTTCCCGACTGGCGTGTCCTCGCCGAGCGGCGCGAGCAGCTCGACGTGGTTCTCGCCGACGTCCAGCAGCACGGCCTCGACGCCCTGCTCCTCGACCACCTCGCGGTGGGCCACCTCCATCTGGAAGCCGTCGCGCCACAGCACGAGCGAGGCCTCGATCTCCGCCACCGCCACGCCGATATGGTCGATCCGCCTGAACACGCCCGCCAGTCTATCGGCGGGTTGCGGATCGGCGGGTTGCGGATCGGCGGGGTGCGGATCGGCGGGGTGCGGGCGAGGGCGACGTGTCCCCTGTGGCGACGGACCCCACCCGCGCCGACGCCGCCCTCACCCCCCGCCGACGCCCCCCTCACCCGCGGTGGCGTCCACCGCCGTGGTCGCCGCCACCACGCGTAGTCCGGACCCTGGGGCGCGCTGCAGGCGCGGAACGCCCTTCATGATCCGGTCGATCGCCTCGCGATCGAGCACCTCGTGCTCGAGCAGCTCGTTCGCGAGCGCGTCGAGTTGCGGACGGTGAGAAACGATCGTGCGCTGCGCCGCACGGCGGGCTTCCTCGATCAGATCCTGGCGCTCCTCGTCGCGGATCCGCAACGTCGTCTCCGACAGGCGCACGTCCCCGTCGGGCGCGCGGCCGAGACCGGCGGTCCCCATCGCGTAGTCGTGCACCATCGAGTGCGAGATGTCCGCCACGCGCTTCAGATCGTCCGAGGCCCCCGTCGTGATCGCGCCGAACACGACCTGCTCGGCGACCCTCCCGCCGAGCAGCACGGTCATGTAGTCGAGCAGCTCCTCGCGCGTCTTCAGGTAGCGGTCCTCGGCGGGCAGGTTCAGCGTGTAGCCGAGCGCGCGTCCGCGCGGGACGATCGAGATCTTGTGCACCCGATCGACCGACGGCAGCAGCTCGCCGCACAGCGCGTGCCCAGCCTCGTGGTAGGCGACGACGCGCTTCTCGTGCTCGTTCAGCACCCTGCGCGACTGCACGCCCGCGATCACACGCTCGAGCGCGCTGTCGAAGTCCTCGTCGTCGATCCGCTTCGCGCCACGGCGCGTGGCGAAGATCGCCGCCTCATTGCAGATGTTCGCCAGGTCCGCGCCGGTCAGGCCACTGGTCTGCTGGGCGACGAGCGACAGATCCACTTTGCCCAGCGGCTTACCCCTCGTATGCACGCCGAGCACGCCTTCGCGCCCGCGCACGTCCGGCGGCGCGACGAACACCTGGCGGTCGAAGCGTCCGGGACGCAAGAGCGCCGGGTCGAGCTTGTCGAGCAGGTTCGACGCGGCGATCACGACCACGCGCCCGCTCGCGGCGAAGCCGTCCATCTCGACCAGCAGCTGGTTGAGCGTCTGGTCCTTCTCCCCCGAGATGTCCATCCCACGGCGGCCGCCGACGGCGTCGAGCTCGTCGATGAAGATGATCGCCGGTTCGTGCTTTCTGGCGATCGCGAACAGCCGGCGGATCCGCGCGGCGCCGAGGCCGGCGAACATCTCCACGAACGCCGCCGCCGACTGCGCGAAGAACTGCGCGCCGGACTCGTGCGCGACCGCCTTCGCGAGCAGCGTCTTGCCCGTCCCCGGCGGGCCGTGCAGGAGGATCCCCTTCGGCACTTTCGCGCCGAGCTCCTCGAACTGCCGCGGGTCGCGCAGGAACTCGACGATCTCCTCTAGCTCGCCGCGCGCGTCGTCGACGCCGGCGATGTCCTTCCAGCCGACCGCCTGGTTGGACGCCGGCTTGATCTGCTGCGGCTTCACTTTCGGCATCACTTTCAACATCCGCCACATCACGACGATGATCGCCACGAAGAACAGGATCGCGACGACCGGCTCCCAGTTGAGCGCCGCGTTCTGCAGGTTCTGCACAAACGATGTCTGCGGCGGCGGCGCCGCGACCTGCGCCACTTTCGCTACGGCGTGCGCGTGCGCGTGGACGAGCGCTGCGTGCGTTGCGATGGCGTGAGCCGCGAGGGGGTGTGCTGCGAGCGGATGCGCCGTGCCGGCGGCGGACGACGTGTTCGTGGCGGCAGGGGTGGCCGATGTGCTCCCGGTCGCCGGGGCGGTCGCGGCCGGTGCCGTCGTCACCCTGTCCGTCGTGCTCGCCACCATCGTCCTCCCTGACTCCATTCTCCGCTCACCGTCCTTGGTCTATCCGTCCATTATGCAGATCTCTACTCAAGCACGCGGCGCGCCAGATCTCCGAAGAACTCCGTCGCGAACGCGAGGTCGCGCGCGTCGATCCGCTCGTCCGCCGCGTGGATCAGCGGCTGGGTCTCGAACAGCGTCTGGTGACGCTGCGGGAAGAACCCGTACGCGACGCAGTCGGGGAACGCCTGCCGGAAGTGACGCGAGTCGGTGAAGCCGGGGAGGATCACGGGAACCACGTCGGCGCCCGCGTCGTGCTCGCTCACCCAGCCGGCGATCGCCTCCATCAGCCGCGACTCGATCGGCGAGCGGTTGCCCTCGATCCGCTCGGTGAAGTCGATCCGGAAGGGTGGGTGGGAGTCCATTGGATCGCCGAGAACTTCCGCGATCCCGCGCCGCACCTCCTCCTCGCCGAGGCCGGGAGGCACGCGGCAGTCGACTTTCAGCTCGGCGACGGAGGGGATCACGTTGATCTTCTCCGATGCCCTGATCCGCGTCGGCGTGAACGTGACGCCGAGCATCGGCTCGAACATCGTCACCAGCCGCTCGTCCGCCGCGCCCAGCCGCGCGACCGCGCCGGCCGGGTCGCCGGGGTGCTCGCCGAGCGCCCGCAGAAACGCCTCCGGCTCGGCCGTGAGCTCGTACGCCGGCTGCCTGGCCGCCAGGCGCTCCAGCACCGGCGCCATCTTCAGCAGGGCGTTCTCCCCGATCTTCGGCATCGACGCGTGCCCCGCCACACCGGAAGTGGTGACCGTGAAGCGGAACACCCCCTTCTCCGCGCAGCACACGCCGTAGTGACGCCGGGCAAGCGGGTGGGTGGATGGGCCTTCATATTCGAACACCGCGCCGCCGCCCTCGTTCACGAGCAGGTCGCAGCGGACCTTCTCGGGGTGCTCTCTGGTGATCCACTGCGCGCCGAGCTCGCCGCCGGTCTCCTCGTCGACGACCACCACGATCAGCAGCTCTCCCTTCGCCGGGCGCCAGCCCGAGCGCGCGAGGCCCGCCGCGGCGGCGATCTCGGCGGCGGTCTGCGACTTCATGTCGAGCGCGCCCCGCCCCCAGACGAAGCCATCGGCCAGATCGCCCGACCACGGGCCGTGCGCCGACCACTCCTCGGCGTTCGCCAGCACCGTGTCGACGTGGCTGAGATAGCAGAGCGTCGGGCCGTCGTTCGCGGAGTCGGAGTGGGTGGAGCTCCGATCGGCGCGCAGCCGCGCCACCAGGTTTGGCCGCTCGGGCTCGGCGCCAAGCAGCTCGCACTCGAAGCCGGCCTCGGTCAGGTAGTCGCGCAGGTACTCCTGGGCAGCGCGCTCGTTCCCCGGCGGGTTCACCGTGTCGAAGCGGATCAGCTTCTGTAGGAGCCCTATCGCCTCCGCAGCCGGGTCGGGATCGCTCACCCCGTGATCGTACGCCGATCACTTCGCGCACCGGGCACCGCCGCGAGCAGTTCCCGGGTATACGGGTGCGACGGTTCGCTGTACAGCGCCTCGTTCTCGGCGAGCTCGACGATCTTGCCCGCGTACATCACCGCGACGCGATCGCACATGTGTCGCACGACGGAGAGGTCGTGGGAGATCAGCACGAGCGTCAGCCCCATGTCGCGCTGGAGCTCGCGCAGCAGGTTCAGCACCTGCGCCTGGATCGAGACGTCGAGCGCGGAGACCGGCTCGTCGGCGATCAGCAGCTTCGGGCCGAGCGCGAGCGCGCGCGCGACGCCGATCCGCTGGCGCTGGCCGCCGGAGAACTCGTGGGGGTAGCGGTTGTAGTGCTCGGGGTTCAAGCCGACCCGGTCCATCAACCCCTTCACCTGCTCGCGGCGCTCGGAACGATCGGTGTGCAGGCGGTGGATCGCGAACGGCTCGGCGACGATCGAGCCGGCCGTCTTGCGCGGGTTCAGCGAGGAGTAGGGATCCTGAAAGATCATCTGCAGCTCGCGCCTGACCGCCTTCAGCCTGCCGCCCTTCAGGTGTGTGATGTCCTCGCCCTCGAAGCGCACACTGCCGGCGGTGGGCTCGAGCAGCCGCACCATCAGCCGCGCGGTCGTGCTCTTCCCGCAGCCGGTCTCGCCGACGATGCCGAGTGTCTCGCCCCGCAGCACCTCGAAGCTCACGCCGTCGACGGCCTTGACCGCGCCGGCCCGCCGCGCGAGCACGACCCCGCGCGTGAGCGGGAAGTGCTTCTCCAGATCCCTCACCTCCATCAACGTCTCCGCCGGCGGCGCCTCGTCGCCCCTGGCTGTGTCCTCAGTCGCTCGCGTGCTAGGCAGCACGCCACGCTCCTTGCGTCCTTGCCAGGAACGACGATCCATCCGCCGTGTCATACGGACTCCTCCCACAACTTCCGGCGCACCTTCGGTTCCAGCAAACACGCAACCTTGTGGGCCGGATCGTCAGGCAGGGGGAGCAACTCCGGGTCGATGCGCGCGTGATCGGGCTGGGCGTACTCGCAGCGCGGATGAAAATGACAACCCGACGGCGGGTCGATCAGGCTTGGCGGGCTGCCCGGAATCGGCTCCAGGCGCTCCACGCGCGGGCCGTCCAGTTTCGGGATCGAGCGCAAGAGACCCCACGTGTAGGGGTGTTCGGGGCTGTTCAGCAGCGTCTCGGTCGCGGCCGCCTCGACGATCCGACCGGCGTACATCACCGCGATCTCGTCAGCCATCTCCGCGACCACGCCGAGGTCGTGCGTGACGATCATCACCGCCATCCCCAGCTCCCCCCGCAACCGCTCCAGCAACGCGAGGATCTGCGCCTGGACGGTCACGTCGAGCGCCGTCGTCGGCTCGTCGGCGATCAACAGCTTCGGCTCGTTCGCGAGCGCCATCGCGATCATCGCGCGCTGGCGCATGCCGCCGGAGAACTCGTGCGGGTAGTCGTCCACGCGGTTGCCCGGGTCGGGGATTCCCACGAGGCCCAACAGCTCGATCGTGCGCTTGCGGGCCGCGGCCTTTGACAGATCCCGATGGGCCCTCACCGCCTCCACGATCTGCGCGCCGACCTTGTAGAGAGGGTGCAGTGCCGTGGAGGGGTCCTGAAAGATCATCGCGATCTCGTTGCCCCTCACCTTCCGCAACTCCCCCTCGTCCAGACTCAGTAGGTCGCGCCCCTCGAACAGGATCCGCCCTGTGATCCTCCCCCCCTGCGCGCGGGTCAGGCCGAGGATCGTCATCGCCGTGACTGTCTTGCCCGAGCCCGACTCCCCGACGACCCCGAGCGTGCGTCCCCTCCCCACCTCATATGTGATCCCGTCGACGGCTTTCACGACCCCGTCTTCGGTCGGGAACTCAACCCTCAGGTCCTCGACACGAAGCAGGGGGGAGTCGTCAACGGTGCTCATGAATATCTGACCCGTGGATCCAAATACGCATAGGCGATGTCGACGACGATGTTGGCGACGACGACGAACAGCGCGCCGAGCAGGACCGTGCCCTGCACGACGAGCAGGTCCGAGTGGCGGATCGCGGTGTAGGCGAGCAGGCCGATGCCGTGGATGTCGAACACGACTTCGACGAGGATCGCCCCACCGAGCAGCGTCGCGATGTCGAGCGCGAGGATCGTGAGGATCGGGTTGATCGCCGAGCGCACGCCGTGGCGCAGGACGACGCGGCGCTCGCCGAGGCCCTTCGCGCGCGCGGTGCGAATGTAGTCCTCGCCCATCGTCTCGGTCAGGCTGCCGCGCATCAGCCGCGCGTAGACCGCCGCCGAGCCCGCCGCGAGCACGAGCCACGGCAACAGCAGCGAGGTGAACCATTTCCACGGGTCGCTCGTCAGCCCCACGTAGCTGCCGGCCCCGGGGAAGATCTTCACCTGGCCGATGTCGGCGGCGAACAGGTAGAGCGCGATCAGCCCGAGCCAGTATTCCGGCGCGGAGACGAACACGAGCGCGGTGCCCATGCTCACGCGGTCGAGCCGCGAGCCGCGACGCAGCGCCGAGAGGACCCCGACCGGCAATCCGACCGCCAGCCAGATCGCCGCCCCCCCGAGCATCAGCGACAGGGTCGCGCCGAGCCGTTCGGCGATCAGGCCGCGCACGGGGGCGTTCGAGTAGTAGCTGTAGCCGAGGTTGAAGTGCAGGAAGACGTCCTTCATATAGATCCAGAACTGGGCCGGCAGCGACTTGTCCAGGCCGAGGTCGTGGCGGATCGCGGCGATCGCTTTCGGGCTTGCGTTGCGTCCGGCGCGCAGGCGCGCGGGGTCGCCCGTGGGGAGGATTCGGAACAGCACGAACATCAGCGCGGTCACGAGGATCAGCAGCAGGATCCCCCAGAGGACGCGGCGGACGATGTAACGGGTCATCGTCGGCGCCCGGCCCGCGCGCTCACTTCAGCGAGGTGAAGCTGTAGTCCCAGCTGCCCGTGTTCCACAGATCGCCGACGCCCGCGACGTCCTTCGACTCGATGCTCGGCTGCTTGTCCCAGTCGAACGGGATCGCGACCGCCCGGGCGACGAGTTTGCGGTCGATCTGAGCCCACGCGTTCGCGCGCGCCTGCGTGCCGACGATCAGTTCGGCGGCTTCCATCGCCTTGTTGATTTCGGGGTCGTTCACCTGCCCCCAGTTGTTGTTCCCGGTCGAGACGATGTTCTTGCCGTTGAACGCCACGTCGAGCACCGCCTGTGGATCGCCGAAATCGGCGACCCAGCCGACGTTCGGGCAGACGTCGATCGCTTCGGCGGGGGTGCCGCAGTACTTCGAGTACATCACCGACGATTCGACCAGCGTGAGCTTGGTCGCGAAACCGAGGTTCTTCAGCGTCTGGTTGACGATTTCCGCGTCTTCGCTCGAGGGGCTTTCGTTCGAGCCGACGATCTGGAGCGTCTTCCCACCGGTGTACTTGCCGCTCGGGTAGCCCGCGAGCCGCATGTACTTCGCGGCGACCGCGGCGTTGCCCTGGGGGTAGTCGTTGTAGTCGACCCGCGGGCCCTTCAAACCACCGGCCTGTTCGAAGCCGGGGATTTCGGGGTAGATGAAGTGCGTCATCACGTTCGTCACCAGTTCCCCGCCGCGCGCCTTGTTCATCGCGACGCGGTCGAGCGCCGCCCAGAACGCCTTGCGGACGTCGACCTTCGCGAACGGGCCCTGCTTGTTGTCGACGGCGACGTAGTGGTCGCCGGCACCTGGGGAGAGCTCCAGCTGGGAGCGGAATTTTTCATACGCCAGCCGCACGGTCGGCTGCGCGGGCGCTTCGTTCTGGACCATGTCCGAGCCTTCCAGCACCTGCCGGCCGATCACGGTCGTGTCGCCGCCGAGCTCGATGTCGATCTGGTTCAGGTAGGCGGGCCGGAAGTCGGTCTTTGGATTCCAGTTCGGGTTGCGCACGAGCGTCGCCGATTTGCCCGGCACGTAGCCGCTGCCGAGCACCTTCCCGGCGCTGTCGTTCTTGAGCATGTACGGGCCCGTCGCGACCTGATGGTTGCCGTATTCGGTCGGTTTCATCGCGTCGTATCGCTTGGCGTATTCCTCCGGCACGGGCGCGCTCAGCGGCAGCACCAGCGCGGCGAGCACGATCGGCGCCTTCGGTTCGGTCAGGTGGAAGACGATTGTTTCCCTGTTCGGCGTGGTGATGCCGGGGAAGGGACCGCCCTTTTCTTCTGCGATCTCCTGCTTGGCCCCCACGAGCGAGCTGAAGTAGCTGGGGAAGTAGGGATTGCCGACGTTCCCGTTGGTGCCGCGCTCGATCGCGTAGGCGACGTCGGCCGAGGTCACTTCGCGGTTGACCGGCGGGCTGAAGTGGACGCCTTTGCGGATGTGCACCGTGATCGTCCTGCCGCCGCCGGAGATCTGCGCCGGTTCGGAGGCCATGTCCGGGGACGGTTCGGAGAACGTGTTCGGCTTGTAGGAGAACAGCGGGCGCTGGGTCGCGTAGACGACCTCGTAGTCGATGTTGTAGTACGCCAGCCCGGGGTCGAGCTGTTCGAAGTCGGTGTGGTTGAGCACGGTCAGCGTGCCGCCGCGTCTCCCTCCCGACTGCGGCTCGGTGCGCGGCGTCTGCACCCCTTTGGCCACCGCGATCCCGCTGCCGCCGGAGATCGAGCTGGTGGAGCCACACGCGGCGAGCCCCAGCGCGAATGCTCCGGCGATCGCCGCCGCTGCCAGCTGTCTGGTTGGGCTCATCGGTGTTTCTCCTCTGGTCGTTGGAAGATCGAGATCACTGCACGGCCCTTTTGGAAGATCGAGGTCACTGCACGGGCCTTTGGAAGATCGAGGTCATCGCGCGGCCCGCGGGTTGAGCGCGTCGCGCAGACCGTCGCCGAGCAGGTTGAACGCCAGCACGGTCAGTAGCAGGGCCAGCCCCGGGAAGGCCATGTACCACCAGGCCGTGTTGAAGATCGGGGTCGCGGCGGCGATCATCTGACCCCAGCTGGCGGTCGGCGGGCGGATGCCGACGCCGAGGAACGAGAGCCCTGCCTCGAGCAGGATGTTGAGCGGGATCAGGAGCGTCGCGTAGACGATGATCGGCGCGAGCAGGTTGGGGAAGATCTCGCGGAACATGATCCGCGCGTCCGAGGCGCCGAGCGCGCGCGAGGCCTGCACGAACTCGCGCTCGCGCAGGCTCAGCACGAGGCCGCGGACGATCCGCGCGATGTACGTCCAGTTGGCGAGCGCGATCAGGAAGATCACCAGCCCGAGGCCCGGCTGGACCGTGCCCCCGACGCAACCCCTGACGGCGCACGCCGCGCCGATGCCGAGCCCGAGCAAAAGAATCGGGATCGACAGCACGACGTCGATCAACCGCGAGAGCAGCGTGTCGACCCAGCCACGGTAGAAACCGGCAAGCGTCCCGATCACGATGCCGATCAGCGTCGCGACGGCCGTGCCGAAGATCCCCACCTCGAGCGCCACGCGCGTGCCGTAGATCACGCGCGAGGCCACGTCCTGCCCGAGCTGGTCGACGCCGAACGGATGGGCGAGGCTGGGCCCGAGCGGCGAGCCGAAGGAGTCCGTCAGGTTCGGGTTCTGCACGTTCGGCCCCGGCAGGCCGAGCAGTTTCACGATCAGCGGCGCCGCGAGCGCGACGACGAACAGGAACACGACGAAGGCGAGCGAGCAGAGCGCGACCCGGTCGCGGCGGAAGCGACGCCAGAACAGCTGCAACGGCGAGCGCGCCGCGACGCCGCTCTCCGGAAGCGGGAACTGGAACTCGCCGGGCGTCCCGCCCGGGCCTCCGGCGCCGGTCGGGCGGGCGGGACCCGATCCACCCCACAGCTCGGCGGCGCCAGTGCTCATCTAATCGACCCTTCCCCATTAGCGGAATCCGATTGGCAATACAAGAGAAACACGGGTTTTACAGTTCGACACGCCCTCTTCGACAACCTTCCCTCGAACATAAATCCACGCGCGCGATACTGAGCGGATGGACACGCTGTTCGAGTCCGATGACGCCGCGCCGGATCCCGATCCGGGGCGCAGCCCCGAACGTGGCCCGCCCGGGAAAGGCGGAAGCGACGACCGCCCGCTGGCGGCGCGCGTGCGCCCAGCGACGCTCGCCGACTTCGTCGGCCAAGCGCATCTCCTGGGGCCGGACTCGGCGCTGCGGACGGCGATCGAGCAGGGGCACCCCCACTCGATGATCCTCTACGGACCGCCCGGCACCGGCAAGACGACGCTCGCGCGGATCCTCGCGGAGCGTTCAAATGCGGTGTTCGAGGAGCTGAGCGCCGTGCAGGCCGGCCGCGCCGAGGTACGCGCCGTGCTCGAGCGGGCGGCGCACCGCCGCAGGATGAGCGGCCCACCCACCCCCGGGGCGGGCGGGGTCCACGGGGTGGACGGGGCGGGCGGGACCCCTACGATCTTCTTCCTCGACGAGATCCACCGCTTCAACAAGGCCCAGCAGGACGCGCTGCTGCCGGCGGTCGAGGACGGGCTGGTCACGCTGATCGGCGCCACAACGGAGAACCCCGCGTTCGAGGTCAACGGGGCGCTGCTTTCGCGCACGCGCGTCTACGCGCTGCGGGCATTGAGCGACGACGAGATCGGGACGGTGCTGCGGCGGGCGGTGGCCTCGCGCGGCGCCGATCGGCGAGACGGCGAGGCTTTGGAGCAGGCGAACGAGACCCAAGGGCAGGGCGGTGCGGAGATCGCGATCGACGACGACGCCCTCGCCTTCCTCGCCGCGCGCAGCGTTGGCGACGCGCGCACGGCACTGAACGCGCTCGAGCTGGCGCTTGCCACGGCCACGGAGCTCGGCGAGGAACGCGTCACGATCGCGCGCGCCGAGGACGCGCTGCAACAGCGGGCGATCCTGTACGACAAAGGAGGGGACCGCCACTACGACTACATCTCCGCCTGGATCAAGGCCACCAGGGGATCGGACCCCGACGCCTCGCTGTACTACCT
>DATCFG010000058.1:0-20168 GCA_036509655.1 Solirubrobacteraceae bacterium | reverse complement strand
ACCCGTCCAGCCTTCCCCGCCGAAGAGCCGCCGTACAAGCCGATGGTGCCCTGCTACACCCAGGCGGTGCCGAACTTCAACGGGCCATCGGCATCGGGCCCCGCGGATGGAGCCGGCGGATGAACCCCAACACCCCCAAAGAGTCCCACGAGGGCGGGCTGGGCGTCCGCGATCAGATCCGCCGCTACCGCTCGGCGTTCATCGCGGTGGTCGCGATGATCGTGTTCGCGGCGTTCGTCGGCGGCTACGTCCTCTCCCACCAGAACCTCAAGCTGCCCCCGTGGGTGCCGGTGCTCGGGAAAAGCTATTTCACGTTGAATGGCGACTTCCAGACCGCGGCGGCGGTTGCGCCGGGGCAGGGGCAGGCGGTCACGATCGCCGGCGCGAAGATCGGGGAAATCGCGAACGTCGATCTGAACCACGGGGTCGCGACGGTGACGATGCACCTGGTCCCGAAATACGCGCAGGGGCGCATCTACAAGAACGCGACGATGCTGCTGCGCCCGAAGACCCAGCTGAAGGACGAGACGGTCGAGGTCAACCCGGGGACACCCGCCAGCGGTGCCCTGCAGAGCGGCGCGACGCTCTCGCTCTCGCAGACCGCGCCCGATGGCAACCTCGAAGAATTCCTTGGGGCACTCGATGCGGAATCGCGCGCCTACCTGCAGGAGCTGCTGGCCGGCGCCGGCGAAGGCTTGAAGGACAACGGCCAGCCGCTGTCCGCGGCGCTCAAGCGCTTCGACCCGACCGCGCGCGACTTCCAGGAGATCTCCTCGCAGCTCGCCGTCCGCCACGAAGAGATCGCCACCTCGATCCACAACTTCCGGCTGCTGCTGGAAGCGGTCGGCGGCAAGGACAAGCAGCTGGCCGAGCTGGTCGACTCATCCAACGCGGTCTTCAAGACGTTCGCCGCAGAGGACAGGAGCGTCGAAAGCACGATCGGGCTGCTGCCCGGGGCGCTCGCGAAGACCAAGCAGGGCCTCGGCAAGCTGGCGACGGCCGCGACCGTGCTCGGCCCCACGGCCAAGGAGCTGCAGCCGTTCGCGAAGGCGACGGCTCCGGCGGAGATCGCCACGCGCGAACTCGCGCGCAAGACGACGCCGGTCTTCAAGAACGAGATCCGCCCGTTCGCGCGCCAGATCCTGCCCGTCATCAACGAGATCGGGCCGGCGACGAAGGAACTGAGCGAAGCGTTCCCGAAGCTCGCGAGCGGCTTCGCGGTGCTGAACGAACTCTTCAACGAGTTCGCCTACAACCCGGGTGTCAATCGCGGTGGGTTCCTGTTCTTCATCGACTGGGGGATCCACAACTTCAACAGCTCGGTCAGCAGCGCCGACGCGCACGGCCCGCTCGGACAGACGCTCGCCTACTTCAGCTGCCAAGTTGTGCCGATCCTGAAAGGGGCCGGGGAAGTCAACCCGACGGTCAGGCTGCTGCTCGGCCTGCTCAACGCGCCGACCAAGGAATCGAGGCTGTCCTCCGGCGAGCTGGCATGTCCAGAAAGTGCGGCCACGAGTGTGATCGCGAGCGCGGCACGCGGGTCGAGTAAATCCACGAGCTCGACGGGTCTGCTCACCGGGCTCGGGGGCAGCGCGTTCGGCCGGCGCCACGACAGCGCCAAGCGGCCCGCGGCCGCCGGCGGCGGGGGAGGTGGCTGAGCGATGCAGAAGCGCGCCCCCACATTGGCCAACATCCTCGTGATCGGGCTGTTCGTGCTGAGCTGCTTCGGGCTGCTGCTGTTCCTCTGGGAGGCGTTCGGCGGCCCGCTGCCGCTGAAGGCGAAGGGCTATCGCATGGTCGTCGCCTTCCCGCGCGCGCTGGCGCTCGCCGAACAGTCGAATGTGCGGATCTCCGGCGTCGACGTCGGCCACGTGGTCTCGGTCAAGCTCGGCAAGGAAGGACTCACCGACGCGACGATCGAAATCGAAAGCCGCTACGCGCCGCTGCGCTCGAACATGCACGCGGTCCTGCGCCAGAAGACGTTGCTGGGGGAGACCTATGTGCAGCTGATCCCCAAGGGCAACAACGCCCCCTTCTTGGCCGACGGCGGCAGGCTCGCGCAGAGCCGGGTCGAACCGTCGGTGACGCTCGACGACATCCTCTCCGCCCTGGACCCGAGGACGCGCCGCGCCTTCCAGGAATGGCAGCAGTCGGTCGCGCAGGGGATCAACGGGCAGGGCGAACAGGTCAACTCCGACTTCGCCGAACTCGAACCGTTCGTCGAAAACGCCAACAAGCTGGTCACGCTGCTCGCCTCCCAGGAAGGGGCGGTGACCGCGCTGGTGCACAACACCGGCGTCGTCTTCAACGCGCTCGGCGCGCGCAATCACGAGCTCGAAGAACTGATCGTCAACAGCGAACACGCCTTCCGCGCGGCGTCCGCCGGCAGCCAGGGGTTCGCCCAGGCCTTCCGCGAACTGCCGGCGTTCGAGCACAACTCGACCGTCGCCTTCAAAGAACTCGACAAGTTCGCCGCCCTCTCCAGCCCGTTCCTAGTCCAGTTCCAGGCCTCCGAGCGCCAGCTCGGCAAACTGTCGCGGCAGACGAAGACCTTCGCGCCCTCCTTCAACACCTTCCTGACCGCGCTCGGGCCGCTGACGAAGGCCGCGAAGCTCGGCCTGCCGGACGTCGCCAAGGAGCTCAACCTGACCGTCCCGATCCTCGAAAACACCAGCCCGGTGCTGCACAACTTCGACCCGTTCCTGAAGTACGTCGGCGAATACGTGCCCGAGCTGCAGGCGCTGTTCGCCAACGTCACCGCCGCCAGCGAGGCCCACACCTCCAACTCCAACACGGGTGGGGCGGGCCCACCGGAGCACTACCTGCGCTCGATGCAGGTGGTCACGCCGCAGGGCCTCGCGGCCTACTCGCAGCGGATCGGCACCGACCGGGGCAACCCGTACTTCAAGCCGGGCACGCTCGGCACGCTCGCCGGCGGCCTGCCGGTGTTCAGCGCCGGCACGTGCGCTAACTCGGCGCCCGCGGTGAGCGGCCCGGCCAACGCCACCGTCTCGCAGGGCATCATCGAACAGCTCGTCGAACTGCACGTCGCCAACGCCCCCGAAAGCTCCACCAACTCGGTACCCGCGCCGCCCTGCCTGCAGCAGAGCCCGTTCACGTTCAACGGGCAGACCAGTCAGTTCCCGCACGTCGCCTACAACGGGAAATAGGCCTCGGGTTGATCGGCGTCGCGCCGCCGATTAGTATGGACGGCATGGAGACCGGCGGCGGCGCGCTCGAGGGCGAGGGGGACTTGGGCGCGGAGGACCAGGCCACGCTCGCGGCGGAGGCGGAGGAGTTCGAGTACCACTCCAACGAACTCGACCTCACCGGCGACCCCGCCGACGGCAACTGGTCGATCCGCTGCATCGACGTGCACAAGCGCCTTGGCGGGGTCCCCGTCCTCAACGGCCTCAACGTCGCGATCCCCGACGAGACGATCACCGTCGTGCTCGGCCCCTCGGGCACGGGCAAGAGCGTGCTGATCAAGCACCTGATCGGGCTGATGTTCCCCGACTCCGGCGACGTCATCGTGCGCGGGCAGTCCGTCCCCAGCCTGACGATGCCGGAACTGCTCACCCTGCGGCGCAAAGTCGGCGTGCTGTTCCAGGACGGGGCGCTGTTCGGGTCGATGTCGGTGTACGACAACGTCGCCTTCCCCCTGCGCCAGCACACCGACTACTCCGAGGCGAAGATCTCCGAGATCGTCCGCCAGCGCCTTCAGGACGTCGGTCTCATCGACGCGCTCGACGACATGCCCAACCAGCTCTCGGGGGGGATGCGCAAGCGCGCCGGCTTCGCGCGCGCGCTCGTGATGGAGCCCGACATCGTGATCTTCGACGAGCCCGACTCGGGTCTCGACCCCGTGCGCACCGCGCTTTTGTGCGATCTGATCCAGGAGATGCACAAGATCTACGGCGGCACCTACATCGTCGTCACCCACAACATCGCCTCCGCGCGGCAGATCGGCGAGTACATCGCCTTGTTGTGGCGTGGCCGGATCGTGGAAGCGGGTGACGCCGAGCGCATGTTCTCCTCCGACAACGCGTTCGTGCGGCAGTTCCTCAGTGGATCGGCGGAGGGGCCGCTGACGATGGATTAGGCGAGGTGGGGCGCCGGCGCGGGTGGCGGGCCTTCGTCGGATCGAGCTCCGTGCGGCCGGCTGGGCGTTTGTGGAGGGCGCGGACGCTGTGCAGGGCCGGCCTTGGCCGCCCAGATCTCGCCCGCCGAGGGCGCGTTGGCCGTTGTGGTGGCGCGAAATTAGCCTGAGAAGCCTCAGGACGCGTCGGTCGGCAGTAACGTGAACGTCTTGGCGCCGGACAGTGGTTTCAGCGCGCGGAAGTGACGTTCATCCAGGGTCGCTATGTCCGTGGTTTGCAAGCGTGCCGCGAGGACAACGAGCGAGGCGTCGGCGAGCCCGAGCTCCATCGACTTGTAGCGCTCGGCGACGGCGATCGCCTCATGAATCGCAGTGGGCCACCATTCGATGAGATAGGCGCCGCGATCCAGATCTCGGCGTAAGGCTCGCGCGGCTGCCGGGCCTCCCTGTCGGGAGACGAGATGGTCGAGCTCCGCCACGATCAGCGGGGTGGTGCTCAACTCCTCATCGATCGTTCCGATCCAGTTGCGTACCTGCTCGTGGTGGCCATCGCGCCCATCCATGAAGGCGAGCGCGACCGATGTGTCGAGAACTATCAACTCTCGCCAAAGCCTGTGCTCGATAGATAGCGGTCGATGTTCTCAGAGAGGTCACCGGGTCCGTTGAACACTCCGCACGCCAGCGGCCGCACCCATGTTGTCGGGGCAACGGCGGATGCGAGGGCGTTACGGATCAATGCGGCCTTGGTGATGCCTTCGGCGGTGGCTCTACGGCGGAGGGCTCGATCAATATCGGGATCCAGATAGATGCTGGTCTTCTTCACGTGATTAAGTCTACCACCTACCACCTACCACCTACCACCTACCACCTACCACCTACCACCTATATTTTTGGATTATGGGGCTCGACAAGAATGCCGGGGTCAGATCACCCTTGATCTCCTGAACCCCACCCACCCCAGAACCCGGATATATCCATCCGAATCGACTGGGAACATATGTTCGTATATGGTCGTATGCGTCTATCTGCCCCGTTTCGAGCTCGAGCTCGCGGTCGCCGCCGGGGGCCGAGCGGAGATCGCCCAGCAGTCGCTGGCCGGGCGCGCGCTGGCGATCGCTCCGCTGCCCGGGGGAGAGGGGCGCGTGGGAGAGGTGTCGGGTGCGGCGGAGGCCTTCGGGGTGCAGGCCGGGATGGCGCTGGGCGAGGCGCTGGCGCGCTGCCCCGAGCTGGGTTTGGTGGCGGCCGATCCGCTGGGGGTCGCCCGCGTGTGGGAGGCGGTGGCGCGCGCGCTGGAGGGGATCGGCGCGGCGCTCGAGCTGGACCGCCCGGGCCTGGCCTACTTCGCTGCCGACGGCCTGCGTGGGTTGCACGGCGGTGAGGAAGGTGTGATCGCCGCCGCGCGCGAGGCCGTCCGTGCTGTTGGGCGATCGTCGATCGATGGGGAATGCTCAACAGGCGTCGGCCGCGCGGCGCGGGTGGGCGCCGGGCCGACGCGCTTCTGTGCGCTGGCGGCGGCGCTCGACGCCGGCTCGCGCCGGGCGGTGGTCGTGGAGGAGAAAGGCGCGCGGCGCTACCTCGCCGCGCAACCGCTCGAGCTGCTGCGCTTCCGGGCGGAGACCGCCGCGCTGGTGGAGCCCCTGCGGCGGCTGGGTGTGCGCACCCTGGGGGAGCTGCGCGCATTGAGTCCCGCCCGCCCCGACGCGGTCGCCGATCGCTTTGGCGAGGCTGGTGTCCTCGCCCATCGTCTGGCCGGCGGCGCAGATACGCCGCTGCGCACGCGCAGGGTCGAGGATCGCCTGGAGGAGACGCTCGAGCTGGGCGAGCCGGGCTCCGGGCCGGCGCTGGAACGGGTGTTGGGCGTGCTCGTCGACCGGCTCCTGGCGCGGCCCGAGCGCTCCGGGCGCACGCTGCGCGCGGCGTCGCTGTCGGCGCGGCTGGTGGAGGGCGGGACATGGCAGGAGCGGGTGGTGTTCCGCCAGGCGCTCTCGGACGCGCGGCGCATGCGCCTTGCCCTGTCGCTGCGGTTGGCGCTGCTGCCCGCGCCCGCCGATGCCCTGCGCCTGGCCGTGGAGCGCTTCGGGCCGGCCGACGGCGAGCAGGGGACGCTGCTGCAGTCCGCGCGCACGGCGCGCCTGGAATGCCTGCGCGAGGCCGTCTCCCAGGTTCGCACGGTGGCCGGGCCCGAAGCGGCGCTGCGCGCCCTGTGTGTCGATGAGGACTCACGCGTGCCAGAGCGACGGGTCGTCTTCACGCCCTTCCTGGGGTCCGCATGACGGCGCTGGACCGATCGTCCGGGATCGGCCAGCGTCCTCGGTCGCTCGCGTGCGTAGCACGCCACGCTCCCTGCGTTCTTGACCAGCTTGTCCTGCGGACCCCAGGATGAAAGGGAAGAGCCGGGCACTGAACCTGCCCCGTGCCGTGCGTGTGCGGGCTGGCGCCGAGGGCACGCCCCGTATGGTGGACGGCCGGAGGATCGAGGCGGTGCGCGAGTCCTGGCTGGTGGAGGACCGCTGGTGGACCGAGCGGCCGCTGCGCCGCCGCTACTGGGAGATGGTCGATGCGCGCGGGCGCAACCTCGTCGTCTTCCACGACCTGCGCTCCGGTGGCTGGTTCACCCAGGCGGCATGATCGGGGTGTCGGGCACCCCGCCCTACGTGGAGCTGCACTGCCATTCGGCCTTCTCGTTCCTCGACGGCGTTTCGTTGCCGGACGAGCTCGTCCAGCGCGCGGCGGAGCTCGGCCACACGGCGCTGGCGCTGACCGACCACAACTCGGTGTCGGGCTCGATGGAGCTCGCTCGGGCGGCCGGCGATCGGGGGGTACGCGCGCTCCACGGGGCGGAGATCGACCTGACTCCAGCTCCGGCGGCGGCCGCGGCGGCGGCTCCGGCGGCGGCTCCGGCGGCGGCTCCGGCGGCGGCTGCGGCGGGCGCGCGAACCGGCGGCGGCAGGGCGTCTCGCGGAGGGCTCCTTGGCGGCGATGCCGGCGGCCGCCACCTGACGCTGCTCGTGCGCGACGCACGGGGCTGGAGCAACCTCTGCCGGATCCTCACCCACGCGCATGCCAACACACGCGCAGGGCGCGCACGTGGCGAGCCGGCGGTGGCATTGGAGACGGTGTTGGAGCACGCCGAGGGGCTCCTCTGCCTGACCGGCTGCGCCGCGCGCGGCGTACGCGACGAGTCGACCGCGAGACGGCTGCTCGACGCTTTCGGACCGGAGTGTCTGCGGGTCGAGCTGCAGCGCCCCTACGGCCGTCACGACCGCGCGCGCAACCGGGCGCTCGTCGCGCTCGCCCGGCGGCTGGGGGTGGCATGCGTGGCCACCGGCGACGTGCACGCCCACGCCCGCTCGCGCGCGGAGCTGCAGGATGCGTTCGTGGCGCTGCGCCTGCACTCCACGCTCGAGGCCTCCGAGCCGCGCAGGCGCGGCAACCACAGCCACGTGCTGAGCACGCCCCGGGCGATGGCCAGCCGCTTCGCCGACCACCCCGAGGCGGTGCGCGAGACGCTCAACCTTGCCGAGTCGCTGAGCTTCGACCTGTGCAGCGACCTCGGCTACCGCTACCCGGGGGCGGAGGATCCGAGCTCGCTGCGGCGCCTGATCGAGCTCTGCGAGGCGCGCCTGGGGGATCGCTACGGGCCCGGGTGCTGTCCGGCGGGTGAGCGCACGCAGGCGGAGGGGAGGTTGCGCGAGGAGTTGCACGTGATCGACGAGCTCGGACTCGCCGGCTTCTTTCTGCTGCATCACGAGATGCTCGAGCTCGCGCGCGAGGTGGCGGTGGAGGTCAGGGGAAGGGACGGAGGGGAGGTCGGGGTCGATTCCCCGCGCTCGCTGCTGGCACCCGGCCGCGGCCGCGGCTCCTCGGTCTCCTCGATCGTCTGCTACCTCACGGGCCTCTCCCACATCGACCCGATCCGCAACCGGCTGCTGCTCGGGCGCTTCCTGCACACGGGCCTGGAGAGCTTGCCCGACATCGACCTCGACTTCCCCCGCGACATCCGCGAGGCGCTGATCCCGCGCGTGCACGAGCGCTTCGGCTCCGAGCGCGCGGCGCTGGTCGCCGCCTTCCCGACTTTCCGCGCGCGCGGGGCGATCCGCGAGCTCGGCAAGGTATTGGGCCTGCCCGCCGGTGAGATCGAGCGCGTGGCGCGCTCGGCCGAGCACTACGCGGGCTCAGCCGAGCAGGAGCTGCCCTCGGGCTCCCCGCGTTGGGCCTGGCTCGGACGCCTGGTCGCGGAGGCGCAAAGGCTGCCGCGCCATCTCTCCCAGCATTCGGGCGGGATGGTCGTCGCGACGCGACCGTTGGTCGACTGCTGCCCTGTCGTGCCGGCGGCGATGGCGGGACGGCAGATGGTGCAGTGGGACAAGGACTCCTGTGCGGACGCAGGCTTTCTGAAGATCGACCTGCTCGGGTTGGGGATGCTCTCGGCGGTCGAGCGCTGCGTCGATCTGATCGCCCACGCGCGCTCAGAAACGATCGACCTCTCGCGGATCCCGTTCGACGATCGCGAGACCTTCCAGGCGATCCGCAAGGCCGACACGGTCGGCGTCTTCCAGATCGAGAGCCGCGCCCAGATGCAGTCGCTGCGGCGTACGCTTCCGGAAGACCTCGACGACCTGACCGTGCAGGTCGCGATCGTGCGGCCCGGGCCGATCCAGGGGGGCGCGATCAACCCCTACATCGAGCGCCGCCGGCGCCTGCGCGAGGACCCTGGGTACGAGATTCCCTATGAGCATCCGTCCCTGGAGCCGGTGCTGGAGAGCACGCTGGGCACGGTGATCTTCCAGGACCAGGTGATGGAGGTCGCCCAGGCCTTCGCCGGATTCTCCCCGCGCGATGCGGACGGCCTGCGTCGGGCGATGAGCCGCAAGCGCTCGCACGAGATGCTGCAGTCATACCGCGAGAGCTTCGTCGCGGGCGCGTGGCGCCACGTCGGCGCCGATCCGCAGACGGCGCAGCGCGTGTGGGAGATGGTCGCCGGCTTCGCCGGCTTCGGCTTTCCGAAGGCGCACGGCGCCGCCTTCGGCCTGCTCGCCTATCAGTCGACGTGGCTGCGCGTCCACTACGGCCCCGAGTTCCTCTGCGCGCTGCTCAACGAGCAGCCGATGGGCTTCTACGCGCCCGACACTTTGCTGCACGAGGCCGAACATCGGGAGGGCGGGGGGGCCGCTATTCCCGTGCTGGGGCTCGACGTGAACGCCTCGCAGGTCGAGTGCTCGGTGGAGGAGGCCGGGGCGGGGGAGTCTCGGCTGGGCGTGCGGCTGGGGCTTGGCTACATCAAGGGCGTGCGTGCCGCCGAGGTGCGGGCGCTGGTGGCCGAGCGCGAGCGCGGCGGCCGCTTCGCGAGCCTCGCCGAGCTCGCCGCCCGGGTCGGGGCCGGACGTCCCACCTTGGAGCAGCTCGCCTGGTCGGGCGCGTGCGACAGCCTCGTGGAGTCCGCCCTGGGTGAGCAGGCGCGCAGGCGCGAGGCGCTGTGGCAGCTGGGGGTGGTGGCCACGGGCGAAGCTGTGGGTGACGACACGCAGCTCGCTCTGCCCCTGGAGCCGGCGGCGGCTCCTCGGCTGCGTCCTCTGACCCGCTGGCAGCGTCTGATCGCCGACTACGCCACCAGCGGGGTGACGGTGGGAGATCATGTGATGGCCGCGCTGCGCCCGCGCCTGCGGAAGAGCGGGCTGAGTACCAGCGCCCAGCTCGCGCGCCTGCCCACCGGCAGCGCTGTGACGGTCGCCGGTCTGGTGATCGCCCGTCAGCGGCCCGGCACCGCCAAGGGCACGATGTTCCTGCTGTTCGAGGACGAGCTCGGCACGATCAACTTGATCGTGCCCCGCGCGGTGTACGAGCGCCACCGCCACCTCGCGCGCGCCGAGCCTTTGCTGCTGGCGCGCGGTCGTCTGGAGCGGGCGGGGCAGGATCAGGTGGTACAGCTGCCGCGGGAGCGCGCCGGGGGGAGCGGCGAGCCGGGGGAAGGACAGGCCGGCGAGCGCGAGCGGATCCCGCCGATCGTCAACGTGATCGTGCGCGAGCTGGCGCCACTCGAGCGGTTCGTCGAGGTCGGCTCGAGCATGCGCGCCGTCGCCCCGCCAGTGCAGAGCTTCGCGCAGGGGCGGCGGCGGTAGACGGCCGCCCGCGCTCGCGTCGGTTACAGATCGCGTCAGCGGCTAAGCTCGGAGCATGAACTTCCGCAAGCTCGGCTCCAGCGGGATCGAGGTCTCCGAGATCAGCCTCGGCTCCTGGCTGACGTACTCCGGTGGGGTGGCGCGGGAGCAAGCCGAGGCGTGTGTGAAGGCGGCGTTCGACGCGGGGATCAACTTCATCGACACCGCCAACGTCTATGGGAAAGGTGCGTCGGAGACACTGCTGGGAGAGGTATTGAGCGGGTACGAGCGCTCCGAGTACGTGCTCGCGACGAAGGTCTACTTCGAAATGTCGCCGACCGACCGCGGTCTCTCGGCGGCGCAGATCCACAAGCAGATCGACGCCTCGCTCGAGCGCCTGAAAACGGACTACGTGGACCTTTACCAGTGCCATCGCTACGACGAGGACACGCCGCTGGAGGAGACGATGGCGGCGCTCACCGAGGTCGTGCAGGCCGGCAAGGCGCGCCACATCGGCTTCAGCGAATGGCCGGTTGACAAGATCGAAGCCTCGTTCGCGCTGCCGAATACCGAGCGTTGGGTCTCCAGTCAGCCGCAGTACTCGATCCTGTGGCGAGGACCCGAGGCGGAGGTGATCCCGCTGTGCGAACAGGAGGACATCTCGCAGATCGTGTGGTCCCCGCTCGCGCAGGGTGTGCTCACGGGCAAGTACCGCCCGGGCGAGCCGCCTCCGGCCGATTCCCGCGCGGCGAGCGAGAGCATGAGCGACTTCATCAACTGGCTCGTGGAGCCCCGCGTGCTCGAGGCCGTGGAGCGCCTGAAGCCGGTCGCTGAGCAGGCGGGTCTGACGATGCCCCAGCTGGCGCTCGCGTGGGTGCTGCGCCAATCGAATGTGGCCTCGGCGATCGTCGGCGCCAGCCGCCCCGAGCAGGTGCACGCCAACGCGTCGGCCTCCGGGATCGTGCTCAGCGCGGACACGCTCGCGGCGGTGGACGATGCGCTGGGCGACCTCCTGGCAGTCTGAGGTCACCCAGCGGCCTCGCGGAGCGCTCAGGCCTTGACCGCGGACACCTCGACGAGGATCTTGACCTTGTCGCTGACGACCACGTTGCCGGAGCCGAGGGCTGCGTTGAAGCGCATCTCGAAGTCCGAGCGGTTGATCTGGGCGCCGGCGGAGATGCCGACCCGTGTGTTGCCCTGGGGATCCTCGGGCTCGATGCCCTCGAGCGTGGCCCGCAGCGTGACCGAGCGTGTGACGCCGTGGATCGAGAGGTCGCCGACGATCTCGAACTCGTCCTCGCCGGTGGGGTTGATCGCGGTCGAGCGGAAGCCGATCTCGGGGTACTGCTCGACCTCGAAGAAGTCCGCCGAGCGCAGGTGCTCGTCGCGCTGGGGCTCGCGCGTGTCGACGCTCGCGGTCTTGACGGTGCCGTAGGCGACGGCGCCATCGGGGCCGACCTCGAGCGTGCCCTCGAACTCTTTGAAGAGGCCCTTGACGGTTGCGATCCCGAGGTGTTTGACCTGGAACTCGACGCTCGAGTGAACTTTGTCGACCTGCCAGGTGCCGGCGGGGAGGATGGTCGCGGGGGATGCGGTGGCGGTGGCGGACTCTGGGGACATGGGGCTGCCTTTCGGAAATCGGTTTTGGCACGCCCACTCGGGGCACACTACTTGTCGTGACCAACGTAGCAGATGCTTGTGCAAACAACTATCTTGTCCAGGGCTGGCTCGGTCGCGCCGCACACACGCTCGCCGCGGGGGAGAATGACGCGATGCCGCCGCTGAAGCTGATCCTGTTCGACATCGACGGCACGCTCCTCGACACCGGCGGCGCCGGCGCGCGCAGCTGGACGTGGGCGTTCGAGCACGCGTTCGACCGGCCGGGGGTCGACATCGGCAGGTACTCGAGCGCCGGCATGACCGATCCGGTGGTCGCGCGCAAGACGTTCACCGAGGCGCTCGGCCACGAGCCCTCGGGCGAGGAGCTGGCGCGGCTGATGGCCGCCTATCTGTCGGTGCTGCCCGACTACGTCGCCTCGTCGGAGGGCTATCGCGTGCTGCCGGGCGTCTCGGAGCTGCTACCCCGGTTGCACCACGCCGGCGTGCTGCTCGGCGTGACGACGGGTGCGCTCGAGGCCGGGGCGCACGCGAAGCTCGGCCGCGCGCGGCTGAACCACTTCTTCCTCGTCGGCGGCTATGGCTCGGACTCCGAGGACCGCGTCGAGCTCACCCGCGCCGCGATCGGGCGCGGCGAGCGCCTGCTCGGCAAGTCCCTCGACCCGCGCCAGGTGGCGGTCGTCGGGGACACCCCACTCGACATCTCCGCCGCGCGGGGCGCCGGCGTCGTCGCGGTCGGGGTGGCGACCGGCAAATACGACCTCGGCGAACTGCGCGAGGCGAAGCCCGATTACGCGCTCGCCGATCTGACCGAGCCGTTTCCCGACGTTCCCAGCTGACCCCTTAGCTGCAGCGGTTCCTGCGCTAGTCGGTCGTCCGCCGCTCCGATTCGGCGCGGCTCACTCGGACCCCGGCACAGCCTATCCGCGGCGCCCCTCCCAGGAGAAACCCCGCACCGCGAGCCACCCGCCGACGACCCCCCAGCCCGCGATCACCGCCAGCGCGCCGAGGTTGCTCGCGAGGCTCGAGCCGGTCACGATCGCGCCGCTCAGCCCCTCGATCAGAGGCTTCAACGGCAGCGCGTCGGCGACCCCGCGCACGAACGCGGGGGCGCTCGCGGTGTCGAACGCGTAGAAGGAGACGAACACGACCGGCAGGAACACCGCGTTCACGTAGGCGGCGGTCGACTCGAAGTTCGGGATCGCGTGCGCGAAGGAGACGCCGAGCGCGGCGAAGCTGACGACGCCGACGAGCACGAACACGACCAGCTCGCCCCAGTGCACGGGCCAGCCGATCCCGAAGAAGAGCCGCCCCGCGAGCACGACGATCGCGATCTGAAGCGCCGTGTTCGTGACCGCATTCGCGGCGACGCCGCCGAAGTAGGAGCCCGTCGGCAGCGGCGTGCCGCGAATCCGCTTCAGCACGCCGCGCTCGCGCAGGAAGACGATGTTGTAGGCGAGCGCGGTGAACGTCGTCGACATCACGCTCATCCCCGCGATCGCCGGCACGAGCTTGTCCAGGTCATCCTGGTTGCCGCTGAGGATCGCCCCGCCGCCGACGAGGAACAGGAGCGGGAGCACGAAGTTGAAGAACGCCGCGCTCGGATTGCGCCAGAACATCCTCCGCTCGAGGCGGTACTGCCGCCATGTGAGCGCGACCGCGTCAGGCATCTGCCGTGAGCTCCAGATAGACATCCTCGAGCGTCGGTCTGCCCACGCTCAGCTCCTCCAGGCGCTCGCCTTTCTCCAAGGCCGCGTTCGTCAGTTCATTCAACAACCATGTCGGATCCTCCGTCTGGCGCTCGACCCGCTCCCCGTTCGCACCCCTGTACGCGACCGTGTACCGCGCCGCACCTGGTGTGTGGGCGGGTGGGTGGGCCATCAATTCGCGGGGCGGCCCGACCGCGAGCACGCGCCCGTCCTTCACGATCGCGACCCTGTCCGCGAGCGCCTGCGCCTCGTCGAGGTAGTGCGTCGTCAGCAGGATCGTCTTCCCGCCTTCTCTGAGGTTCCGCACCGTCTCCCATGCGTCTCGCCGAGCGGCCGGGTCGAAGCCCGTGGTCGGCTCGTCGAGGAAGATCAGCTCGGGGTCGCCGACGAGCGCCAACGCGAAGTCCAGCCGTCGCAACTGCCCACCGGAGAGCGTACGGGCACGGGCATCGGCCTTCGCCTCCAACCCGGACAGCCGCAACACCTCCTCTACATCCCGCGGCCGTGGGTAGAAGCTCGCCCAATGCTCCAGCGCCTCACGCGGGGTCACGTGGCTGTAGATGCCGCCGCTCTGGAGCACGATCCCGATCCGCTTGCGCAGTTCGATCTGCCGCTTCGCCGGGTCATACCCCAGCACCGACACCTCTCCGCCCGTGCGTGCGCGGTACCCCTCGAGGATCTCGACCGTCGTCGTCTTCCCGGCGCCGTTCGGCCCGAGCAGGCCGAACACCTCGCCGCGTCTGACCGTGAGATCGATCCCGCGCACGGCCTCGTGCTCGCCGTAGCGCTTCGTCAGGCCCTGAACTTCGATCGCGGGGCTCGCTTGCCCTACCAGTGAACGCCCCTTGTCAACGTCGCCATCGCGATCTGCTCGAACGAGGCGTGCTCCTCCGTGTCTTTGTGCCCCTTCGACGCGGCCGAGTCGGGGAACACGCGGTAGGCGAGGTGCAGCAGCTGGTCGACCGCGCGCGGGGCGAGCGTGTAGGCGACCTCGCCGAACGTGCCCAGCCTCGTGCCCATGTGCTTCGGGCGCGTGCGGAGCGCCTCGCAGATCATGTCGCCCGCCTCCTCCGGGGTGATCGCGGGGAACGCGTCGTACATCTTCGTAGGCGCGATCATCGGCGTGCGCACGAGCGGCATGTGGATCGTCGTGAACGTCACCCCGTCGCCGACCACCTCGCTGGAGACGACCCTGGTAAACGCGTCGAGCGCGGCCTTCGAGGCGACGTAGGCGGAGAAGCGTGGCGGGTTGGTCTGCACGCCGATCGAGGAGATGTTCACGATGTGGCCCTTCCCGCGCTCGCGCATGTGGCCCATCAGCCCGATGATCAGCTTGACCGCGCCGAAGTAGTTCAGCTGCATCGTCCGTTCGAAGTCGTGAAAGCGGTCGTAGCTGAGCGCGATCGAGCGCCTGATCGAGCGCCCCGCGTTGTTCACGAGCATGTCCACGTTGCGGTGATCGGCCAGCACGCGCTCGAGGAGCCGTTCGACCGACTCCATGTCCGAGAGGTCCGCCGCGTAGACGTACGCGGTGCCGCCGCCCGCGACGATCTCCGCGCGCAGCTCCTCGAGTTTCTCCACGTTCCGCGCGACCAGCAGCGGCACCCCGCCCGCGGCCGCGACTTTCAGCGCCGTCGCCCAGCCGATCCCAGAGGAGGCGCCCGTGATCAGCACGTGCTTGCCGCCCAGCTCCTCCTGCAGCGAGCGTCCGCGCGTGACGCCGATGTCCATCTCGCGCTCCCAGTAGTCCCACAGCCGCGGCGCGTAGTCGTGCAGCGGCGGCGGGCTCTCCAGCGACGAGCCCTGCAGCGTCCGGCCCGCCTCGCGCGTATCGAACTCCGGCTTCAGCTCCATGTGCTCGATCACCTCTCCCGGGATCCCCAGCTCGCGCAGCGTGATGCTCTGTGCCTGGTGCAGCGGCGGCAGCGCCAGCGCCAGCTTCAGCGGCCACTTCGGGACGATGTCCGTCAGCCGTTTGTCGACGCTGACGGCGACCTTCGGAGCGTGCGCGGCGGACGCGAACTCGTTGTAGAGCTCGTCCACTTTCTGCCCCTTCGGGTCGGTCAGGTGGAAGGCGCGGCCGTCGAGGTCGGGCTCGTGCGCGATGTGGTCGAGCGCGCCCGCGACCCAGTCGACGGGGACGACGTTCGTCTTGCCGAGGTCGAGTCCGACGAGCGGCATCCACTCGGGGATCAGCCCGCGCGTGCGCTGGATCGCCTTGAAGAAGTAGTACGGACCGTCGACCTTGTCCATCTCGCCGGTCTTCGAGTCGCCGACGACGACCCCCGGCCGGTAGACGCGCCAGGGCACGTACGGCTGCTCGCGCACGATCCGCTCGCTCTCGAACTTCGTGCGGTGGTACGGCGAGGGCAGCTTCTGCCCCTCGTCGAACATCTCCTCGCCGAAGCGGCCCCGATACTCGCCCGCGACCGCGATCGAGGAGACGTGGTGCAGGCGCTTCGCCTCGAGCGCCCGCGCCAGCTCGACCGCGTGCGTCGTGCCGCCGACGTTCGTCGCGGTGTTCTGCTCGGCCGGAGCGGTCATGTCGTAGATCGCGGCGAGGTGGAAGAAGTGCTGGATCTTCCCGCGCAGCTCCGCCACCTGCTCGGCCTCCACGCCCAGCAGCGGCCGGCGCAGGTCGCCGATCACGGGCTGCACGCGCTTGGCGGCCGCCACCCCGAGCAGCGCGCCCCAGCGCTCGAGAAGGTCGTCGAGCCTGCCCGTCGAGCCCGCGCGCACGAGCACGTACACCTTGCCCTGGCGCTTCTCGAGCAGCAACTCGACGAGGCGGCGTCCGATGAAGCCGGTTGCCCCTGTGACGAAGTAGGCCATCTACCGTCGAGGATATAGGTGCTGGTGTTTCTTGGCGGGTGGGTCTCTGCGCTGCTCGCCCCGGCCCGGGAGGCTACGCGCCGGCGCCGGCCCCGCCGCGGCCCTCGCCGGCCGCGAAGCGCCGCGCGCCGCGCTGGCCCGCCGCGAACACCTCCGGCCCCGCCCTCGCCTCCAGCGCGAGGCCCTCGGCGAGCGTCATCCCCAGCCCCTCGATCGCGGCGCGGCGGTCGGCGAGCATCGTCTCCTGCGGGAAGCGCGCCAATCCCTCCGCCAGCTCGATCGCGCGGGTCAGGTGGGCGCCCGGCGGGACGACCTCGGTCAGCAGGCCGATCGCGAGCGCCTCCTCGGCGTCGATCATGCGGCCCGTGAGGATCAGGTCGAGCGCGCGGCCCAGCCCGACGATCCGCGGCAGCCGCTGGGTGCCGCCGTCGATCAGCGGCACGCCCCAGCGGCGCTCGGGGTAGCCGAGCGTCGAGCCCGCGGTCGCGATCCGCAGGTCGCACCACAGCGCCAGCTCCAGCCCGCCCGCCAGGCAGTAGCCGGAGATCGCGGCGATCGTCGGCTTCGTCGGCGTCAACCGCGTGAAGCCCATCGGGCCCTCGGGGGCCATCAGGCGGCCGGCGAACGTCTCGGTCGCCTTCAGGTCGGCGCCCGCGCAGAAGGCGAGGTCTCCGGCCCCTGTCAGCACCATCACCCGCGCTTCGTCGTCGGCCTCGAAGCGTGTGTACGCCTCGTGCAGCGCCACCGCCGTCGGCCCGTCGACCGCGTTCCTGCGCTCCTGGCGGTCGATCGTGACGAGCGCCGCCGCGCCCCTGCGCTCGTAGCGAACCGCGTTAGGCTCGTCGCCGCTCATCGGTTCACCAGGGCGAGCAGCGGTTCGAGGGTCAAGCTGGACGCGGACGCAGTGAGCGAAGCGTGCTCAGCACGTGGGCGATCGAGGACAAAGTCCAGCGCCGGCCATCGGGCCGCTGCTACCAGCCGCCGCGCCATTGGGCGTTGCCCACGTGCGACTTCTGTGCGGCTTTCCTTGCTTCTTTGCGCCTGTCCAGGTGTTTCTGGAGCATGCTCATCGTGAACACGAAGATCGCGAAGAAGGCGACGAGGATGAAGCCGATCTTGGTCACGAGCTTGTCGTCGGTCGCGCCGTAGAAGCCGCGACCGTCGTTCGCGGCCAGCGCCGTCGGCGCGAGCACGAGCGTCAGCAACAGGAACGAGGTGAGGGCGGGAAGCAGGCGACGCATCGCGTGGGGGATCCTACAGAAGGCCCGGGAGGCTTTGCGGGCCGGACGCCTACCATCAGCAGCCGATGGCCGTACTGATCGCATCCGACCTGCACAAGGACATGGCCGGGCAGCCGCTGCTGCGCGGGGTCTCCTTCAAGCTCGAGCGCCGCACGCGCATGACGATCGCCGGGCGCAACGGCGCGGGCAAGACGACGCTCCTGCGGATGCTCGCGGGCGAGGAGTCGATCGACCGCGGCGAGCTGAGCCTCGCGAAGGGCGCGCGGATCATGCTCCACGACCAGCGCCCTCCCCGCGATCGCGGCCGGCCGCTGCGCGAGTACGTGCTCTCGGGCTGCGTCGAGGAGCTCGCGATCGAGGCGGAGCTGGCCGAGCTCGAGCGGCGCATGGGCGAGGGGGCCGCGGACGATGCCCTGCTCGCCCGCTACTCGCGCGCGCAGGCTCGGTTGGAGGCGCGCGGCGGCTACCTGTGGCGCGACCGCGCGACCGCGATGGCGCGCGGGCTGGGCTTTCGCGAGGAGGACCTCGACCGTAGCCTGGACAGCTTCTCCGGCGGTCAGCTGACGCGCGCGGCGCTCGCCCGCGCGCTCGCCACGTCCGCGGATGTGCTGCTGCTCGACGAGCCGACGAACCACCTCGACATCGAGTCCCTGGAGTGGCTCGAGCAGACGCTCGTCGGGTTGGATGCCGCGATCGTGCTGGTCGCGCACGACCGCTGGTTCCTCGAGGCCGTCGGCACCGCGGTGCTGGAGATCGAGGCCGGCCGCTCTCGCTTCTTCTCGGGCACCTGGCACCAGTGGCGCCGCGAGCAGGCCGCGCGCGAGATGGCGCTTGGCAAGGCGATCGACAAGCAGCAGGCCGAGATCGAGCGGATGGAGCGCTTCATCGAGCGCTTCCGCGCGAAGGCCACGAAGGCCCGCCAGGCGCAGTCGCGCGTGAAGCAGCTGTCGAAGATCGAGCGAATTGAAAAGGACCCCCGCGACGGCAAGGGGTTGGAGTTCGAGTTCTCCGCACCGGAGCGCTCGGGGCGGGTGATCTTTGAGCTTTTGGACGGGCGCGTCGAGGTCGGGAAGCCTGCGATAACGCTGCTCGAGCACGCCGAGCTGTGGTTGGAGCGCGGCGAGCACGTCTCCCTCGTCGGCCCCAACGGGACGGGCAAGACGACGCTGATCGAGACGCTCGCCGGGCGCCGCCCGCTCGCGGCGGGCAGGCTGAGCACCGGGCACAACGTCACGCTCGGCTACCTCTCCCAGCACGCGGAGGAGCTCGGCGCGGGAGGGGATGGGATCCCCGCCCACCCCAGCGTGCTCGAGGCCGCCGCGCGCGCGACGGGCCTCGCCCCGAACAAGGCGCGGGCGCTGCTCGGGCGCTTCCTGTTCTCCGGCGAGGAGGCGGAGAAGCCGCTCGACGGCCTCTCCGGCGGCGAGCGCCGGCGGCTGTCGCTGGCCGTGCTCGTCGGCGCCGCGAAGACGCCGAACGTGCTGATCCTCGACGAGCCGACGAACCACCTCGACATCGAGTCGCGCGAGGCTTTGGAGGACGCGCTGCGCGGCTTTCCCGGAGCGATCCTGCTCGTGTCCCACGATCGGGCGCTGCTCGACGCGGTCGGCACGCGCACCGTCGCGGTCGAGGATCGCGGCTTGCGCAGCTACGAGGGCGGCTGGCCCGAGTACGTGCGGGTGCGGGAAGAAAAGAGGGCGACGGGGCCGCATGCGGCCCCGTCTGGGGCCGCACATGTGCGGCCCCAGGGGGAGGTGCATGCACCTCCCCCAACAACATCAGCTTCTAATAAGCATGCCCACCCGCGTTCAGGGGCAGATCGACCGGGTGCAGCGACGTCGATCGGGGCAGATGGGCCGAACGGGACGGCGAACGGGAACGGCTCCAAGCGCAAGTCCAAGCCGAAGGGCCCGTCGAAGAACCGCCTCACCGCCCAAGAGCAGGCCGAGCGCGCGGTCGAGCAGGCCGAGGGGGCGATGCGCGCGCTGGAGGACGAACTGGCCGATCCGGCGGCGTGGGCGACGCAGTACGAGTCGGCCAAGTCCGAGGCGCGCCACACGGCCGCGCGGCGCGCCGTCGAGGAGGCCTACACGCGCTTGGAGGCGCTCGTGGACTGAGGTGCGGCAGACGCTACTCCACAGACTGTTATGCGACGCCGGCCTTTGAGATCACAAATTGCGATCTCAAGTGATGGCTAACCTGTTTTCTGTGAGTGACAGCCTGAAGACCGCCCGCAACATCGCGATCGTCGCTTTGATCGCCGCCGGCGTCTACTTCCTCCCCGGCGGTGGCCGTGCGGCGAACACGTTCGAATCCGTGCTCTGGGTCGCGTTCGGGGTCGGTATCGGCTACCTCGGCCTGAGGGCCTATCGCGAATACCGCGTCGCCCTGCACGGCCTCGGCGACCGTCACCGGGGGCTGCTCTACGGCGGCGTCGCGGGAGCGGTGTTCGCCTACATCGCCCGTGCGCGGATGTGGCAGACGGGTATCGGCGAGCTCGTCTGGCTCGTGCTCGCCGGCTTCATCCTCTACGCGCTGCTCGAGGTCTACCGCCACTGGCGCGCGTATTGAG
>DATCFG010000057.1:0-20604 GCA_036509655.1 Solirubrobacteraceae bacterium | reverse complement strand
AGGCCGCGGTCCAACGCACGCGAGTAGCGCCCCCCGCGTGAGCCGCGAGCCGATCGAGCCTGATTTGGATTTCCATCGCCTTTCCCCTGCTCATCCTTCCCCTCCTCATCCCCATTCACCGCTGTCCCCCAGAGCGCGAGTTATGCAACGCGCTCCTCTGCTCGATCGCCGTCCAGTGCCGCGCCCAGCGCGAGCTCCAAGGCCACGCGCGCGTCCCGCAGCGGCTCGCCGTACTCCGCGAGCAGCTCCGCCGCGCTCAGCGCCTGCGCCGGGACGGTTATTTCGATCGCGTTCGACCTTTCAGCCGGCGCGCCGACCGTGATTGCCAGTCCGCGCGCGCCCGCGGGCGCGTCTTGCTCGTCGACAGTCAGGCCGCCCGTACCTACCTGGATCTGGCTAAAGCGTTCGCCGTCCCCGGCCGCGGCCATCAACGCCCTGCCGGCGGCGGTATCTCCTGCCTGTAGGCGCGAGCCCGCGCCGAGGCCTTTCTCCAGCTGGTACTGCCCGCGCGCGAAGCCGCGCAGGCGCTGCAGGTAGAGCACCTCGTCGCCGTCGAGAACCGCGAGGCTGACGGTGCGACCGGTCTGCCGGCGCAGCTCGCGCAGGATCGGACGGGCGGCTCGCATCGGCTCGAGGGCCCCGAGCACCGCCAACCCGGGCTCGGCGCAGCGGCGCGTCAGCCGGTACTCGCGCGTCAACAGCTGCTCCAGATAGCCCCTTTCCAAGCAGGTCGTGACGTAACGATGAGCGGTCGCGCTGTCGACGTTCAGCGCCCGCGCCATTTCCGCAATTCCCCACACCGGCCGCTCCGCGGTGAACAGCCGCAGCAGGCCGAGGCCGTACTCCAGCGAGCGGAATCTGCGGTCGGGGCCGGCGGTGGTTCCTCGACCGGTGTGGCCGGAGGCGGAGCGCGCCGTGGAGGCGGGGGAGGCGGAGGCGGACATGGTGCGCCACCGATATTCCTCGCTGCGACGCCGCTTGGCTAGTCTTATAAGAATTGGTCCGCCGGGGCGCGCGGGGCGGTTAGCTCCCGTCAGGCGCTGCGCGGAGATAATGCGCTCGATCGAAAGGCTCCCCTGCCGCCTCCAGAGTGCGTAGAAAGTGGGCGAGCGCGCTCACCATCTGGCCGATGACACGCTCGCCCCGGTGACGGTTGAAAGGCGGGTCCAGCGCATAGATGAGCCCGTGATGGGCTTGACCACGGCTCAGCCTCACGCAGCGGTCTGGGCGGCGGGGGTCGGTGGGTGGGAGCTCAAAACTTGCCGTAGCCGGTCGGCTGCCTGCTCATTCATCCGGATACGTTCGTCGACGTCGCCAGGATAGGCGGCGTAGTAGCTCGCTGCCAACTCCACGACAGCACGATCGAGGCCACTGACAAGCACGACCGCCTCGATCGGGTCGGTCGAGCCCTCGCTCACGACGCCATTCAGGTCACGAACGATCTCCCAGACATCGGGGCCATCCGACGCGGCACCGGCCGTTGACGATCCGAGGATGAGGTGCCATCATGAAATTCATGGCGAAAGTGGCGAAAGCGCAGAGGAACGGAAAGATCGAGAAGCTCAGCCCTGAGCGACTGGCCGAACTGTTGGTTCCCGCGACCGCGAAGACCCCCGAGGAAAAGCAGGCCGCCTTCAAGCGCGCCACCGAGGGTCTCCGCTTCAAGACCCGCGTTACGCAGGACATGTACCGCCCCGGGTAGGCCCCAATGAGCCCGACAGACGGGCGTCGACCCGTCCCCCACAACGTCTCCGCGATCGAGCCCTTTGAGATCTGGGGTGCTCTGTGCGCTAAAATTGGCGTCGTGACGACACGCGAGAAGGCCCAGAAACTGCTGAAGGAGCTGCCTGAGGACCAGCTCGAGCCCGTGGTGGAATTCATCGTCTCGCGAGGTGCGAACGGGACCGACGACACCGCCGATGAGTGGGGCGACCTCGACGCCTGGTCTGACGGCGAGAGCAAAGACACCATGCGCATGCTCGATGAGGAGGAGGCCGCGATCGGCTTCTCCTGGGAGCAGCGCAACCCAGCATGAGACGTGACGAGGTCTGGTGGCACGAGCCACCCGATGACAAGCGCCGGCCCGTGCTGATCCTGACCCGCGCCGAGGCGATCGACTCGCTCAACAAGCTCGTCGTGGCGCCAGCCACCGGCAACATCCGCGGTCTCCCCTCCGAGGTCCCGGTCGGACCGGAGGACGGCATGCCCCGTGAAAGCGTGATCAGCGTCGACAACACCACCCTTGTTCGCAAGGCGCTGCTCACCGGGCGAATCACCACCCTCAGCCCCGAGCGAATGGACGAAGTCTGCAAAGCACTGGACTACGCCACCAGCTGCTGAGACGCCATCTGATTTGGTGGTCGCTGTGAGGCAACCGAGGTCGATCAGGGTGCTGCGCTCGATCGAGCGGTACTCGCCATCCGTGAGGCCAAGCCAATCAACCAAACATCAGACAGCGCTCCCCGCGGGCCCCTACGCCGAGCGTTGCCCGTAGGCGGTGCGCCATAGGCGCAGGACCGGCAGCAGCAACTCGACGAGCGGGGCGGCGGCGCGGCGAGACATGTGGTCATCCCCGCGGCACCGGCGCGCTAAAATCCGAAGCATGACGACCAAGGAGCGCCTGCACGAGCTCGTGGACGAGCTATCCGAGCCCGAGGCCAAACGCGCGCTCAGCCTCGTGGAGAAAGAGCGCGAGGACCCGGTGATCGCGGCGTTCCGCGACGCGCCCGAGGACGACGAGCCGCTGAGCGCCGAGGAGGAAGCGGGCCTCGAGGAAAGCCACGCCGATCTCGCCGCCGGGCGCACGTTCTCGCTCGAGGAGATCAAGCGCGATCTCGACCTAGCGTGAGCGAGGCTCCCTGGAGCCTGCTCTTCACGGCTCGCGCCAAACGCGACCTGCGCCGCCTCGATCCCCCCATACGCGTTCGCACGATCGCCGCTCTGCAGCGCCTTACCGAGGACCCTCATAGCGGCAAACTGAGCAGGCTCACCGGGCGCCCCGAGTTCAAACTGCGCGTCGGCGAGTGGCGCATCATCGTCGAGCTCGATCACGGAGCACGCACCGTCGTCGTACATCAAGCCCTCCCCCGCGGACGGGCGTACGATCGTTAGTCTTAAGCTGGAGTGTCGTCGAACTGCTGGACGATGAGACGGCGATGGTCGAGGTCATGACCATGCCCCTGAAGGCAGGGCTCGACCGGATTGTCGTTGCGCCCATCGCCAAGCTCCACCGCATACCCATCACACCGGCCAAACCAGACGACGTCGCCGCCTGACACGGATCTGAACACAGCGAATCTCGTCAGGCGATTACCTCGATGCCGACACGCAGGCCGGGGGCACGGGCGAGGCGGCCGTCGAGCGTCAGCAGTGGCATCTCCAGACGCTCGGCGAGCGCGATATACAGCCCGTCGTAGAAGCTCACATTGGCCCGCAGGCTCCACGCCCGATCGAGCAGGGCGCGGTGCGGCGCGCGGCGCAGTGGCACGTCCGCCAGCGCGTCGAGGGCGGCGCGCGCGGCGCCGTCGCTCAGCTCACCCGCCAGCGTGCCGCGGCGTAGAACGTGGCCGATCTCCGCGTCGATCAGATGCGGCGCCCACAACCTGTCGGGGTCTTGCAGGATCCGGCGCCGCGCCTCTGCTGCGTGCTCTCCACCGGCGAGATATTCCACGAGCACCGAGGCATCCAGCACCGCCATCAGCCGTCGCGAACCTCACGCAGCGCCGCCAGCACCGTCGCGGTCTTCAGCCCCGAGGCCCCGCGCGCCTGGATCCGCTCGTCGGCTTCCTCGAGCGTCGCCTGTTCCGCCGCCCGCACCAGCTCCCGCTTGATGTAGTCCGACAGCGACGTCCCCGTCGCGGCCGCGCGCATCTTCAACGTCCGGTGCACAGCATCCGGCACATTTCGAACCTGAACCATCACCGGCATGTGTCCCACACTATCACATGTGCAACACAGCTCATCGGCTTTACTTGTCTTCCCGGCTGTGGCTCCTCTAAGCCGAGCGCTGGCCGTAGGCCGCTCGCCACAGGCGCAGGACCGGCAGCAGCAACTCGACGAGCGGGCCGCCGGCGCGACGCAGCTCGCGGGCGCTCGAGCGCAGCTCGGGGGAGCGCGCGCTGTCCTTCGACAGGAAGAAGGCGATCATCGAGCTCAGCACCACCGAGTGCCGCGCTGCACCCGGTAGCTCCCGTATTTCTCTGCGCGATTCGCGCATCAGCTCGCCAATCCGCTCCGTCGCCATGTCCATGCTCGGGTAGTGCGCGACGTAGCTGTGATCGCCGCTGGCTCGGTCCTCCGCGATATCGGCGAAGCTGTCGAGCATTGCCCCGGTGGGCGCGACCCACTGCGTGTAGGCGTCGTAGGTGCGGGCCACCTCGATGCTGTCGACCGTCTCATCCACGGCGCGCGTGGGCCTGGCCGCGAGCGCCAGCATCGCCAGCACGGTCACCCAGGACGACGAGCCGGCCGCGCGCTCGTACCAGTGCTTGTCGGCTGGATCGGCGGGGTGGTGGGCGGTCTGATCCGCCCACTCCTTCAACAGCGCTTCACGCCGCGCGGGGTCGGGCTCGTGGTTGAGCCCGAGCACGCCGGACTGGGCCGCGGCGCGCATCAGGAAGGGTTTGACCGCCTCGTAGGAAGGCAGCCGCTCGCAGCCGGAACGGCAGCGAGATACGAGCGCGCGCGCGTACCCGCCGTCCTCGCCGCTTGAGTGATAGCGGTAATAGTCGGAGATCGTCGGGGTGGGTGGGTTCAAATCAAGCGCCTCGACGAGCGCGAGATGCAGCTGACGCCCGTTCTCGATGCCCCGCCCCGCGCCGCGCTCGCTGACGCAGTCCAGGTAGTCGGCCAGCACCTCATACGCGACCAGCACTCCGAGCAGGTCGTGGTTGCGCTTGTGCGGCAGGATCCAGAACAGCGCCGCGCCGTCGATGCTGCCGCGCTTGCGCGCGAGCGCCTCCAGCGCGTCCGCGCGCAGCTCCGGGTCGGGGATTGCCGCCGCCCGCTCGCGCCAGCCGGCCACCTCGCGCGCGACGCCCCGCAGCCCCCAGATCAGCTCGCGCCCGGTGGCACGCGCGAGTGTGGCGGTGGTTTGTCGGTGCAGGCCGTTCATCATCCTGGCTCGACGCTCGGTGGCACCCCGGCGGCGAGATATCCCGGCACGGCGACGATAGCGGCCGCGGCAACGCTCACCAGTGCGACGCTCTCGAGCGCGACGAGCAGGCCGACGCCGAACACGACGGGATACCCGGTGACGCTCGCAAGCGCGTGGCTCAGCAGCACCTGCCCATAGAGCCCAAACATCGCCCCGATCGAACAACCGGCGACGAGCAGCAGGCCGCTCTCGTAAATCAGTGCTCGCCACAGCACACCGCGAGGGTAGCCGTGCCGTTGTTCATATGCAAGCTGCGGACGGCGCTGCCAGATCATCGCCCACATCGCCATCGCCATCGCGAGCGCCGCGGCGATCAGCACGAGCGTCGAGATCTGCGACAGCCGCGACAGCCCCTGACGGCTGCCCGCGCCGTACTCCGCTTCGCGCTCGCGCGCCGTCTGGACCTGCAGGCCGGAGCTCGGTCCCAGCACCCGGCGGATCTCCGCGGCTCCCTGCGAAGGGGAGACCCCCGGTCGCAGAGCGATGTTGTAAGCGCTCGCTTCGCTCGATTCCCACGCCCGGGCGTAGTCGGCGGAGCTCATGACGATCGCGCCGGAGGACCAGCCGATGTTCGTCGAGGTCGCCGCGATCCGAAAGCTCGTCGGCCGCGGCGAGGGCAGCGTGAACGAGTCTCCGATCTGTAGGTGATGTTCATCGGCGATCGCCTGCGAGACGACCACCCAGCCCCCGGCGCGCAGACGTGCGTCGGCGAGCGCGAGGTTGCCGCGCAACAGCGAACCGGCCGGTACCGGCGCGGGCGAGCTCGACGGCGGCGCAACAATCCACACCCGGCGGTCGCCGATGTCGAGGAAGCTTCCCCGGTAGATCGCCAGCGAGCGTACGCCTGGAAGCTTTTCCAGACGCGCCGCGCTGCTGCTGGCAAACGGCGTGCTCGCGAGCGTGTTGGCGCTCCCCGCGACCGAGACCCACACGTCGGCTACTCCAATCAGGCGCCCGGCGGTCCGATCCAGCCCCTTCTGCAGGTTGCCGTGGGCGCCCTGGATCGCGACGCTGCCGAACACCGCGATCGCCCCCGTGGCGGCGATCGCCAGCGAGCGTGCGCGCGTAGCCGGGTTATGCAGCTCGATCAACGCCTGGCGCGTGGCGGCCGAGCGCAACGGACGCTGCATGCGATCGAAGCTTCCGATCGCGAGGTCCAGCAACGGTGTCAACAGGAGCAGTAGCGCGACGATCAGGCTGACGATCCCGAGGATCGCGCCCGCGGGATCGAACACGAGGATCGCCGTCGTCACCGCCAGACACGCGATCCCGGAGCCGACCGTGCCGAGCAACCATCGCCGCGCCGCGCCCCCACTCGGCGCCGCGGGCGCGGCCGGCTCCTCGCTCTGCAAGGGCCGCGCGAGCTCGCCGCGCAGCGGCGCGAGCACCCCGATCGCGGCGGCGAACATCCCCGCCGCGACCGCGATCGCCACGCTCTGCCACGTCACGACTCGCTGCGAGCCGACCGGGAACGCGAACGACAGGTAGCCCGGGTTCGATCCGAACAGCGCGATCGACGCCAGATCGCCGAGCGCCAGCCCGAGCACACAGCCCACGCTGCCGAGGACCAGAGCGTCGAACAGCAGCGTCTGGACGATCCTCCGGCGCGTTGCGCCGTCCTCGCGCAGTTCCGCGATCACCTCGCGCCGCGAGGCCGTCGTGATCAACATCGCGTTGAACGCGAACAGGAAACCCACGAGCGCGCTGATCGCGGCGAACAGTCCCGCGCTCTGGTTGGTGGGCGCGGACGCCTGCGCGAACAGCGTGGCGTCGAATTCGGCCGGCTCGACGGATGGGATCCCGCCCGCCGCCCCAAGCCGGCCGGCCGCCAGCCGGTCGAGCGCGACGCGCACCTGAGCTTCGCGCCCGGGCGCCACCTTCACGAAGATCCGACTCAGGAGCCCCGCCGCGCCGCTGAGCTGCGCCGCATAGGAGACCGGCGCGAACACCACGGGGCTTGCGACCAGCGCCCCGATGTTGTCTTGCCCCAATGTCTCCCCGACGAGCGTGCTGGAGACGTGCGTGCCAACCGCTATTTCGATCGGTGCCAGCGCCTCCGTGCCCGCACCGATCGCCTTCGCCACCGGCGCCGGCAATCCCAGCTCCTGCTGGTGGGAGAGCTGTTCGATGCTGGGATGCCCTGGCAGGTCCGCCAGATGCCCGAGCCGCCGCGCAAAGCTCGACGGTACGCCGAGCAGCTCCACCGACTCCGCTCCGCGCGGGCCAACCACACTGGCCTGCTTCTCCACCACCGGCTGCGCTTCGGCTACGCCCGGGATCTTGCGCACGTCCGCGAGCAGCCGCGCGGGAAAGCCATCCGGGCCGCGCGCCTGCAGCTGCAGCTGCATCTCTCCCACCAGGCCACGGGTCAGTTGCGTGACACCGTGATTCAGGCTCGTGCCCGCGATCTGCGCCGCGAACAGCAGCGCGACGCCCACGGCCAGGCCGAGGATCGCGAGCGCCTCCTGCACGAGCACCGCGCGCACGCGCAGCCGTGCCCTGTACTTCTTCAGGATGCCCGAGAGCGCGATCACCGCTGGAGGTCCCGGCCGCTCGAGCCCGCGCTCGGCTTCGCTCGCTCGCTCGCTCGGCTTGGCCGGCTCCCGCGCTCGGCTTGGCCGGCCTCAGATTCATATGCGCCGAGCCGCCCATCACGCAGTTCCAGGGCCTTGTCGGCGAACGCCGCCGCCTTCGGATCGTGCGTCGTCAACAGCACGGCGATTTGCCGTTCTCGACAGAGCTCGCGCAGCAGTTCGAGCACTTCCTCCCCGCGCTGGGTGTCGAGGCTGCCCGTCGGCTCGTCCGCGACCACGAGCTTCGGGTCCACCGACAGCGCCCGCGCGATCGTCACGCGCTGGCGCTCGCCCATCGAAAGCTGGCTCGGAAGATTGCCCAGCCGCTCGCCGAGCCCCAGCCGCTCGAGCAGGGGCACGACCATCCGCTCCGCCCGGCGCACGTCCTTCGTCAGCCACAGCTTCGAGGCGGCATTCTCAACGACCGTGCCGCCCGCGCGCAGATTGAAGGCCTGGGCGACGTACCCCAGCTCGTACAGCCGGTAGGAAGCGGCATCGTGCTCGGACAGCGCGGAGATCTCCCGCCCGTCCACGATCACCGACCCGCTGTCGGGCGCAAGCAGCGCCGCGACCATCTTCACGAGCGTCGTCTTGCCCGAGCCCGAGGGCCCGTACAGGACCAAGAGCTCGCCCGCCGCGATCTCGAGCGTCACCCCGTCGACCGCTCGAACGAGCTCCCCCTCGCCCGCCCGGTAGTACTTGACCAGCTCGCGCAGCTCCAGCACTACGTGTTCGAGCCGCCGGCGTGCCCGGCCTCGCGGCGCTCGTGATCGGACCCCACCCCCGGGAACTCCAGCACGTTGCCGCCGCCCGGCGGCGGCGCTTTGCTCGCCGGCCGCTGCGGACTTTGCTCCAGGCGGCCACCGGAAAGCCTCACGATCCGATCCGAGAGCAGCGTCGCATTCGCATCCGAGACGCTCATCAACACGGCCAGCCCTCGCTCCTTGCTGATTTCCCGCAACAACTTGATGAAGTCTTTTGTCTCATCGATGCCGAGGCTATCGGCCACGTCGTCGACGACGAGCAGCGTGGGCTCGCCCGCGATCCCGTGCGCCACCTCGACCAGCGCGCGCTCCCAGTCGCTCATCGTCTCCCACCGCTGCTCGGCGCATCCGCCCGCCCCCACCCGCTCCAGCGCCGCCCACGCCCGCCCATCGACCGTGCGCAAGTACACCCGGCGCCGGCGCCACCGGGTGATCAAATTGCCGGGCTGCGCGCCCCCACCCGCTCGTGCCAGCAGCGGATTGCACACGTAGTCGAACATCTGCACGCCCGTCCGGGGCCCGCGCTTGCCGGCCCACGCGATCCGCTCACCCCGCAAACGCGAACGCTCAGCGCCGGAGAGCCCCTGCAGCTCCTGGCCTTCAAAAGAGACAACGCCCGCATCGGCGCTCTCGATCCCCGCGGCGATCCGCAGCAGCGTCGTCTTGCCCGCGCCGTGCTTCGCCAGCACGCAGACAACCTCGCCCACTCCCACGTCCAGGCTCGCGTCCCGCAGCACGCACAGCTCCTGGGAGCCACGGCGGTAGCTCTTGCTCACGCTCCTCAGCCGCAGGAGCTCGCTCACGCCGTCCGCCGACCCTCCGCAACGCCTCGCCGATGCTCCGCGAGCGCGCGCCGCTCGGCCTCCCCGCGCAACCCCTCCAGATAGCTGCGCAGCTCTGAGAGCTGCGTGATCCGCCCGTCCCAATGGGCCACTTCGCCCTGCAGCACAGCGTCCTCCATCAGCTCTGACCACCCCCCGTCGGCGAGCCGTCGCGGACTGCCGCTCCCCTGCTCGGCGACGATCCGCTCGCGGATGCGATCCAGCTCGCCGACGCATGCACATTCCTCGGAGTAGATCACGTCGATCAGGCGCGGCAGGTCGCGCGGCTGCGACAACGCGATCTTCGCGTGCAGCTCCTCGCGTGTGACCAGCGCGCTCGCGGGCGCACACACCCACTCCCGTGAGTGCGCGACTCCCTCGGGCGTCGCCTCGTAGACGCCATCGCACCCCTCCTCCCCTGCATCGACCGCACGCACGTACCCATCTTTCTCCAGCTGTTTGACGGCGCTATACGTGGTGGAGGGGCTGAACTGCGCCAGGCCGAAACGCGTCTCCAGGCGCCGCCGCAAGCTGAAGCGGTGATCGGGCCGCTCGATCAGCAGACCAAGCACCAGCTCCCCGGCAGACACACCCGTGATACGCGCACGTGACATCCCACGAGGGAAGGTACCGCACGCGGGTGTGGGCGTCCAGCCCGCAACTGCGCCGCGCACGGATGGTTAGGATCGGAAGAGCTACCTATGAATCCGATGCGCTTGAAGAACCTTGTGCCCGCGTGCCTGCTCGCGCTGCTGCTGGCGGGCCCACTGGCGTCCGTCGCTGCCGCCGGCTCGGCGCTCACCTCGGTCAACGAGTACGGCCGCCTGCAAAAGCAAAACAGCAGCGGCGCGAACATCGACGAGAAGGGCGTCGGCTGGGGCAGCTTCAATTGCTCTGTCGTGATGGAACTGACGCTGTCAGGCACGCTCGTCACGGCCAAGTACACGGCCTACCTACAGGGCGGCTCGATCAGCGGCACCGCGACGGCGCACATCCACTCCGCGACCAAGACCACCGGGTACTTCAGCGGCACGATCACGCTGCGCGGCGGCACGCGCGGCCGCACCCACGCCTCGGGCACCGCCGACTTCTCGGGCGAAATCAACCGCACCTACTTCAACATGAACACCCACATCACCGGCAAGCTGCGGCTCAAATGACCGGAAGGCTCGGAGCGCTGGGCGGCGCCCTGCTGATCTGCGCCTGCTCGACCGCGGCGGCCCAAGCCGCACAGAGCGCCAAGCTCCAAGTCAGCGTCAGTCCCGACCGGCTCGGTGCGAGCACCACGCTTGCGTTCGGCTTTCAGATCGAAGCCCCGGAAGGAGCGCTGCCCGCCGCGCTCACGCAGCTCGACGTGCGGCTCCCGCCGGGTATGGGCGTCAACACCCTGGGCCTCGCGACGTGCAGCGAAGCCAAGCTGGAAAAACACGGTCCGCGGAGCTGCTCGAGCAATGCGCAGGTAGGTGCCGGCAGGGTGAAGGTTCAGTTGCTGCTGGGCAGCATAACGCGGCCGGAGATCGCGGCTCTCACCGTCTTCAACGGGCCACGCAAGGGTGGGCATACGACGTTGGTGTTCGACGCGATCGGGAAGCTGCCGATCGCCACCCAGTTTGTGTTTACGGGTGTGATCGTCCCCGGCCCGCAAGGCGACTCGATCGAAGCCACGATCCCCCTGATTCCGGTCCTGCCCAACACCCCCGACGGCGCGATCGTGGAAATGACCGCAAGCCTCGGCACGCGCTCGCAGACCTACTACCGGACGGCCGGGGGCAGACGCGTGCGCTTCACGCCGAAGGGCGCGACGCTACCCGCGAGCTGCCCGGCCGGGGGGTTCCCATTCTCCGCCACGTTTGGGTTCAATAACGGGAGCAGCGCGGCGGCCGCGAGTACCGTCGCGTGCCCAGGGTAACGGCTGGGGTACCGTCCCGAGAACCCACGCACTGAGAGCTAACGGACAAGACAAGCTGCTGGCCGGGAAACCCGTCGCTCAGGCGTGCGCGAGCGGCTGGATTTGGTTGAGGGCCGGGCCGAGTCGGTCCCGTTCGACCTCAATGTCGTAGCGGTCCTGGAGGTTCAGCCAGAAGCGCTCGCTGGTCCTGAAGTATCGCGCGAGCCTCAGAGCCGTATCAGGAGTGATACGCCGCTTGCCGTGGACGATCTCGTTGATTCGGCGCGGGGGAACTCCGATCGCCACCGCTAGACGATGCTGGGTGACCTCGAGCGGCTGCAGGTACTCGAGCATCAGCACCTCGCCGGGGTGAATGGGGGCCATGATCAAGTCGGTGCTCATGATGGGTTCCTTGCTTACGTTTCAGTGGTAGTCGACGATCTCGATGTCCTCGGGTCCGGCAGGCGTCCATCTGAAGCAGATGCGCCACTGCTGGTTGATGCGGACGCTGTAGGAGCCAGCCCGGTCGCCCTTGAGCTTCTCAAGCCTGTTTCCCGGCGGCACCCGAAGATCGTCGAGTGTCTCGGCGGCGTCCAGGATGAGCAGCTTTCGCAACGCGGCGCGCTGGGTACCCTGGTCCAGCTTACGCACCCGCTGACGCCGCCAGATCCGGTCGGTGTCCTTATCCGCGAACGACCGCAACACACGCCGCGATGATAACGCAAGGCGTTATGGACGGCAAGCGTTATGTCTACGCAAGAAGCAACTCGTGCGCCACTGCTCTGGGCCTCAGCGATCCCCCAGAACGACCAGCACTACCCCGAAAACCCAGTCCCAGAGCTACCTGATGTGCATCCCGCTGATCGCGCGTGCGATCACGATCTGCTGAATCTCGGCGGTGCCCTCGAAGATGTCGTAGATCAGCCGCCGGTGGCTTCGCAGAGCCGTTTTGGCTTACCTATGCGGAATCGACCCCGACGGAATCCGGTGGAATCCGGCCGAATCGGGGCACGACTGGCGCGAGACTGGCGCACACTTGGCCCGTAGAGATAGCTTCTGGACCGTAGTGCATGGTGCGACGTCCGAGCCCACAGGCCGACTCAGCGGCGGGTGATCGCCGCAATCAGTCGCCGGGCGAAGGAGGGTTTCGTGATCGCCTCGGGAGCTGGGCGCAATGGCAGTAGGCTCGGGTCTGCGCGAGCGTAGCGAGAGTCGCTCCCCCCTCCGCACCAGCGGCAGTCAGGGTCGGACTCGGGGGTTGTGACCAGCACGCGACCCTCGCGCGTGAGCGTGATCCGGTGCTCAGCGAGGTACGGGTCGGCCTGGCCGATCACGGACATGAGCAGCGCATTCAGGGCACCCGCCGCGGCGGCGGCGTTCAGGGTGGTGACGGACGGGTCGGCTACGTCCTCTTGGCCGAGGTAGTTCTGCTCGGCGCGCTGCTCGGGCGTTGCGGCCTCCTGTTGGAGCAGGACCGGATCGATCAGCCCGGCGCAGGAGAGGCACCCGTGACGAGGCAGGACGGGACGCACGGCGGTGTAGATTTGCTCGATCTCACCGCTGGCGCGGAGCTCGACCTTCGCGCCGATCTGGATCAGCGGAATCAGGAAGCTCTGCGCGATCGCGTTTGCGACCAAGCGTGCGGTCGCGGTATCGGTCGCGAGCAGAAGGTAGTCGCAGTCGAGCAGCCGCTGGGCGACGTGGGAGTGGCTTATGTCGCCGTCGATCGCGTTGAAGCGGATGCTCGGGTCGATCCGCTGCGCATGATCGCGTGCGACGTGCACCTTCTTGCGCTTCTCACGCGCGTCGCGCTCTGAGGCGCCGATGATTCGTGAGAGGTTGTGGCGCTTGACGATGTCGGGGTCGACGGCTGTGATCTGTCCGACGCCGAGGTGCGCGAGCTGCTCGATCAGGATCGAGCCGCCGCCACCGGCGCCGAGCACACCGACGTGAAGGCCGCGCAGTCGTGCCTGTCCGGCGGCACCGAACAGCAGCACCTGACGATCAAAGCGCTCAAGATCCCCTAAGGCCTTCGGCCGGGCGCGGGCGCAGGGTGCGCGCGCTGGCGCCGATCACCTGCACGCGGGTGAGCTCTCGCCGGCTGCCGTCGGCGCGCCAGCTCTCTCCGGCGGCGCTGGCCTCGCCGAGCGCGACGCCGGTCACGCTGGCGGCGCCGGTGATATCGAGCAGATGCGGGAAGACCCGCTCGTGCGCGGCCAAGTCGTCGCCTGACAGACCGTTGCGCTCGTGCGCGCCGGGGTGGCTGTGCACGGTGACCATCGCCAGACGTTCCTGCGAGGCGCGGTTGCCGAGTCGCGCGAGCGCTCCCGCGGCGAACTGTCGGTAACCGTGGGTGCCGGGCGGAAACTCATCAGGCTCGAGCAGATGCGTCTCGCGAACCGCGAGGGTGCTTCGGCCGGCGGTGTGGTGCTCGCCGGCGAGCAGGATCGCGCCGTGCTCGTCGTGGTCGCCGGGGAACAAGTGCGCGTGCAGGCGCTCGTAGTCGCCCGCTGGGATGCGCAGCTCGCTCAGTTCGCCGCGAGCCATGCCTGTGCCTGTAGCGCCGAGCCGAGCGCGGTGTCGAGCTTTGGGTTCCAGACGGTGTGACGCAGCGAGACTTGGATCGCGGGTTCGCCCCGCCAGGCAACGTTTTGGAGACCACCGATCATGCCTCCGGTCGGGCGTGCGCCGGTGAGGTAGAAGGGGTAGATCGCTGCGTCGGGGTAGTGGTAGGGGATCAAGAACCACAGCGTCCCGGTGCGCGGGCTCCAGCGCTCGCTGAGCGTCACGCCGATGATCGCGACGATTGTGCCGGCGGGGTCCTCGTGGATCTGGACGCGATCGGGGAACGTGGCGTGCAGCTCTGCCACGGCGCGGGCGATCTCGGCGGGCATCGTCGCGACGCTCACGAGACGTCCTGGCCCGAGATCGCCGTGAACCGCTCGTCGTGTTTGACCCTGACGGTCTGCCCGTCGGTGATTTCGGTGCCGTCGGGGCCGTACAGCTTGAAGTCGGCAGGGACTTCCGCGGCGTGCTTGATCTGCGCGCCGGTGACCTCGTGGCCGGGCACCTCGACGGCCCTGTTGTTGACGAGGATCGTGACGGGGTGTCTGGCGTCCGGCTCTGGGCTGGGAGTGCTATCGGTCATGCGCTTCCTCCTTAGTTCAGTGAACTCATTGAACTAATGTAGCACGTAGCTCACCTGCCTCGCTCGGCGCAGCCAAAGTCCCGATTAGGAGCAGGCGGCGAGCTCGACGGGCTGAGGCGTCTGGAAGACGACCGGGCGCTGCGGCGCTCCAGCAGGACGCACGCGTACGAGCGCGCCGGCGGCTTCCAACGCGACGAGGCGCTGGTGCAGATTCGGAAGCTTCAGCTCAAGCTGTGCGGCAAGCTCGGCGGCGGTGAACACCTTGAGCTCCTGTGCCGCGTTAAGCGTTTCTTGGAGATGTGCCTTTCCGCCGATGAGCCGCAGCGTCCCTTTCGTCATCTCGGCGAGCGCCATGTCGCGACGCTCTAGCACCAGCTCAAGCGTGTCTTGCACGTCCTCGTTCAGATTCATCAGGACTACGAAGTGGTCGGGATGGTCGACGTTCCAGGCCCGCAGCGTGCGGGCGAGCTCGTCGAGGAACGGCGAAGAGGCGACTTGCACTCCAGCGAAATCGACGAGCAAATCCTGCTGACCGTCGCCAGCGCGCTTGCGTAGCTGCGCCGCAACCTCCTGACCGAGCACTCGCGTGCCAAGCACCTTCCCGGGCACCTTGAAAGCTAGTGCATCCCTCTTCACTGACATGACTGAACCATACCTAACTCACTACCCGCTCCGACCCAAGCTGGACGAACGGACGACTTCACGCTCCTCCGCGATGCGTACGACGACTGTCGTGCCAGACAGGTGCCGACCGACCGCTGTGCGGTGCCGCATCGGCGTCCAGAGCAGCCTGCCCGTCCCAGCAAAGATCTGCACCTGAACCTGCACACGGGCCTTCTCGGCGCGTTGCAGAATGTTCCCGAGGAAGCCCGGCTCTCCATCGAGAGCACGTCGCGGGACCGTACGCAAGAACTCACGAGGATCGCTGCTCTCGGCGATGCCGCGGCCGGTATCGACGACGGCGATCTCGACGACGCGGCCACGGGTGGCGGTTGTCACCGCCACGACCGGCGCATCCGTTGGCCCCTCGGCGTGGACCACAGCGTTGTCGGCAAGCTCCATCGTGGCCGCCGTTACGAAGGCCGTGCGCCTGCGAGCTATCCCCGCCCATTCGCACGCCTCCAGCGTCCAGCTGCCGAGCGCGACGGCCGCATGAGAGTCCTCGACGGGGGTGGCCGGCACCAATGCGTAGTTCGCCGGTGGCTGCTCGTTGACATGCCCGACGACCGTGACGCGCTCAGGTGGCGGGTCGAGTAGTGCCGAGAGCCGTGCCGCCATTTCTGCCTCTTTCGGCAGCACGAGTGTGACCGTTCCCTGAAGGTGCTCACGATGATGCCGGGCCATGCGGAGCCTGAGCGCAGCAGCGGCGACTGCGTCAATGCGTTCAACGGGCCCCGCGTCTAGGCAGATCTCGCTGGCGGCGTCATCCGAGGTGCTGACCGTGAGCACCTTCTCGACCGCGTTTGCGCGGGTCAGATCGCCGCTGAGACTGAGGTATTCCATCGCGCGGTCCGCCTCCTGCGGTGCCGATCATGGTGGCGGACTATCACCACGCGTTCAGCATGCAGCAAAGCAGGGACAGCGGACGACACCGGCAACGGGACCCCACCCTCGCAGGCGACGTCCGCATCACGCAGGGCAGTTTGTAGCTGATGGTCAGGACGGAAACACCTCGCCGTCGAGAGCGAATGGAGAAGGACAGCGTTAGCCGCCCCGAGCCAGACCGCGTCGTTGCGATCGCTCCGCAGAGCGCTTTTGGCTTACCCATGCGGAATCGACTCCGGTGGAATCCGGCCCAATCGGAACACGACTGGCGCGAGACTGGCGCGCGCTTTATGGACGTCCAGGCGGCGAGGTTCATGCTAATGTTCATGTGAATGTTTATGTATCTGCCTACGCGAGGAGCAACTTGTGGCCAGTGCAGTAGCAAGCCGTCTTGATTCGATCCGTGACCGCGGCGGAATCAAGTCCCGCGAGGTCGCCCAGCTGCTCGATACCACCCCGCAGACCGTTTCGCGCTGGCGCACCGGCAAGGTCGAACCGCAACCCGACCGCCTGCAGCGGCTGCTTACGCTCGAGTGGCTGCTCGCAGAGCTCGCCGAGTTCTACGAGCCCGACGAGGCCCATCTGTGGTTGTTCGCACCGCACCGCCTGCTCGGCGGCGAACGTCCCGCCAGCCGCATCCAGCAGGGCAAGCTCGACGACGTGCTCGCTCTGATTGCCCAGATGCGGGACGGCGCCTACGTCTGATAGCCACCGCCGGTATCAGCGCACGTGGTCTACCCGCCAGAGATGCTCGATCGCCTACAGGCGATCACACCGGCACCGAGGAGCGGCCCTCTATGCAATGGCTGCCACCCCCTATTTTGGTAAGGACATATGCCGTTTACCCCCCGGGTTTTGGTAAGCCACTGAGTTACGCCGCCTCGTCCTGAGATGGACGCCTGGTACACACTCATCGCGTGAGCTGCGCAGCCGGCGCCCGACTGCCTGCACGGTCCAGATAGGCGTCGAGCTGGGCGGCCGCCTCGCTCTCGTTGCCGGGCATCAGGTGGCCGTAGAGGTCGAGCGTGATCTGGATGCCCGCGTGGCCCATGTACGTCGAGAGGGCCTTCGCGTTGACCCCGGCGGCGATCATCAGCGACGCGAAGGTGTGCCGGCACTCGTGCAGCGTGATCGGCTCAAGCGGCGGTCCGCACGACCCTGACGGGACCAACTCGCCCTGGTCGTCTAGTTGCCAGCCCCACGCCTTGCGGGTACGTTCTCGCATCGACGTGTCGTTGAACGGCCGGTCGGCCGTGACACCGAACACGAGTCCGTCCGTCCAGGCGAGGCTCAGCAGGTGCTCGTCCAGGTGGTCCCGGAGGATCGCGGGGATCGGGACGCGCCGATCTTTGCCGGACTTCGTGGCGATCTCGCCCTCGACCGCATCCCAGCCGCGCCGCACGTGGATCACGCCGGCTGTCAGGTCCACGTCCTCACGGCGCAGCGCCATCAGCTCACCACGGCGCAGTCCCGCGTACATCGCGGTCGCCCACAGCGCCCGGTCCGCCGGCCGGAGCGCCGCGAGCAGTTCGGCGCACTCATCCGGCGAGGCGATCCGGTCACGGCCGCCGCTCACCGCCGGCATCTGCAGGTCGCTCGTCGGGTTCACGGCAATCCCCGTCTCCGGCCGTGCCAGCGCCCGCTTGTAGATCGCTCGGAGCGGGAGCAGCGTAACGCCGATCGCGCTCTCGCTCAGGCCCGACGCGAGCAGCCCATCGACGAGGTGAGCTGGCCGACATCCACCGCACCACGGACCCCTCCGAGCGGCGTGCGTGACAAGCGCTACGCGCGGGAGAACCAGAGCGCGCGATGGCGCACTACGCCTCACGCGGCCAACTGCACCCCTCCGACACCAGCGACCAGCCAGCAGAGCAAGCCGTCCAAACATGGGCCACGCTCACCGAAGGGCGCGATATCCGCGAGGTCGCTCTGATCGCTGACGCGGCGAACACGGAGATCGACCGGCTCAACGCCCGCGCACAACACCTACGCACCCAACGAGGCGAACTCGGACACCACGAGATCCCACTGCCCGGTGTCCACTACGGCCTGCGCGAAGGCGACCTCATCGCCTTCACCGCGCAACACCGCCCGCCGGGGCAGCCGCGAGTCGAGAACGGCACCCGCGGGCAGATCAGCGCCATCAACGAGCAACGCGTCACCATCACGATCGACGGATCACAGCGCAAGGTCCAGCTCGCCCGCGAGAACCTCGACTCGCTGAGGCTGGCCTACGCGCAGCACGTCTACCGCCAACAGGGCGCGACCGTCGAGCGCTCCGTCGTACTCACCGGCGGCTGGAAACCAGCAAGGAGACCGCCTACGTCGAGGCAACCCGCGCACGGCACGGCACCGATTGGTTTATCGCCCGCGACGACCTCGGCGCCGAAGGACAGGACGCCGCGATGATCGCACGCCTCGCCCAACAGATGCGCAACAGCCGTGCACAGACGCCATCGCTCGCACATCCAGAGCAAGCCGGCCCGGGCTGGACACCGAGCCGCGATCCTCTACGGCTTCGCTCCGCCCTCTCGCCAACACGCTGGCTGACCCGCGCACCCCGCCGCAACACGCCCGACCGCGGCGTCGGTCGCGGACGCTGAGACCATCGGCGTCGGCTCCGTCTTGCTCTCAGGGCGACAGACGCTCCAGAGAGGGCCTCCCGCCATCACTGGCACAGCACGGTTCACAAAACGACCTCCTACATCGCTTTACTCTCCTTTCAGGCCACACATGCAGGGGAACTTTCGAGGTCCCGGAGGACAATAGGTTGTGATGAGCACCCTTCCTTCGAGTGCGTTGATCGAGGCCGACAGCGGGGTGATCGCGTGCTCGCTGGCGGAGCCCGAGAGGTTCGCAGCAGTGTTCGACCGCCACTACGCGTCGGTGCACCGCTACCTCGCGCGTCGCGCGGGCGCGCAGATGGCCGACGAGGTCGCGTCGGCCACGTTTGTCGTGGCATTCGAACGGCGTGCGAGCTTCCGACCAGAGAGCACGAGTGCGCAGCCGTGGCTGCTCGGGATAGCCACCAAGCTGCTGCAGGAGCGCCGCCGCGACGATGCACGGCGTACGCGCCTGACCATGCGGCTTGTGGCACAGCCGGACGCGCGGTCTTACGAGTCGCCATCGGGTGGCCACGGGGATGCGCGCGGCGAGACGCTCGCGCGGGCGCTCGCAACACTTGACGACGGGCAGCGTGAGGCGCTCCTCTTGTATGCGTGGGCCGAGCTGTCCTACGAGGAGATCGCGGACGCGCTCGGTGTGCCCGTGGGCACCGTCCGCTCGCGACTGTCGCGTGCTCGTGCGCATCTGCGCTCTCAGCTCGCCATGACAAACACGACTCTTGAGGAGACGCCATGACCGACGAGATCGAGATCCTCAGGCGCTATCGCGACGCGCCCCCTCCGCCCAGCCAAGCCGCGCGGGAGTCTGCCGGCCAAGCCCTCGCGCGCGCCGTAGAACGCGAGCGTTCGGGTATCGCCACCGAGGACGCCCGGCGCACCTCACACGCGCCCCGCTGGCGCATGGGCGCGCTGGCAGTCGCCGCGACCGTGATCGTGGCCATCGCGCTCGCGGCGAGCCTGCGCTCCGGGACGACCGCGGGGCCGCCGTCCGCCGCCGCGGCCGTCCTCACGAGGCTCGCGGACACCGCCGCCGCACAGCCGAGCCCGGTGCCGGCGCCGGGTCAGTATCTGTACACCGCCACCAAGTCTCTGACAGGCGGAAGCACCATTCTGCCGGACCACTCGATTTGCACCGTGCACTTCTCCGAATATCGACAGAACTGGATCGCACGCAACGGCGAAGGACTGATTGTCGAGACCGATGGGCCCGCGCGCTACTCCTCGACGCAGGAAGCTGCCAGATGCGGGACGACCGGCGAAACGCACGGCAGTAGCTACACATGGGCAGCGCGCGAATGCCTCTCATACGAATCAGCGCTCCTGAGCAAGCTGCCGCGAGACCCAACAACGCTGCGTGGGCTGATCCTCACGGGCAAGGTCGGAGGCGGCCCGCCCGGACCCGCTTGGGCTCTCAGGCGGGTAGCAGACCTGCTGCGTCGCGGAAACGTTCCGCCAGCGCTACGCGCCGACCTCTACCGCGCCGTCGCCGGCGTGTCAGGCGTCGCACTCCTGGGTCCGGCCGAGGACGAGCTGGGTCGTCGTGGAGTCGCACTCGCGGCCGACGGCGAAGGCTCCCGCACCGAACTGCTGTTCGCACCCGCGACCGGCGAACTGCTCGCCGAACGCCAGCACCCGCTCTCGTCGCACCGGCCAGCAGGCACGGTGCTCGGCTGGACCGTGTTCCTACCGTCGCGTGTGGTCGATCGACTACCGGAGCGCTCCCCACTGCCCCTAAGCCCGCCATGCATAAAAGGCGGGGGCACCTCGCGATCCGTGCCAGGCAAGCCGCAGGACGAAGTGCTCGTCGGAATGCGTCAACGTTGAGCAAGACATGCGCCATGCGCGCTCTGGTGACGGCGAGGCACTGGCTTACCGGCTGGCGTCGGTGACCTCGCCGGGGCCCGGTTTGCCGCGTCACCATCTCAACCACCCCGGCTGCCTTTAGCCTGGATCCACCGATTCGGTAGGTATGGTCCGTCCGGCCGGTAAAGAAGAATGACCTCCTGAGCAGGGAGAAAGCGGTTGTATCGGGCAGCCGCGCCCCGCGTCAGGAGGTCACCTTCATGGTGCAGGATGACGAGCCGGT
>DATCFG010000056.1:0-3715 GCA_036509655.1 Solirubrobacteraceae bacterium | reverse complement strand
CCGCCGTCGTCGCGCTGCTGCCGGGCCCCTTGACCCTGCTTGTTCCCAACCCCCGCAAGCGCTTCCCACTCGCGGGCGGCGAGCTGCTCGGTATGCGTGTGCTCGCGCTCGGGGCAGGGCGGCCGCTGCTGCTGACGAGCGCGAACCTTGCCGGCGGACCGGAGGCCCGCACGCTCGAGCAGGTCGATCCGCAGCTGCGCGCGGGCGCCGATCTGGTGCTCGACGGCGGTCAGCTGCCCGGGACGCCGTCGACGGTCGTTGACCTGAGCGCGCTGGAGCGCGGCGGGCACTGGCGGGTCGTGCGAGACGGGGCGTTCAGCGGGGAGCAGCTGGAGCGTGCGCTGCTAGGCTCGCGGCTATGACCGAAGAACTTCCGCCGGACCTCATCGGCCGCCCGCTCGCGGAGGTCGACCCCCAGATCGCCGAGGTGCTCGCGCTCGAACTCGGCCGCCAGCAGGACACGCTCGAGCTGATTGCCTCCGAGAACTTCGTCCCCCGCGCCGTCCTCGAATGCCAGGGCAGCGTGCTGACGAACAAGTACGCCGAGGGCTACCCCGGGGCGCGTTACTACGGTGGCTGCGAGTACGTCGACATCGCCGAACAGCTCGCGATCGACCGTACCAAGGCGCTGTTCGGCGCCGAGCACGCGAACGTCCAGCCTCACGCGGGCGCGCAGGCGAACGCCTCCGTCTACCACGCGCTGCTCACTCCCGGCGACACGATCATGGGCCTCTCGCTCGCGCACGGTGGGCACCTCACGCACGGGATGAAGATCAACGTCTCCGGCCGCCTCTACGACATCGCGCCGTACGAGGTCGACCGCGAGAGCAGCCTGATCGACATGGACGAGGTCGCGCGGATCGCGCGCGAGCGCCGTCCGAAGCTGCTGATCGCCGGCTGGTCGGCCTATCCGCGCCAGCTCGACTTCGCGCGCTTCCGCGAGATCGCCGACGAGGTCGGGGCGCTCCTGATGGTCGACATGGCGCACTTCGCGGGTCTCGTTGCGACGGGGCTCCATCCCAACCCGCTCGAGCTCGGCGCCGACGTCGCCACGACGACGACTCACAAGACGCTTGGCGGCCCGCGCGCGGGGATCATCCTCTGCAAGGAGGAGCTCGCAAAAAAGATCGACTCCGCAGTCTTCCCCGGCCAGCAGGGCGGTCCGCTCGAGCACGTGATCGCCGCCAAGGCGGTCGCGCTGCAGATCGCCAAAAGCGAGTTGTTCGCCGAGCGTCAGCGCCGCACGGTGGCGGGCGCGCAGGCGGTCGCCGCGGCGCTCATGCACCCGCTCGCCGCGGCGGGCGGGGGTGCGCCGGTGGACGCGGAGGCGCCCGTGGATGCGGCCGGGACCACCGGGGCAAACGGCAGCTCGACGGGGCAGGGCATCGACGTGCTCACCGGCGGCACCGACGTGCACCTCGCGCTCGTCGACCTGCGCGGCCTGCAGCCCGAGCTGAGCGGCAGGCAGGCCGAGGACCGGCTGCACGAGATCGGGATCACCGTCAACCGCAACGCCGTCCCCTTCGACCCGCGCCCGCCGATGGAGGCTTCGGGCCTGCGCATCGGCACCCCCGCGCTCGCCACCAGGGGCCTGCGGCGCGAGGACTTCGAAGAGGTTGGTCAGATCATCGCCGCCACCCTGCTCACCGCCGATTTCGAGCGGGACGCCGGCGAGCTGATCGGGCGGGTGCGGGCGATCGTCGAGCGCTATCCGCTCTACGAGTCACTGCCTGTGTGACCTCTTTGTGACAGGTACGCGGCGATTGTGCGATGCAACCGTGACGGAAATGTGACGGGAAGCTAAAGAGGGGCGGGGACAGCATGTCCTTTGGAGAGTGTGTGTAACTATGGTATCACGCACTCTCCAAAGTGGAACATCGCTCGCGCCGTCTTTAGAAACCGCCCCGTCGGTTCCGCCTCGCGTACGAACCCCGACCCTGCGATGCTGTCGGCGTCGATGCCCAACCCGACCGTGCTCGACGCGTTCTTCGCCTTCCTGGTGGCCGCCGCGGTGACCGCGCTGTTGACGCCGCTCACGATGCGGATCGCGCGGGCCGTGGGCGCGATCGACGAGCCGCGCGAGCGCGGCCTGTCCGAACGTCCGACGCCGCTGCTTGGTGGCCTGGCGATCTTCGCCGGCGTGCTCGTCGCCGCGCTGATCTGGCTGCCGGAAGGCTATGGCGAAGCGCCCCAGTTGTGGCTCGGCGTGCTGCTCGCGGCCGCGCTGATCACGCTCGTGGGCGCGCTCGACGACCGCTTCGAGCTACCGCCTGTCGTCAAGCTCGCCGGGCAGATCCTGGCGGCGGTGATCGCCGTGCACTTCGGTGTGACGGTGAAGGCGATCACACTGCCGTTCGTCGGCAAACTGCACTTCCCCAACGCCGGCGTCACGAACGCGGGACCGGTGCTGACGGTGATCGGCCTGGTGGCGATGATGAACGTCGTCAACTTCTCCGACGGCGTCGACGGTCTGGCGGCGGGGGTGTGCGTGATCATCGCGGTGGCGCTGGCGGTGATCGCCTTCGATCTCGACCGCTCCCAGCCGGGCGTGCTGGCGGCCCTCACGGCCGGGGCGGCGCTCGGCTTCCTGATCTACAACTTCCCGCCCGCATCGAGCTTCATGGGCGACTGCGGCGCGAATCTGCTCGGCCTGTTGATGGGCGTGATCACGGTCGAGGCGGCGGTCAAGACGACCGCCGTCGTCTCCTTCGTGCTGCCCCTGATCCTGCTCGCGATCCCCTTCCTGGACACGACCTTCGTCGTGCTCAAGCGCTTGAAGTACCGACAGCCGATCTACCAGTCCGACAGCGAGCATTTCCACCACCGGATGGCGCGCATCGGCTTCTCCAACCGGCGCACGATCGCCTACCTCTACGCCTGGACGCTGATGCTCGCCGGTCTCGCGCTGGCCCTGCGCTTCGTCCCCTACTCGGACCATCACGGCCACCTGCACACCGGCTGGGCGCTCGTGATGATCGCGCTCGGGCTGCTTGTGGTCGCCGCCAGCGTCTACCTCGTGTACGTGCTCGAGATCCTCAAGTTCCGGCGCCTGGACGCCTCGCGCCTGCGGCGGCTGCGCCCGGACGCCTCAGCCGCGGAGATCGAGCGTGACGTGGCCAGGGACCTGGAGACGGGTGAGATGGATGTGCTGGGAGCCGAGGTGAAACCCACCGCCCCGCACGCAGTCTTTCCGCGTGTGGCAGGTGATGCGGGGAGGGCTGAGCAAGCCATCGGCGAGCGGCAGGTGAATCAGCAGCGCGTAGGCGCAGAAGACGAGCGTGGCGGCGCGCAGGCGCCGATCGCCACTGACCGCGGCTAGCGGCAGCGGCCAGATCGCATACCACGGCAACAGCCAGGCGGTGGAGAGCAGCAGCGCCAGCGTGCTCCAGCCGGCCGCCACGCGCCAGTCGGCCCCGCGCAGCGTGCGCCAGAGGGCATATAGGAAGACCGCCACGAACCCCGCGATGAAGCAGTGGCGCCACCAGCTCGGCGTGCCGTGCAGCCCCACCAGGCGCGCGGTCTCCGCGGGCAGGCTGTGCGTGGCCACCAGCTGCTGCTGCTCGCTCACTGCGCTGGCGAAGCCGAACGCGTGCGAGCCGAAGCCGAGCAACCCGATCACCGCGACCAGCGCCAGACTCAGCGCGACGGCGGCCACCACGCGCAGGCGCTCGCCGGCGCTGGACCCGTCCCCGCTCGCCCCCAGCATCAGGAACGG
>DATCFG010000055.1:0-7069 GCA_036509655.1 Solirubrobacteraceae bacterium | reverse complement strand
ACTCACGCTCGACGTGGTCCCCGTCCTGTTCGGGTCCGGCGAGCGGCTGTTCGACGGAGTCGAGTCCCTCGGGTTCGAGCCGGTCGAGGTGCTCCACTCTCCGCTCGCCACGCACATCCGCTACCGGCGGGCGGGGTGAGGAGCTCCCCGCGCTACTCGGTCGGTTTAGGCGAGCGGATCTCGACTGCGATCACGTTCGGTGGAGGGGCCGGCGGCATTGGGCTCGGAGGAGCCGGTTTGGGCTGGGTGCGTGCTCGCATCTCAGGTCAAGAGTGCAACGGGGATCGCGGCGGTCAACGCCACGACCCCCGTTGCCGAGGGCGATGACAGCGTACTTCACGTTTTCGGACGCTTTCTCGAGGATGAGCTGGTTGTCTCTATAGAGGCCGTCCATGTAGCTTGAGGCGGAGGCCTGCATCTGCTCGACGTCGGCGCCACTGTCGGTTGCGAGCTTGAGTGTCTCGCCGCCGAGCAGGCCCAGGCGCTCCTTCGAGCCCAGTATCGCCCATCACGAAAACCCTGCTAACGCAGAGTGTGTTGTTTTGCCGGAGGGCGGCCGGGCGATCAGTCCTCAAAGTTGAGGCGCGGGGCACGGCGTCGCGCCGTGAGGAGTGCGGCGAGCGTGCTCGCCCGGATTGGCCGCCCCAGGCGCTCGTGGAGAGCGTGATTCTCGTTTGCGAGGGCATCGCGCTGGTCGGGTGAGAGTTGTGCCCAGAATGACATCGTTGCGAGCAGGGCGCCCAGCTCCTCGGCGGTGTGCTCGATCAGGGTCGGCACGGTTGCGAGCTGTAGATCCTCGAAGAGATCGGCCGCGTAGTCACGTCCTATGTCATAGCTCCCCAGCCAGCTCCAGGCGTCCGCGACGTTCCGGCGGCGCTGCCGTACGCCCGCAATCGTGCGATCGAGGTCGCGGTAGGTGGGCCAGGTCACGGCGATCTCCGGCGCGTGCCGGCGCAGGGCCGACAGTAGAGCCTCCTGATCGTCGACGCTGCGCTGCTCCCGGAGGCCGAAGTACTGGATTAGGGCGAGCGTCCCATCGGGAGCGAGCGCGTCGGCGATCTTCCGCCAGCTCAGATCAGGGTCAACCCAGTGGATTGCGGACGCCGAGAACACCGCCTCGTAGCTTTCGCGGGGAAGTTGCGTGTCCTCGAGCCGTGCGTGGAGGAACTCCACATCGCCCGCATCTCTCAGGTTCTCCCGGGCGAGGAGGATCAGTTGATCTCCGGGCTCGAGTGCGGTCACGCGCAGCCCTCGCGCGAGCAGGCTGCGCGTCAGCTGACCGGTCCCGCACCCGATCTCGAGCACAAGGTCGCCATTGGCGAGACCTGCCACCTTGCATGCTTCATCGACGAGCGCATCGGGGTAGGCGGGGCGGTTGCGATCATACTCGACCGCAATCTCGTTGAAGACCTTGCCGTAGCTCCGTGCGAGCGTCCCGCCGCTCATACCCAAAACGTACACACCAGCCTGGATAGGTCGCATGGATCGCTGAGCGCAGGGGCCGCCCCGGGGAGCGGCACATGTGTCCAAACGCCGACCCGTGGATGCTGGCCAAGCGGCCCTTCTTTCGCAGGCCCCGACGGCCGATCCTTGACGCGTGTCCGATATTCCCGAGATCATCGGAGGGCCAACGCCGATCCGGGCTCCACGTCCCGGTGAGACCTACCGCTGGAAGGTCCAGGACGGCCGCGCCGAAAAGCACGTCTACGTCCAGATTGCGGACTTCCTCACCGCCGAGTCCTTCGAGGAGCCGCTGCGGTCGGGCATCGCCTCCAAGGGCGAGTCGGTGCTCCGCCGACTGCTCGAACGCGGCGACGTCCCGACGCGGATCAAGATCACCTCGGCCGGGATCACCGAAGTCGGCACCGATCGCCGCGCCCGCCCCTGCCCTGTCTGAGCGCGCGGGCGGGCGGCGACTAGGCCTCTGCGCGAGGGGGCTCCTGCGATCGGGTCAGCCGAAACCGGGCGCGCACGGACGGCTCAGCCATCGGGCCAGCGGCCGTGTCGCTCGAAGTAGTCGCGCGCGGCCTCCTCGGCTTCGCGTTCGCGGTCACCGCTGACGCCCGCGCGGAACAGCCAGTTGAGGAAGAAGATCGCGAGCCCCGCGCTGACGATCCCGGCGCCGCCCTCGAGCTGACTTTCGTCGCCGAAAGCCATCACCACGACCCCGCCGAGCACAACGGCCGCCGGGAGCACGTAGCGGAGGACGTCGAGCCACCCCCTGGGGCGGAGACTTTTGCGTTTGCGCGGAGAGCGGGCTGAGCGGGAAGCGACGATCAGCTCTTTATAGCCGAACGGCGCTCGCGCCCGACCGCGTCGAAAGCGCCGTCGGCGGCTCCCCGGCGGTGCGGATCCGGCGACACGATGCAGATGGCTAAGGTAACGAGCCGTGGCACTGATCCGAGCGAGCGGCCCGCTGAGCCGAGCCCTGAGCGACGTCTTCCCGGAGCGGCCGTTCAGCGTGCGCTTCTGGGATGGCGGGGCCGTCGCGGCGACGAGCGAGGGTGGGCCGACGTTCTTCGTGAGGCGAGCATCGGCCCTGTCGCACTTCCTCAGGGCCCCGGGCACGCTCGGCCTCGGACGCGCCTACGTGGACGGCTCGCTGGACGTCGACGACCTGGACGCCGGGTTCATCGTGGTCGACGACTGGGAGCCGCCCGAGCTGAGCGCGAAGGACAAGGCGCGCCTCGGGCTGGGCATCGTGGCCGCGGCGTTGCCGGGCGGGATCCCCAAGCGCCCGAGCCTCGAGCTGATCCTGCACGGCGAGCGCCACAGCCTGCAGCGCGACGCGGCCGCGATCCGCTACCACTACGACGTCGGGAACGAGTTCTTCGGGCTGTTTCTCGACGAGTCGATGACCTACAGCTGCGCGATCTACTCGAAGGGCGCGGAGACGCTCGAGGAGGCGCAACTCGCGAAGCTGGAGCTGATCGCGAGCAAGCTCGACCTGCAGCCGGGGATGCGCCTGCTCGACGTCGGCTGCGGGTGGGGCAGCTTCGCGATCCACGCCGCGAAGCACTACGGCGTAACGGTCACCGGCGTCACGCTCTCGCCCTCGCAGGCCGAACTCGCGCGCGATAAGGTCGCGCAGGCCGGCTTGAGCGAGCAGGTCGAGATCAGGGTCGCCGACTACCGCGAGCTGCCGGGGGCATCGTTCGACGCGATCGTCAGCATCGGCATGTCCGAGCACGTCGGCGACAGTCAGATCGACAACTACTGCAAGACTCTCTTCGGGCTGCTTCGCCCGGGCGGGGTGTTGTTGAACCACGCGATCGCCGCGCTCGACCCCGAATACGAGTCGCTCGACGACGAGTTCTCGATGCGCTACGTCTTCCCCGACGGGGAGGCACTGCCGCTCTCCCGCATCCAGCTCGCCGTGGAGCGCGCCGGCTTCCACGTCAACCACATCGAGGGCTTCCGCGAGGACTACGCGCGCACGCTGCGCGAGTGGACCAAGCGCCTGGACGAGAACCTCCGGCGCGCCGAGCAGCTTGCCGGGGTGGAGCGCACGCGCGTCTGGCGGCTGTACCTGCGCGCCGCCCGCCACGGCTTCGACACGAGCATCACCGCCGTCTACCAGGTCCGCGCGCACAAGCCCGTCCAGGGCAGCGCCGCGGATCCCGTTTGATCGGATCTCGGCTTCTCAGACCACCGGCAGCCTGTACTTGCGACTCTTCGGGTCGCGTTGTAGCAGGCCGAGCTCGACGAGCGTGGATGCGTAGCGGTGCGCGGTCGAGGGGCTCATGCCGGCGTCGCGGGCGAGTTCGACGATCCCACGCGCGGACCCGTCGCGGCCGAAGCAGGTGAGCAGCGAGAGTCCTCGCAGCAGCGACCGGGACAGGCGCGGATCGGATGCTCCGATCGGCAGATAGCCACCGATCTGCGAGTCCTCCTCGACGCGCGTGAGCGGCGCGTTGAGCGAGTCCGCGATCAACGTTGAGATGCTCGGGACGCGACTCTGGGAGGCGGCGCGCACCACCTCGTCGACCTGGGTGGGGGATAGTGTGATGGCGACTGAGATCCGTTCGCTGTTATCCATCGCACGATGATGGCAGATACCGCAGACAACTGTCTGCAATCCGTGATCTAGTTCCGCGTCCTGGAAAGGCTGAGCGCCGCGGCGAGAGCGCCCTTGGGAGCCGCCGTGCGGATGGGCGGGTAGCCTGCTGGATCGAGATGGCGATCACGGTGACACTCCCCGACGGCAAGGCCCTGGAGCTGAATGACGGCGCCACGGGCGCGGACGCCGCCGCCGCGATCGGGCCGGGCCTGGCGCGCGCGGCGCTCGCGATCGAGGTCGGCGATCCGAATCCGAACCCCACCCAGCCCGCTGGCGGATCTCCGATCGGTCGATCTGAGATCGGCCGGCAGAACCCGACCCCCGCCCACCCCGCGGAGCTGCGGGACCTGGCGCGTGAGCTGCCCGACGGAGCGCGGATCGCGATCGTGACGGAGAAGAGCGAGGAGCAGGCGCTGGCGCTGATCCGCCACGACGCCGCGCACGTGCTGGCGGCGGCGGTGATGGAGCTGTGGCCGGGCGTGAAGATCTCGATCGGCCCGGCGATCGAGAACGGCTTCTACTACGACTTCGAGTTCCCGGAGGGCGTGTCGATCTCCGAGGAGGACTTTCCGAGGATCGAAGAGCGCATGCGCGCGCACGTGCGCGCGGCGGAGCGCTTCGAGCGTGTCGAGGTCACTCCGGCCCAGGCGCGCGAGCGCTTCGGCACGGAGGACCAGGATTACAAGGTTGAGCTGATCGACGATCTCGTCAAGAACGCCACGGGCGCGGAGGATGGCGGGGCGCCGCTTGCGACCGTGTCGCTGTACACAAACGGGCCGTTCACGGATCTCTGCCGGGGCCCACACGCCCCCACGACGAAGAGCGTCGGCGCGTTCAAGCTGACGTCGGTCGCGGGCGCGTACTGGCGCGGGGATTCGACGAGGACGATGCTGACCCGGATCTACGGGACCGCGTTCTTCTCCAAGGCCCAGCTGGCGGGGTACCTGGAGCGCGTCGAGCGCGCGAGGGAACGCGACCACAGGAAGCTCGGGAAAGAGCTCGGACTGTTCGTGTTCTCCGACGTCTCGCCCGGCGCCGCCTTCTGGCTGCCGCTGGGGGCCTCGATCTGGAACCAGCTCGTGGCGGTCTCGCGCGAGATGGGGTCCGAGCGCGGGTACACGGAGGTGAAGACGCCGCTGATCTATGACGCGGAGCTGTGGAAGACATCGGGGCACTGGGGGAAGTACCGGAAGAACATGTTCACGGTGAAGGTCGAGGAGCGCGAGATGGGCGTGAAGCCGATGAACTGCCCCGGGCACGCGTACCTGTACGCCTCCCAGCGCCACTCCTACCGGGACCTGCCCGTGCGCTACTCCGAGCCCGGCCTGCTGCACCGCAACGAGCCCTCCGGCGTGTTGCACGGGCTGCTGCGGGTGCGCCACTTCGCGCAGGACGACGCGCACATCTTCTGCACCGAGGAGCAGGTGCAGGAGGAGGTGCGAGGGTGCCTGGAGATGGCGTTTGCGACGTACGCGCTGTTCGACTTCGAGGTGCGCCTGGAGCTCTCGACGCGCCCGGCGGAGCGGATCGGCACGGATGAGATGTGGGACAAGGCCGAGGAGAAGCTGAAGAGCGCGCTCGACGTGCAGGGGCTGGGATACGAGCTGAACCCGGGCGACGGCGCGTTCTACGGCCCGAAGATCGACATGCATATGACCGACTCGCTGGGGCGCTCCTGGCAGCTGGGGACGGTGCAGCTGGACTACTCGATGCCCGAGCGCTTCGATCTGACGTATACGGGCGCGGACAACCAGGAGCACCGCCCGGTGATGATCCACCGCGCCGCGTTCGGATCCTATGAGCGCTTCATCGGGATCATGCTCGAGCACTACGGGGGCGAGCTCCCGCTGTGGCTGGCGCCGGTGCAGGCGATCGTGCTGCCGATCTCCGATCCCTTCAACGAGTACGGTGCCACCGTGAGGGACTCGCTCCAGAAGGCCGGCCTGCGCGTCGAGCTCGACGCGCGCGGCGAGTCGATCGGGAAGAAGATCCGCGCGGCCGAGCTGCGGAAGATCCCGCGCATGCTGATCGTCGGGGAGCGCGAGATGCAGGCGGGAGAGGCGTCGGTGCGCGAGCACGGGAAGGGCGGGGCGCGCGGTCCGGAGGGCCGGGTCGGCAGCGTTTCGATAGAGGAGCTCCCAACGGCTATACTTGGCCCCGTTGAAGCTCGTAAACTCAAAGCGCCGCGCGTAAATTCAGCTTGACGCGCAGTAGAGACAGCGGCTAGTGCCGGTTCCCCGCCGCTTCGACCGGCGCCTGCCCGAGCGGGACACGACGAGGATCAACGAGCGCATCCGCGTGCCCGAGGTCCGCGTGATCGACGACGAGGGTAACCAGGTGGGCGTGATGAAGACTCCCGACGCGCTCGCTTTCGCGCAGGAGCGCGATCTCGACCTCGTGGAGGTCGCCCCGGAGGCGCGCCCGCCGGTGTGCAGGGTGTTGGACTACTCGAAGTACAAGTACGAGCAGGCGCAGAAGGTCAAGCAGGCGAAGAAGCATCAGCAGCAGATCACCGTCCGCGAGATCAAGTTCCGCCCGAAGATCGCCGAGCACGACTACGACACGAAGAAGCACCACGTCGAGCGGTTCCTGCGCCACAAGGACAAGGTGAAGGTCACGATCATGTTCCGCGGGCGCGAGGTCACCCACCCCGAGCGCGGCACGATGATCCTCGACCGCCTCGCGGAGGAGCTCGCCGAGCTGGGCGTCGTCGAGCAGCGCCCGATGCAGGAAGGGCGCAACATGACGATGATGATGGCGCCCTCCAAAGCGGTTCTCGCGGGCACGGCCGACGGCGACGGCGAGACCCCGGCCGAGAATGGCGCCGTCGCGGCGGAGGCCGAGCCGGTGGCGGTGGACGGCGCGGACGCGCCGTCGCCAGAGCCGCGGGCGTAGACCCACGCGGGCGCCCCCGGCGGCGCCGTGTCATAATCACCGCGCGATGCCCAAGATGAAGACCCACTCAGGCGCGAAGAAGCGCTTCAAAGTCACCGGTTCCGGCAAGGTGCG
>DATCFG010000054.1:0-37653 GCA_036509655.1 Solirubrobacteraceae bacterium | reverse complement strand
CGGTCGCGCCGGACGGGTCGTTGTACGTCCTGCGGCACCTAACCTTACCGCCGTACGTGAATGTGCCCGCCGTGGTCAAGTTCCATCCCTCCGTCTTCCCAGTTGTGGCCGGGACCGAATACAGCATTGAATCGGAACTGTCCACCCCGCCGGTGGCGCACAGCCTCGCCGTCGACCCCGTCAGCGAAGACCTCTACGTGGTCGGGGCCGGAAATTTATTTGATGAATTCACCAGGGTCGTGGAGTACGACTCGTCTGGGAACCTGCTGGGGAGCTTTGCTGGACCCGAAGAAGAAGGCGAACTGCCTTCCTCGGTGGGCGCGACGTCGCTTGGGGTCGCGGTAAACGGCGCGACGGAACGCGTGTACGTGTCGTATTTCGGACGTGGATCGCAGGTTGAGGTGTTTACGCCGCCGCCCCCGGCGCCGCCGAGCATCGTCTCGGTCGGCGCGAGGGATATGACGAGCGGCTCTGTCGATCTTGTGGCTGCGATCAATCCGAATTTGCGGGAAACGGCGTACCGTTTTGAGTATGGCACCGAGGACTGTTCCCTGGTGCCTGATCCGTGTACCGTCATACCCCCTGGGTCCGGTGATGTGGGCAGTGCCCGCAAACCTGTGAGCGTCTCGCGCCAGCTCAGCGGCCTCGCCCCGAGCACCATCTACCACTTCCGCGTCTTCGCCGAAAACGAACTCGGGTCCGACGAAGCAGAACGCACCTTCACCACCCAGGCCTCCGGAGGTCTGTTCGCGCTGCTCGACGGTCGTGGTTGGGAGTTGGTCTCTCCTGCGTCGAAGCCGGGTGGTGGGGCGATCACGACGCAGTACGGCATCAGCGCGGCTTCGGCGAGCGGCGATGCGTTTACGTTTCAGAGTATTGGTCCGCTCGAAGCGTCTCCGCAGGGGAGTCGTGCGCCGGAACCGTCGCAGTCGTTGGCGCGTCGCGGCGTCACGGGTTGGGGCTCGGTTCAGATCGACGCTCCCCGCGAAGCCGCTACGCCTGTCGGGACGGGCGGAGGGGATTTTCATTTCTTCAGCAGTGAACTCGCGAGTGCTGTGGTGGAACCCAAGGGGGCGCCGTTGCTGTCGGTAGAAGCATCCGAACCGGCGCCCTACTTGCGTGAAAACTTCGTTGATCCGGTGATGTGGCGGCCGTTGGTGACCGGTAAGGAAGGCTATGCCAACGTACCGTCCGGAACCATCTTTGGTGGTGAACCGCTGCTCAGTACGAATTCTCCGGTAGAAGTCGTAGGTGCGAGCACCGACTTGCGCCACGTGGTTCTCTCGTCCGAAGTACCCTTGATCGCCGGCTTTAAACAGACGGGCGGTTTGTACGGGTGGAGCGAAGGGATGCTTCAACCTGTGAGCGTGCTGCCCTCGGGTCAGTTCAGTCCGGCGCACCTGGGATCCGGGAATTCGAGCTTTGGCACGATCACCGGTGCTGTCTCGGATAACGGGCAGTATGTTTACTGGAGTAGTGCGCCATCGCTTGACGCGCTTTATGTGCGTGATCTGGTGAACAACGAAACGGTGCGTCTCGACACTGTCCGGGTTGGCGCTTCAGGGGAAGGGGCGGCGCACCCTGTGTTTCAGGGTGCGAGCGCGGATGGGACGCGTGTGTTCTTCACCGATACTCAGCGGTTGACTACTGACGCTGGTCCCGGTTTCGATCTTTATGAGTGTGATCTGGTGCGCCCGAACAAAGACAAGTGTGTTCTACGCGACATCACCCCCCAGATCGGGGGGGAAGCGGCGGCGGTTCAGGGGCTGGTACCGGCGATCGGGGATACGGGTGACACTGTCTACTTCATCGCAAACGGGGCGTTGAATGGAACTCCCGGTCCGGCAGGCGAAACCCCCGGTCGGGGTGGTTGCATAATAACCCCGGCTCGCGCCAAGGCCGGAACGTTCTGCAATCTCTACGTTTCACACATTGAAGGGGAAACGTGGCAGACGAGGTTCGTAACGCGGCTCGACAATCAGGATTCGGCGGACTGGGGCCTCTCGCATCTCGCGACCGGCGACACCGACTTCGAATCAGGCTCAGGGAGCCTGGTCGCCACCGGATCGCCCAACGGTCGCTACCTCACGTTCATGTCAAGCCGCAGCCTCACGGGTTATGACAACGCCGACGCGGCTAGCGGCGCGGCTGACCAAGAGATCTATCTCTACGATTCCGTGGCCGACACGTTGCACTGTGTTTCGTGTAATCCGACGGGCGGGGAGCCACAGGGAACACTATTGGACGGCGCCCACTCGGTGGACTGGAATCAGATTTGGAGCGGCCGGTGGGTCGCCGCCACGCTACCGGACCCGGTCACCGTCATCGCGGGAGTCCCAGGCCTTTACCGGCCGCGTGTCGTCCTGGATGACGGGCGGGTCTTCTTCAACGCCGCAGACTCGCTGGTCGTCGGTGATTCCAACGGTACGTGGGATGCGTATGAGTACGAGCCGCAGGGACTCGGCGATTGCGGCGCGACACCCGAAGGGTTGGCCGTCGCCCGGTCCGAAGGAGGGTGTGTGGGACTGCTCTCCTCCGGCACATCGTCCAGTGAAACCGGGATCCTCGATTCGAGCGTGAGCGGGAACGACGTGTTCTTCTTGACGACCGCCCAGCTCTCCCCCCGCGACAAAGACAGCGCATACGACGTTTACGACGCGCGTGTCGATGCGACCCCAGAAACGCTCGGCTCGACGTCGGAATGTTTGGGCGAAGCGTGTCAGCCATCACCGGTTGCCCCCAACGATCTCACCCCGGCGAGCATCAGCTTCGAAGGCACGGGCAACCTCGTTGCGCCGTTGGGTTCTGCGATCAAACCGAGGTCGCTTACCAGGACACAGAAGCTCGCGAGCGCGTTGAAAGCGTGTCGTAAAAGGTATGGGCACGCGAAGAGGAGGCACGCAAAGAGGAGACGCGTGGCGTGTGAGCGCCGGGCACGAAAGCGTTATGGCGTGCGGTCGAAGCGTGCGTCCGGGTCGGGCAAGGGGGGTAGGTAGCCATGTATCGAGTGCGTTTGGCTGTGGCTGTGGCGATGGTCATGGTTACGGTCTTGTGTTTGCTGGTTGGTAGTGTGTCGGCGTTGGCGGTGGGGGTAGGGCCGTGGTGGCAGGTGAGCACGAGTTCGCGCCCGACGAACCTGTGGGAACCGAAGAACGAGGTGCAGGAAGTAAAGCGCCAACCCGCATTGACGCTCGTGTATCTGGAAGGGGTGCTGGTGGCGTGCATGGGCGGCTCGGGATGCACGAGCAAATATTCGCTGCCGGACGATGAGACCGCCGCCGAGTTGCAGAGTAGTTTGGGATCGGCATATGGTGCGGGTGCTGTCGTGGTCAGCGAAGACCCCGAAGCCGCGGGCCGTCTCTTGGTCGAATCGGTCGGCTCGTTGGCGAAGCGCTACGTCAGTCCCTTGTCGGTCTTTTCGAGCGAAGACCGCAGCGACCGGGGCAAGGTGTTGGTCGAAGGCGGCAGCGGCCGGCTGGTGGTCTCGGTGTTGAACCTTGGTGATGGTGCTGTGGAAGCGGCGAAATCGCATTTGCGGATAGACGATGTTCTCCCGGGAGGGGTTGCCGCATATCACGTCGATGCTGTCGCGGGCTTCAATGACATCCATGGGCCGGTCGGTTGCACGATTGAATCGTCGAGTCGGGTCGTATGCTCTTTTGCCGGCACGCTGCCGACTTTTGAAGCGATCGAACTGGAAATCGATGTCAGCCTTAGCGGGAAACCTCCGGTGGCCGGGGCGCCCGGTGAAGTCTCGGTCTCGGGCGCGAACGCGCCAGCTGTCACGAGTCCCCAGCCGGTGCGGGTCAGTGGCGAAGCGACAGCGTTTGGGGTGGACGACTATTCCGCGGTGGCCGAAGAAGAGGGAGGAGCGCCCGCGACACAGGCTGGCTGGCACCCGTTCCAGTTCACAACGACGGTCCAGGTGAACCAGGGCGCGATGCGCGCGGGGACCCGGCTCGAGGAACAACCAGCCGAGCCGCGTAACCTGCGTTTCACGTTGCCGGCGGGACTGGTCTCGGACGCGAACAGTGTCGCGCAATGCGATTTCATCGCTTTCAGCACCCAGCACGCGCTCGTCAACGAATGTCCGGCGGAGACAGCGATCGGTGCTGCGTCGATTACGTTCGACAGCGGAAATCTTGGTTTGCAGCACCTCGCGGTACCGGTATTCAACCTGCGGCCGATTACCGGTGAGCCGGCACGTTTCGGGTACATGGCCGGTGGCATACCGGTGATCCTCGACCCGACTGTCAAGACAGCCCAGGGTTACCGGGTCATGGTCAGCGTGAACAACGCAACCGAGGTCGTCGCGTTTCTGGCGGCCACGGTCACGTTCTGGGGCAACCCAGGCGATCCGCGTCACGACGCTTCCCGCGGCTGGAACTGTGTTTACGGGGAACCACCGGGACCCTGCACCCGCCCGTCCCACCTCTCTGAAACAGCGTTCCTGGACCTACCCACCTCCTGTGCAGAACAGCTCTCGTTCCCGATGGAAATGGAACCATGGAACGTGCCGTTGGGCAGCGAACTGATCAACGCGTCGTTCACAAGCACCGCTTTGGACGGTTGTAACAAAGTGCCGTTCGATCCGTCCGTGGAAGCTGCCTTGACGGGCAAGCTGGCGGAAGCACCAAGTGGTCTCGGGTTTCAGTTGACACTACCGGACTCCGGTCTTTTGAATCCAGGCGGTATCAGCGAAACCCAGCCGAAGAGGGTCGAAGTCCTGTTGCCCGAAGGCGTGACGTTGAACCCGTCCGCCGGGGAAGGCTTGGCGACGTGCTCCCCTGAACAGTATGCGCGGGAGACCGCGGAATCGTTGCCTGGGGAAGGTTGTCCTGAAGCCTCCAAGCTCGGTAGCGTGCAGGCGTCTACGCCGTTGCTTGAAGAGGAAGCACACGGGTCGCTCTATGTGGCGACACCGTACGACAATCCCTTCAAAAGCCTGTTGGCGCTCTATGTGGTTGCGAGGATCCCCGATCGGGGCGTGCTGATAAAGCAGGCCGGCGAGGTGATCCCCGACCCCAACACCGGCCAACTAAAGACAGTGTTCGATGGGCTGCCGCAGTTGCCGTATGGGAGCTTCAAGCTGCAGTTCCGTGAAGGCGGCCGCGCACCCTTGGCGACACCACCGGCGTGCGGGACATACACGACGACCGTCAAGTTCTTGCCGTGGTCCTCAGAACACTTGGCCGACCCGTCCGGCAGCGATTTCCTGACCCGGGAAAGCTCGTTCTCGATCGACCACGGTATCGACGGCCGACCATGCCCGACCGGCAGTTCGCCACCGTTGGCTCCGAGCGTGATCTCCGGCACGCAGAACAACAGTGCCGGGAACTACAGCCCGTTCTATCTACGGATCGTTCGCGGTGACGGCGAACAAGAGCTCACACGGTTCAGCACGGTCCTGCCTCCGGGATTGACGGCGAACCTGAACGGCATCCCGTTCTGTCCGGACGCGGCGATCCAGCATGCAAGGCAAGCCACAGGCCAACAGGAGACCCGTGAACCGTCGTGTCCCGCGGCGAGCCAGATCGGGCATACCCTCGTCGGCGCGGGTGTCGGGTCAGTGCTCGCGTGGACGCCGGGCAGGGTGTATTTGGCCGGTCCTTATCACGGGTCGGGCTTGTCGATCGTGTCGGTCACGTCGGCTACGGTCGGCCCGTTCGATCTCGGAACGGTCGTGATCCGTTTCGCGCTACGGATCAACCCGAACACGGGCCAAGCGGAAATCGATGGGTCCGGCAGCGATCCGATCCCGCACATCCTGCCGCCGGGGATCGTCGCGCATGTTCGCGACATTCACGTCTACATCGACCGTCCCAACTTTATGATCAACCCGACCAGCTGCGAACGTTTGGCGATCACGAACACGATCGCCGGCGCGGGCGCGGACACCGCCAGCGGCACCGACGACCAGACCGTGAACATCAACACGCCCTTCCAGGCGGCTGACTGCGCGAACCTGAAGTTTGAACCCAAGTTCTCCGCTTCCACGTTGAGTAAGGATAGCTTCAACAACCAGGGCGCTTCACTGAAAGTGAATCTCGCCGCCAACCAGGGCCCGAACGGGACCACGGGTCAGGGCGTCGAAGCGAACATCAGCAAGGTCAAAGTCGAACTGCCGAAGGCTCTGCCATCGCGCCTCACGACATTGCAAAAGGCCTGCACGGCGGCCCAGTTCAATACGAATCCAGCAGGATGCCCCGCCGCGTCGAACATCGGCTACGCCACTGTCCATACCCCTATCGTCCCGGTTCCGCTGACGGGTCCCGCGATCTTCGTGTCGCACGGAGGCGAAGCTTTCCCCAGCTTGATCCTCGTACTACAGGGCTACGGCATCACGATCGATCTGACGGGAGCGACCTTCATCTCAAAGTCAGGTATCACGAGCAGCACGTTCAAGACCGTTCCAGATCAGCCCTTCAGCACGTTTGAATTGACGCTCCCCACCGGTAAGTTTTCGGCGTTGGCTGCGATCACAAACGTCTGTAAGCCGACGAAGAAGGCGATGGTGAAGAAGCGGGTCGCGATCAAACGCCACGGCAAAACGGTGAAGGTGACCAAAAAGGTCACAAAGACCGTCGCGGCGCCACTGCTGATGCCGACGGAAATGGTCGCTCAGAATGGGGCCGTCCTCAAGCAGAGCACCAAGATCGCAGTGACCGGCTGTAGGGCCTCCAAGCCGGCGAAGAAGAAGAAGCACAGGAAGGCGAAGAAGAAGGGGAAGCGGAAGAAGAAGTAGGGCCACAGCGGCGGCTCGGTCGAGCTGAATGTCCGCCCGGTGGGGTGGGGCAGGAGAGCCTTTCGCGCCAAGTTTGGTGCCGGGAAGCTCGCAAACCTAGGCCATGGTGGTGGCCGGTGGGGCGCGATCGCGTTTCCCGTCGTAGGCGGTGGGTAGCGTGCTGTCCATGAACTCGATCGGCATCTACCGATGAGCCCCGATGCCCCTTGGCCGCGGGAGGTCTTCATCGATCTCGACCCCGACGTTCGCATCCGCTACGGGCGGACCGAGCGGCCCCCGATCAGCTACGCGATCGTGCTCGAGACGCGGGTCGATGGGCACTGGACCGCGATTCGGCTTTGGGACAATGCGCACAGCACTGATGAGCACCACGAGCACGAGTACACTTCTAGTCAAGGCAAGAGGGACCCCACCATGCAGCCCTTTACTTCCGTTAACCAAGCGATGGCCGCGGCGATGACCCGGGCGGCGGAAGACTGGCTGGCGATCCTCGAGGACTGGAGATTGCGATGAGCACTACACCCCAGCCGATCGGTCCTGCAACCCGGAAGGTTCTCGCGACGATCGAAGACCCCGGGCTCGATGCTCGCTACCCGGATCGCACGCACTTCATCGATGCTCAGAATCCGCACCAGGCCCTGATGACAAGCCGCGCGTTGTTCGGCGGCGATCCTGTCGTGGTCGTCTACCAAGACGGCCGTGAGGTGCTCTTCACACCCAAGCCGGCGCACGGTCTCGCTGCGGCGCTCCTTCTGCTCGCGCTCCTTTGGATCAAAGTCCGCGAGCGACCCTCAGCCGACGAGCCCATCCAGCTACCCCCACGCACCCAGGTCGAAGTCCGCGATGCCTCCGGACTACCCCTCGCGGCGTAGCGAAGCCGGCGAAGAAGAAGAAGCACAAGAAGGCGAAGAAGAAGGGCCGGCCGGGCGGTAAAAAGAAGTGAGCGCCCGTGGTTGTGCGCCGCCGGATCGGCCTTCATCTCGACCTCGCGGTCGAGCTGAAGTTCCATCCTGCGCCGCTTCTTGGGCGCAGGATCTGAGCGTTTTTTTTGCGCCAACTTTGCTGGCGTGAGGCCCGGAAACACGGGGGGTTGGGGCGGCCGGTGGGTCCCGATCGCGGTTCCCGTCGTAGGCGGGGCGTATGGTCCTTTGCTCAATCGATCCAGCGGTCCTCGTCGGAGGAGTGACCTATGGCCTATCCCCTCCCAGCACAATCGATCCAGATGGACGCCGCGTCGTGTTCGATGCCGGCTCGCATCTGCACCTCGCTGCAAAGCGACCGTGGCTGCTCGATGAGATCGATGCGATCCTCGACACGGTCGCACACCCTGACCTTCATGTCCTGGATCCGACGGGCGATCGCGAGCGCTACTATCGTGAGAACCCTTTCCCCGGCGGCTGGTTGCGCGTCGTCGTAGACTTCGGCGAAGAGCCCGCTTGGATTGTGACCGCCGTCGTGCAGGACAACGATCCCCGTGGATAACGAGATGACGATCACGATCGCCGGCATACACTTCGACTACCGCGACTACGACGAGCGCAGCGACGTGCTCTACCTACACGTCGGAGTCCCGACCGGGCAGCCCGCAAAGACACTCGAGACGCCCGAGGGTCACACCGTCGAATACGACGAGCACGGTGCGATCGTCGGCCTGGAGCTGATGGGAGTCCGAGGACTGCTCGAGCGCGACGGCGAGGTGCAACTCACCTGGCCACCCGCTCACCTGGCTGCCAGCGCGCTTCGCCAGGCGCTCGCTGCCTAGCTTTCGTGTCACTGCGAGGAGCACCGGCTCGAGCGTCTGGCCGCGGCCCCGGCTGCTGAGCTTCCCGGGCTCGTGCAGGCGCTGCACGCCGGCTGAGGGAGCTCCGCCGCAACTGCTGAAGCCGGCGAATAAGAAGCACAAGAAGGCGAAGAAGAAAGGGCCGGCCGGGCGGTAAAAAGAAGTGAGCGCCCGTGGTTGTGCGCCGCCGGATCGGCCTTCATCTCGACCTCTCGGTCGAGCTGAAGTTCCGTCCTGCGCCACTTCTTGGGCGCAACCTACACAGCGTTTTCGCGCCCGGTGATCGTTTTCGCGCCAACGTTGATGGCGTGAGGCCCGGAAACTACGGGGGGTTGGGGTGGCCGGTGGGTCGCGATCGCGGTTCCCGTCGTAGGCGCGGTCTACTCTGCTCTGCATGGATCGAACCAGAACCAGCGCCGGCCGTTCGCGGGCCCCCCTACGGCGGGACCGGTAGGACCGTGGCGCGATGGGACGCAGGCAGCGGGAGAGCGAATTTCAGAACCTCAGCGATGAGGAGGTCGCCCGCCGTGCTCGCGACAGGAGCCTTCCGTCTGGAGAGCGCCGTCGCTACCAGCGTGAGGAGAAGTTCCGTGGGCTGCGAAGCAAGCGTAAGCGGCGGTGAGGGAGATATCATGGTTCCTATGAACGGTGGCCGGTATCGATTGAGGACGTGGCTGCGTGGGCGTTTGCCCGTTGCGCTGGCTGATCTCGTGCCTAAGGGTGCTCGCGATTGCGGTGATCACGAGTGGTATCGCGCCGACGAGCAGACCTGGCGTTGCTATCACTGCGAGCCTGCGGTCGCGCTCTCTTCGCCGTGGAGTAGTGAGGAGCATCTTCAGCACACGCTTGGCGGGATCGACTCGACGTTGCGGGTGCTGGCCCTGCGCGGGGAGCCCGGAGGCGAGCAGGAGCTCGCCGAACTGCGTCGGCTCGTTCGGGAGGCGCTCGTCGCGCTGCCGGAGGAGGAGCACCGGCTCGAGCGTCTGGCCGCGGCCCCGGCTGCGGAGCTTCCCGGGCTCGTGCAGGCTCTGCACGCCGGCTGAGGCAGCTCCGCCGCAACTGCTGCGCGCGCTCACGCAAAACCCCCAGACTCGCTTCGTGCCCGCTTCGTGCCTTTTCACTCCGACGGGTAGCGGCGCCGTACAAACACTGCGCAGTGGGGCACGGTGAAATCCACTTGTCCGCGGCTTGGGGCGTAGATGATCGAGCTGCGCAGTAGCTCGTCGCGCATGCGGGTCAGCGAGCTCGGGGAACGGCTGAGGGCGTTCGCGACCGCAGTGGTGGATTGGGCGCCGTCGCCGAGTGCGGCCATCGCGCTTACCTATTCTCGCTCCCGGTCGCTGAGGTGCTTCATCCGCGCTTCGTAGAAATTGTCGTCCAGCCAGTCCTCCACGACGGCCTGCGCGTCTAGTGCGTCCTCGAGCGTGATGCGGGCGGAGTCGCTTCCTGGCCAGGCCTTGCGTCCGTAGGCGTGGATGAAGTAGGGGTAGCCGTCGGTGTAGTCGAGCACGTGCTCGACCGCTGGGGGATCCCACTCGACTCCTTGCTCGCGCGCCGGCAGCACGAGGACGTCGCCGGGCGGCGTCATGGGGCAGCGCCCCGATCGTAGGGCCGTGAAGCCGGCGAAGAAGAAGAAGCACAGGAAGTCGAAGAAGAAAGAAGGGGCACGCCAAGAAGAAGTGAGCGGCCCGTGGTTGTGCGCCGCCGGATCGGCCTTCAGCTCGACCTCGCGGTCGAGCTGAAGTTCCGTCCTGCGCCGCTTCTTGGGCGCAACCTACACAACGTTTTCGCGCCCGGGTGATCGTTTTCGCGCCAACTTTGCGGCGCTAGGCCCCGTGTTTGTTGGGTTTGTGGTGTCCGGGGGCGAATGGCGGGAGTCTTTCATCGCCGGTGGTGCGTATGTTCGGCGCATGGATGTTCAGGCTTCTTCGCTTCCGCGACCCGGTGACCGGGACGTCGCTCTTGCGGCTCTGGGTGTAGCTCGGGCGGCGCTGGACGAGTAGCACGTCGCTGTTCGCGATCTGCGTGCTCACACCGGCGCGTTGTTGACGGCGACGTCGGTGGTCGTGTCGTTCCTTGGAACGCGGGCTCTGACCAGCGACCATCTGCGTGTCTTGGCGTTTATCGGTCTCGGTGCTTTCGTTGGATCGCTAATGCTGTGTCTGTACGTGTTGTTGCCGACCACGAAGATCGAGTCGCTCGGGCAGGGCGGCGGTCTGCTCGGTATGGACCTCGACGCGGCGGACCCGGCCACGGACGCATACGGACGACTGGTCAGCACATACGACGATCTTTGGGTGGTGAACCGGCCGCATGTGCAGCGGTTGGGCCGTGTGTTCCGGATGGCCTGCGCCGCGATCCTGCTCGAGGTCGTGTTGTGGGCTCTGCAGTTGGCGCTATCATGAGGATCATGTTCATCAAATGGCTGAAGCTGAAGCGGAAGTCGAAGTCGGAGCAGAACCCGGACCCAGAGCCAGAGCCAAAGTCGGCGCTGAGGCCCCCGCCGATCACCTCGATGATGGTGCCAGAGCCCGGCGCGGTCATCGGCGGCAAACGGCGCAAGTGAGCCGACGCGGCTTTGCTCGCGTCTCTCTCAGGGACCACCAACAGCGGTCGCAGCGTTTACGCGGAATAACAACCCCGGGTCACGGCACGCAACGGCAGGCAAGCAAGCACGCGAGTATCTCCACCTAGCCCAGTTGCGTGGCTCATCCCTCAGCCTGTGCGTCGGCTGCGCTGGCGCCACTACGAGACGGCCGCGATGAGCGATACCGTAACGCGTGGTACTGAGCCCAAGATTCTTTTTTAATCATTCGGGACGATCAGTGGCCCTCTGTGGCGTAGGGGTTGAGGAACTGCCGTTGCCAGAATCTCGCGCGATCGACCTCGGTTAGCGTTGCTCGGTCGCACACCTCATCCCAATCGGTCTCGATCACGTCGATCTGGTGGTCGACGATCTCGCGGGCGTCCGGCTCAGACAGCAGGTATGTGGATGCACGGGCGACGCAACCGGCAACCTGACTCATGCGGTAGCCGTCCTGGCCGATCGCCATGATTTGCGCGGTCTCGCCGCCGGCGCGTGGCTGCGGGCAGATGTCATAGGCGGGTGTGAGGGTGAGTGCGGTCCCGTCCCAGAACGCGGCGTGGTTGCGCGCATGGTCGTCGTTATTGCCTGTGAGGATGTTGAACGTGATGCGGGAGAACAGCTCGCGCAACGTCGGCAGCGGATCGGTGAACCGAGTGCGGATCGTTCGCGCGAGGTCGGCGTAGCTCGCGTAGCGTGCTGAGATCTCGTCGAGCTCGAGGATCGTCAGCGCCGAGACCATTGCTCGGCGCCCGCCGTCAGTCGGCCGGTCGAAGCGGTCGATCAGCAGCACGTCCTTGCCGAGAGCGTGCGTGAGCGTAACCGTTGCCACGTTCAGACCCGCCCGCCGCGCGAGCTCCATCGCCACGAACTCGCCCTTGACGACCGGATAGGCGTCCGTAGTCGAGCTGAACTTCGCAATCAGCCGGCGAGTGCCGTCGCTCACCAGCGCCTTCGGCCGCGCACCGCCGACCGAGCTGCCATGGAGCAGCGCCTGGTCGAGCGCCGGCGAGAGCGGCACACCCTGTTCAACCCGCTCGGCCGACTCGGCGAGCTCTGTGAGCGTCGCGTTCGCGGTCCACCGCGCGACGTACTCCGACGCCGACGTCTGAAAGTCCAGGGCGCCGATCCGGTCAGAGCCGGACTCCAACAGGTAGGTCAAGAGGTTCAGGTCTGTCGTGTCGACGGCGTTCCGGCCGACCCGATGGTTCAGGATCACTCGCTGACCCCATGCATCCGGGGCGGCGTCGGTGACGCAGCCGGCTACCTCACCGACGAGCGGTGAGATCGGGCCACGCCCCAGCGGCAACTCCGGCAGGTAGAGCGCAATCCGGTCCTCGCGTGCGAGGTAGCTCTGCCCGTACGTGAACGTGACGAGCGCCCCGGTGGTGTCCAGGCGCCCGGCGACCACCGGGTCGGCCGCGCCGGGTAGCCATACCCACACGAACGCCCGCTGCGGCTCAGAAGTCATCGTCCACCTCCGCCGGCCTGCGCACGAGTTGCGGCAGCACCGCGAGACGATCATCGACGCGAGCGGCCTCGAGCGCCCGGCGGGAGCGGTCCTCATCGAACAACGGAACGCCGAGGACAGCCGCGGCCTCGAACGCGACCCCCAGCCCGACCGTCAGATCGCCGCGCTCGACCTTGCGCATCGTCACGTGCGTGACGCCGACCCGGTCGGCCAGCTCCTGAAGAGTCCAGCGGCGCTCAACCCGCGCCAGCCGGACACGACCGCCGAGCAGCCGGGCCGCTTCGACCGTCACGGGCGAATATGTGCGCGTCCTCTTCATCTAATAAACATTATACTATCTCTAAAGGCCTTCCTCCTATATTTTAGTTTCTATCACATCGGCGTTCTGCTCCTCGGCCTGCTCGTGCAGACCACGACCTTCAGCCTCGTGTGCCACGGGCCAAGCGTAGGGTCTCCTCTATGACCGACGAGGCGACGGCGACAAGGGAGCCTCTCTCGCGTGAGGAGCTTCGCCGGCTGGATGCGTATTGGCGAGCGGCGAATTATCTGTCGGTGGGGCAGATCTACCTGCTCGACAATCCGCTGCTGCGTGAGCCGCTTGGGATCGAGCACGTAAAGCCGAGGCTGCTCGGCCACTGGGGAACTACCCCAGGCCTGAACTTCATCTACGCGCACATGAACCGTGTGATTCGCGAGCAGGATCTGAACGCGCTCTACGTCGCGGGCCCTGGCCACGGTGGCCCAGGGATCGTCGCGAACGTGTATCTGGAGGGCAGGGCGGAGATCGCCGAGATCCAGCGCCGCGCGCGTAGAGATGGAGACCCCGCCCACCCCAGGCCCCGCCCAAGATGGAGACCCCGCGCGGGCGGGGGGGAGTGGATCCAGACCGCGCTGGCCGATGATCGTGCTGCGCACCCCGAAGCGTCAGCGAGCCCACGCGCGTGTTGGGCACGTTCCTGGCCTTGACGCGCTCGTGTTCACCGGCGGCGTCGGCGAGCACTCGGCCGAGGTGCGGTCACAGACAGCGGCCGGGCTCGCGTTCCTCGGAGTCTCACTCGACAGCTCCCGCAACGAGGACACGAACGGCGACGGGGAGATCGGAGCCGATCTCGCCGCTGTGCGCACGCTGGCGCTCACCGCGCGCGAGGACCTCGAGATCGCGCGGCAGGTCAGGACGCTGCTCTCGCGCTGAGAGCTGAGGGCGCCGGCGAGAGCAGGCGCACGAGTCGCCCCACCCCGACGGTGCAGACACCGAGGCTTACCAGCGCAGCGACGACGATCGCTGTGGCGACACTGGCGGAGAGCACATGCTCTGAGAGTCCAAGCGAGGCGATTGCGGCCGGCACCCCAAGCTGGGCGGTGGCCACCAGACCCGTCGCGAACGGCTTGATCGGCACGGAAAGAATCGTGATCAGGTCGGCGATCGTCACCTGTGCCATCAGGGTCATCACATCGGGGCCGGCGATGCCCGTCTCCTCCAGGGCCGGGAGCAGCACCGCGGCGGAGCCCGAGGCGAGCAGGACGATGTAGACGGCCGCGTGGCCCGTGCCCGCGATACTCGCGGCAAGCAGCCCCGCGGGCACGGCGAGGACGCAGACGATCCCCGCGAGCAGGCCGCCGCTTCGCAGCGACGCGGCGAGTCGTTTGTCGCGCAGCGGCAGGTGCATCCCGACGGTGCGCTGCCGTCCTCGACGCCGCCTACGCCGCGACCCCGGACCGGTTCGTCCGCCGGCCACCCCGACCGCCCGCGCTACCGACCGGCGCGTGGATCAACAAACCCGCCGACACAGAGGAGGACGCTCACTAAACTCTCATCCAATCTGTCTCACCGAGCTTGACAGGCTCCGCGCGCTCGACTCGGGCTACCTCGTGCTAACCGCGCTCGACGGGACGGTCTCGCCGATGCGCGAACAGGTCGCCCAGCTCGTTAACGTCGACGGCGGCGGCCAGGCCGCGCGCATGATGGTGGTCGCCTCGAGCTCACCCGAGGCGAGCGCGACCGCGGCTCTGAGCAGCAGGCTGCAGCGCAGCCTGCCCGCGCTCGCCGCCGCGACCGACAGCAAGGTCGAGATCGGTCAGGGCGCGCAGTACCTGCTCGACTACACCAACACGAACACGGCCCGCGTCCCGTGGCTGGTGCTCGCGCTCGCGATCGTCGCCGTGCTCACGCTGATCGTGGTGCTGCGGGCGCTGCTGTTGCCGCTGATCGCGGTTGCGCTGAATCTCGCCACGAATCGCCGTGCTGCTCGACGCGACGATCGTCAGGCTCGTGCTGCTGCCGGCGATCATGCGGGCGGCCGGCCCACGAATCTGGTGGCTGCCCGCCTGGCTGGAGCGCACGCTGCCGAACATCGAGCACATGTCCACCACGGGTGGGTAGCTCGGGATATTCCCGCACATCGATTGCCGAAAAGTACGGATGCGGCCGAGCCGGTATGCACAGTAGGCTGCTTGACCAGATGGTGTGTAAGTCGACCAACGGAGGCTGGTCTTGATTCACATGAGCATGGCAGCAGCGATCGTCAACCTGAATCACCCGGCCCATACGGTGGATTGGGGCTTCATCCACCTGTCGGTGGCCAACGTCGTGGTCATCGGCCTGATGTTCGTCGTGTTCTTCGCTGCCATCCTGCTGCCGTTCCCCGGGGCCGCGGAGCGAGCAGCCGCCCGGCGCGGCGGGGGCGCATCATGAGCGCCCCTCCCACAAACCCGTCGAAGTCCTGGACCGTCAAAGTCCGCGAAAAAGGCGTCGAGGCGCTGCCGCCCGAGCGGCTCCTGCCAGACGGCCAGCCGACCTACGTCGCCTCCTGGATCTACGTGTTCGGCGTGGCCTCGATCGCCTCCCTGATCGTGATCATCGGCTCCGGCTGCATCCTCGCCCTGAAGGGCCCCGCCTGGTGGCACTTCACCGGTGTTGGGCACTTCTTCAACAGCATTCACATGTGGTCCGTGGAGCTGTTCTTCTTCGCGATGGTCGTGCACCTGTGGGGCAAGTACTGGATGGCCTCCTGGCGCGGAGGCCGTGGCCGCGTGTGGGTGACCGGCGCGATCACCTTCCTGGTGGCGGTGCCCGCGGCGCTCACCGGCTACGTCTCCCAGCAGAACTTCGACGCGCAATGGATCTCCACGCAGGCCAAGGACGGTCTCAACTCGGTCGGGGTCGGCGCCTTCTTCAACGTCACCAACTTCGGCCAGATGTACAGCTACCACATCCTCCTGCTGCCGATCGCCGTCGTGGGGCTCGTCAGCGCGCACGTCCTGCTCGTGCGCCGCAACGGGGTCGTGCCACCGTTCGAGATCGACACCAAGAAAGCGGCGATTGCCGCAACGAGTCCCGATCGGGGCGGCCCGCCTCCACCGCCGCCCTCGACAGCGACGGGAGCACAGTCATGAGCTTCCTGCGCCCCAAGGACGACACCCAACCCTGGAAAGGCCGCTACCAGCCATACGACCTGATCAAGGAGTTGTGCATCGCCGTCGGCGTCATCGGGCTGCTGGCGGTGGCGCTCACCGTCTTGTTCTCCTCGCCTGATGACAAGTCCAGCACGATCTCCCAATGGTCGCACGAACTGCCGGCCGACTTCGCCACGGCGGCGGCAAAGGAGCTCGACGAAACGAGCGACACCGCCGCATACGGCCCCCCCTACAACCACAACGGCGAAGGTCAGCACGCGGCATTCCTGTATCCGCAGAAATGGCTCGGCGTCAGCCATCCGATCAACACGGCGGCTGACTTCGTGATCAAACCGCTGGAAACGGTCCCCAACGATGCGGCGCTGCAGAGCGCGGTCGCCGAATACAAGGCCGCGCCCGAAAAGCAGAAAAAGGAATGGTCCGAAGCCTACGCCAAGCCGCTTGAAGAATATTCGACGGCGGTGGAAGAAAAGAAGACGCTGCCGAGCACGGTGTCGGTCGACCCGAGCACGGGCACGGTGACGGTCAAGGCCAGCGGCGCCGGGCCGGTGGGAACGATGATGACCAGCCTGCAGAGCCTCGCCCAGAGCGGCGGTCTCGAAGGGGGACTTGTGACCAGCAGCGGCCAGTTCTTCCAGACCGACTACACCAAGCCGCTGCTGTTCATGGCCGACGGCGGGCTGCTGGCCAAACGTGCCGAAGGCCTGCACCTGCTCGGCGAGCAGTGGGGCATGATGAACGAGACGGGCAGCTTCCCGGGCCAGCCCTGGCTGTGGCTGTATGCCCTCTGGTACCAGGTCGAACCGTTCAAGAGCTCAGAAAACGCGGACGTTCTTGTGATGCTCGTGATGGGCGTGCTCAGCCTCGCGTTCGTCTGCATCCCGTTCATCCCCGGCATCAACCGGCTTCCGCGCAAGATCCCGATCTACAAGCTGATCTGGCGCGAGCACTACCGTGCGAGCTGACGAACGGAACGTCCCGCGCGAACGTGCGAGCGGACGAGGCGCCGATCAGACCCGCTCTCGGCGGCGTCGGTGTCGATCAGGCCACGGTCGAGCGCGTAGCGAACCAGCTCGGCGCGCGTGGTGAGCCTGAGCTTCTGCTGGATGTGCGAGCGGTGGGTCTCGACCGTGCGCACCGACAGAAACAGTTGCCCGGCGATCTCGGCGTTGGTGTGTCCCAGGGCGATCAGCCGCAACACGTCGACCTCGCGCTCTGAGAGATCGTCCGGCGGCCCCGGGGGCGGCTCTGAGGCGATGCGGGCGCCCAGCTTCGGGTTCAGGTAGCTCTCTCCCACCGCGGCACGCCGAACGGCCTCGACAAGCTCCTCGTCGGCCGCCTCCTTGAGCACGTAGCCAAGCGCGCCGGCGCCGAGGGCCTCGCGGGCAAAGGCAGGCTCCTGCTGCATCGTCAGCACGACGATCTGCGTCTCGGGCGACTCCGCGCGCATCGCGGGGATCGCCTCGAGGCACGAGCCGCCCGGCATGTTCAGATCGAGCACCAGCACCCTCGGGTGGTGGCCGCGCACGTAACGTCTGGCGCTCTCGATGTCGCTGGCCTCCGCCACGACCTCGAAGTCCCGCTCCTTGTCGAGCAGCATCCGCAGGCCGCTGCGCACGACCGCGTGATCGTCGGCGAGCACCAGCCGGATCGTCGTGGGAGCGGAAAGCTCGTCGGCTGAGGAGACGTCGACCGCTGGGGTGGCCTCATCGGTCATGGCCAACAAGGTATCGAGTCGCCGCGCTACGACGGTCGCCGGTAGCGGCAGGTGGGAAACGGCGGCCGGCTGTAGGCGAGGTCGTACCGGAACAGGATCGCAGCCAGTGCAGCAGCTGCCAGCTCAGATACGTCAGCAGTAGCGCGCCGAGCGCGAGCGCCACGTTGCGGGATCGAGTGAGCTGCACCACGTTGCTTCGCTTAATGACAACCCCCGCGAAGCTTGCAACCGTAGTTCACCGCACGCGGAACGTTCCTGGGAGACTCGCTAGCCGATCCCCTCGAGCAGTTCTCCCGGCGCAGCCAACTTCAGGCCACGGGCGAGGATCACAATGGTCTCGAGGCGCGGGGAGCGCTTCGAGCGCTCCAGCAGGCTGATCTCGGTGCGGTGCAGGTCGCAGAGGTCGGCGAGCGCCTCCTGGGAGAGCCCGACCTTTTCGCGACGTAGGCGGAGGTTGGCGGCGAACTGCTCGCGGGCGGGTTTCATGGCCCGAACCTTCGCTGGCCGCAGACGGAAGGTCTACAGACAAAGGCTCTACGGACAACTGTCTGCGAAGGCGTCGCCCGGAGGCGAGGGTCCGCGCAGCGACATGGTGGGGGCAAGACGACATGAGGTCTTCACGTTTGCCCGTTTGCAGGGGTTTTCGGGGCCGTTCCACGGCCTGGCCACACCTTAAGCGGCGCTTGACCACACCGCTGGCGCCTTCAGCGCCCGCGCCCGGCCGACCCGCTGTGCATGCTCGGACCCTTGCGGCCCCAGCCCTCGGCGCGCTCGGCGTCCTGTGTTGAGAGCGCGTGCAGCTCGCCTATGAGCTCTCTCAGTCGGTGGCTGTTCTCGAACCAGGGCTCGTAGCGTTCGAGCTGCTCTGGGGTGAGGCGGCGCGTGACGGTCTTGCCTTCGATCTTGCGTGTCCAGGTGACGTAGGGGCCGTGCAGCTTCGGCGGCTCGGCGTGGCAGGCGCAGTTTGGCTTGCCGCAGCGGTTCATCACGACGTTGATGCTGCCGGGCAGGGCGTGGTCGATCGCGGCGATCTGCGTTTTGAGCTGCAGACGGCGACGCTCTGATCGCTCGCTCTGGCTGCGGGCGCCCTTGGGCATTTGATGATGATCGCTCATTCTGTCCGATAGTAGCGCTACTGTCGGACAGAGGTGATGACAGGTAAGGTCGGCAGCCATCCCGACGGCGGCGCGCAGGCGTCGATCTGCGCCTACCGCCCCCAGGGGGTCAGCGAGCGTGCGGGCGCCTTCGCGCGCGCTGTGGTGAGCGGGGCTGCGCCTTCCAGCGAGGCCCGGACGAAGGCGCTTTTGTTCGCCGCCAGCCGCCTGGGCGCCTTCGGCGAGTCGGTGGGCCTTGAGCTTGAGGCCGGGGTGCTTTTGCATCCCGCGGTGATCGAGCGCTTCATCGTGGCGGGCGAGCGGACCTTCTCAGCGCCGACGCGGCGCACACTGCGCACCAACCTGCGCTCGCTTGCGCGTGCCGTTGCGGCCCATCCCCAGCCGACGCCGGTGGCGCTGGGCCGCGAGCGCGCCAAGCCCCCCTACAGCGCGCACGAGCTCGAGCTGTTCCTGGCGAGCGCCAAGGCGCTCTCGACGCCATGCCGGAGGATGCGTGCACAGGCGTTGATCTGCCTGGGCGCGGGCGCTGGGCTCCTGGGCTCTGAGCTTCGCCACATCAGGGGCGCCGACGTGAGCGAGCGCTGCGGTGGCCTCGTGGTGGAGGTGGGCGGGCCCAGGGCGCGGATCGTACCGGTGCTCGCCCGCTTTCACGAGCCGCTCTTGGCCAGCGCCGCGTTCGCGGGCCAGGGATACCTGCTGGGCGCCAGAAACCCCGACCGCAAGAACCTCACCTGCCAGCTCGCTGCCCTGTTCTGCGACCGCAGCCTGTCGCGGCTTGATACCGGGCGGCTGAGATCGACCTGGCTTCACAGCGCGGCGCAGGCGATCGGCCTGCAGACGTTCATGGCCGCCGCGGGCGTGCGCTGCTCCCAACGCCTCGGGGACATCGCCGCACAGCTGCCCGCGCCTTCAGAAGCAGAGATGGTGGCGCTGCTGGGAGGATCGCCGTGAGCGGCCAGATCCCGCTTGAGCGCCTCCAGAGAATCATCGACGCCTCGGGCGTCGCGGAGCGCATCGAGGCGCTGCTGCCGATCGGGGTGCGCCCTCGCCAGCTTTCCGTGCGCACGCTGCTGCTGGGGATGCTGGCCTGCCTCTATGACGGGCGTCCAGCGCACCTGAGAAGGGTCCACCAGGCGCTGATCGTCCTACCCGAACAGGAGCGCCGGCGCCTGGGCGTCATCGCCGCCTGGCGCGATGGGGAGCACCTGCTCACCTACCGCCAGGTGGAGCGCACCTTTCACCTGATCGTCAGAGCGCTCTCCAAGCGCAAGCCCGACGGGCGCCCCGCTGAGACGCTCAGCGACGTGATGGACACGCTGATCGAGGCCAGCGTGCAGGTACTCGGCCCCCCGCAGAGCACCGCGCTCGCCGTCGACTGGACCGACTATGAGAGCTTCTATCGGCCCCCGCGCAAAAGACGCGCCGAGGGCGAACAGGCCGAGCCTCTCCCAGAGGACGCCGAGCCGCAGACGCGAGGCAAAGAGCGCGAATGCGCGGACCCCGAGGCCTCCTGGGGACACCGCCGCGGCGATTCACCCGGGCAGAAAGACGAGGCGTTCTTCGGCTGCTACCTGCAGGCCGCAACGACCGTCAAGGAAGAGAATGGCGGCGAGGTTCCAGAGCTCGTGCGCCGCATCTCACTGACCAGCTGCGAGATCGACCCGCCGGGCGCGTTCGTGGCGGTGCTGCAACGGATGGCCAAAGACCCCATCGCCCTCGGCGACGTGCTCGCCGACTCGGGATACGCCTACCGCGTCGCGGAGGACTGGGCGATCGGGCTGCGCATGATCGGCGCAGCGCTCATCCAGGACCTGCACCCGGGCGACCGCGGACCCAAGGGCACCCACATGGGCGCGATCCTCGCAAACGGCAACCTCTACTGCCCCGCCACCCCCAGCACGCTGCTTGCGCTCGGTCCGCCGGCGCGCGGCACGAGCGAACAGGAGCTCGCCGTCCACGACCAGCAGACCGGCGAGCTCGCCGCCTACAAGCTCTCACCGATCACCGCCTATGACCAGGACGGCTACCGCCGTCTCGCCTGCCCCGCCGCCGTCGGCAAGCTCCGCTGCCCGCTGCGGCCCGCATCGATGCAGCTGCCCCACACCCGAGCGCAGGTGCTCTCGCCCCCAGAGCACCCACCCGTCTGCTGCTCACAGCAGACGATCACCGTCCCGCCGTCCATAAACGCCAAGACAGCCGGCAAGCACGACTACCCCTCAGCCGCCTTTCGGGCCTCCTACAACCGCCGCTCAGCCGCCGAGCGGACCTTCTCCACCATCAAGGACCCCGCCACGAACGACATCTCCGCCAAGGGATGGTGCCGCCTCCCGGGGATCACCGCCCCCTCGCTCTTCCTCACCTGCCTGTTCGTCGTGCGCAACATACGCATTGCCGACGCCTTCGACGCCCGCCAAACCGAGCAAGCCCGCCGGCAGGCCCGCGGGCACCCGCCACGCACACGACGCAGACGCAGAGAGACCATCCACGATCTGCTCGCCGCCGCCAACGCACCGCCGACCTGAACGCAGCCGGCGGCCCCCCGCAGAAGAACCCTCCAAGAACACCATCGATGAGACGCGGGCACTCGACGGCCTCGAACAGCTGCACCCATCCGCCCGCCCCGTCATGCTGCGCGCAGCGCCCCACAAACGCGCTCCACAGCACCGTCGAGCCCGCACCCCCAGCCCAGACGAGCCAAGAGCGGTGGTGTCAAGCCCAAACGTGAACAACCAAAGCCTTCAAACGTGAAGACCTCGACATGGCGGGGGCAGGATTCGAACCTGCGAAGGCTGAGCCGCGAGATTTACAGTCTCGTCCCTTTGACCGCTCGGGAACCCCGCCGGGGTCGATGAGAATAGCGATCACCGTGCTGTATGCGATGGTAGTGGCCGTCCTCGGTCGACCTCGAAGGCGTGCGGACGGGAGATTCTCAGCTCGCCTCGCGCAGCTGCTGCGCGTCGGGGAGCGTCTGGAGCTTCTTCAGGGTCCGGCTCTCGATCTGGCGGACGCGCTCGCGCGTGATCTCGAACGCGCGGCCGACCTCCTCGAGCGTGCGGGGGCGCCCGCCGGTGATGCCGTAGCGCATTTCGATCACGCCGCGCTCGCGCGGGGGCAGGCAGGCGAGCACGCGGGTGACGTTCTCGCGGCGCATCGCCTCGGAGGCGATCTCGAAAGGAGATTCCGAGCTGACGTCCTCGATCAGGTCGGCCAGCGCCGAGGAGTCCTGCTCGTCGCCGACGGGTTTCTCCAGCGAGAGCGGCTGCTGGGCCATGCGCATCACCTCGCGCACTTCGCGCGTCGAGCACTCGAGCTCGGCGGCGAGCTCCTCGGTGCTCGGCTCGCGCCCGAGCTGCTGGATCAGCTGGCGTTCGGCGTGGAGGAGCTTGTTGAGGCGCTCGACCATGTGCACGGGGATCCTGATCGTGCGTCCCTTGTCCGCGATCGCGCGCGTGACAGCCTGGCGGATCCACCATGTCGCGTAGGTCGAGAACTTGTAGCCGCGCCGATAGTCGAACTTCTCGACCGCCCGGATCAACCCGAGCGAGCCCTCCTGGATCAGGTCGAGGAACGTGAGCCCGCGTCCGATGTAGCCCTTCGCGATCGACACGACCAGGCGCAGGTTCGCCTCGACCATGTGCTGCTTGGCCGCGACGTCGCCGCGCTCGATCCGCTTGGCCAGCTCGACCTCCCCCTCGGCGCTCAGCAGCGGCACGCGCCCGATCGAGCGCAGATACAGGCGCAACGAGTCGAGGCTCTGCTCGACGCCGAGATCGAGCTCCCCCTTCTTCATCTCGCCCAGACGCGCTCGCAGCGCCTTGTTCTGCTCCAGGCGCTCGTCGTGCTCGTCGAGGTCGGTGAGCGGATGGTCGTCGACACCCCCGAGCGAATCGTCGATCACGACCCCGGCCGTGTCCGTGTCCGTGGACTCCAACAGCACCTCAACCCTGTTGCTCAACTTGGACTCCCATGTTCCATCCAGCTTCCCCGTCGGAGCGACCAGCTCCGACCCTCCCCGTGCAAGTGCGGAGTGATACCAGAACCGCCGGTCGCACAGCGCTACGCTTGGCCACGGTGCAGGCGACACGGCTCACACCCACGCCCCTGACGGCGCAGAGCGTCGGCGAGGATGTGCAGGCGCGCTCGCCGAACGTCCCAGTCGGGCTCTCGCGCGTCGGCGTGACGGGCGTCGAGAAGGTCGTGCGCATCCACGACGAGTTGTTCTTCGCGCGCCTGTCCTGCTTCGTCGATCTCAGCCGCGAGCAGAAGGGTGCGCACATGTCGCGCTTCGAGGAGGTCATCAACGAGGCGATCGGCGAGGTCGTGCTCTCCGAGGCGCCGTTCCGGGCGGAGACGCTCGCGCGGCACATCGCCGAGCTGGTGCGCGAGCGCCAGGGGGCCCACCGCGCCGAGGTGAGCATCGAAGCGCGCTATCCCGAGCACAAGCCCGCCCCCGTATCCGGCATCCCCACCCAGGAGATCTACACGCTTCACGGGCAGGCGGTCGCGTTCGAGCACGGCACACGCTGCGTGGTCGGCGTGTCGGCAACGGGCATGACCGCGTGCCCTTGTGCGCAGGAGCTGGTGGCCGCCCGCGCGCGGGTGCGCCTCGCCGACGACGGGTTCTCCGCGGAGCAGATCGAGAGCATCCTGCGGAGCGTGCCCGTCGCCACCCACAACCAGCGCGGGCTGGGCACGCTGCGGATCGGCTGCACCGAGGACTGCGTCACCGAGATCGACGCGACCTCGTTGCTCGAGATCGTGGAGGCGAGCATGTCGTCGGAGATCTACGAGCTGATGAAGCGCGCCGACGAGGTCGAGGTCGTGGAGAAGGCCCACGCGCGTCCGCGCTTCGTCGAGGACTGCGTGCGCGAGATGATCGCGGGCGTCGTCGCCCGCTATCCGGAGCTGGACGGCGCAAGCTTCGTGGCGGCGCGCCAGGAGAACCTGGAGACGATCCACCAGCACAACGTCGTCGCCGAGCGCCACGGGCTGCTCGCGGAGCTGCGCTCGGAGATCGATTCGGGCGAGCTCGCCGCGCGCCAGACGACGCTGGAGGCCTGGCTCAGCACGGGCACGGGCGCGGGCACGGGCGCGGGCGCGGGCGCGGGCGCCTGACCATCGGCGCCCCGGCGCCGGCGCGGGCCTGAGGTCGCCGCCGGTCCAGTTCAGCCGGGGGCTCGAACCTGCGCCTGCAGTTGGCGGCGCAGGCCGAAGAAGAAGTCCAAGCCGGACAGCACGGTCACGAGCACCGTCGCGTAGAGCAAGAGCGAGACCCACAGCGGTTCCCCGTGCACGGCGATCAAGGCGAGGATCGCGGCGATCTGCATGCAGGTCTTCACCTTCCCGAACATGCTCGCTCCGATCACCACGCCCGCCTGCGTGGCGCCGAGACGGAGCATCGTGACGGCGAGCTCGCGCGTGATGATCACCATCGCCACCCAGGCTTCGAGGCGGTTCAGGGAGACGAGCGAGAGCAGCGCGGCGATGATCAGTAGCTTGTCCGCGAGCGGGTCCATCAGCTTGCCGAAGGTCGTGATCGACCCACGCGCGCGGGCGAGGCGGCCGTCGACGAAGTCGGTAAGAGAGGCCAGCGCGAACACGACCGCCGCGAGCACGTCCCCCGCGGGCGTGTTCCCGAGCAGCGCGACCACCACGACGGGGACGAGCATGATGCGTAGGACGGTGAGGACATTGGGTAGGTTCAGGGGGAACACTTCAGACGACATTATCTCGGTATCTCCTCGAATCGAAAGGAAGGCGCCATGAACAAGCGCACACTCGGAGCGAACGGCCCGGAGGTCTCGGCGATCGGGCTGGGCTGCATGGGGATGTCGGCCTTCTACGGCTCCGCCGACGAGGGCGAGGCGATCACCACGATCCACCGCGCGCTCGAGCTGGGGTGTGACTTCCTCGACACGGCACAGTTGTACGGGCCGATGACGAACGAGCAGCTCGTCGGGCGCGCGATCGAGGGGCACCGGGACGAGTACGTGATCGCGACGAAGTTCGCCCGCCGCACCGACGGGGCGACGCCCGGCGAGATGTCGACGCTCGGACCGCTCGACGGTTCGGCCGAGCACGTCCACAGCTCGGTCGAGGGCTCGCTGCAGCGCCTGAAAACCGACCACATCGACCTCTACTACCAGCACCGCGTCGACCCGAACGTCGAGATCGAGGAGACCGTCGGCGCGATGGCCGAACTGGTGCAGCAGGGCAAGATCCTCCACATCGGGCTCTCCGAGGCCGCACCCGAGACGATCCGCCGCGCGCACGCGGTCCATCCGGTCGCCGCCGTCCAGACCGAGTACTCCCTGTGGACGCGCGACCCGGCGGAGGCGGAGATCCTGCCGGTCTGCCGCGAGCTCGGGATCGGCTTCGTCTCCTACTCGCCGCTCGGGCGCGGGTTCCTGTCGGGCCGCTTCAAGTCGCCCGAGGAGCTCGACGCGAACGACTTCCGCCGCCACGGCCCGCGCTTCACCGGCGAGAACCTGCAGGCGAACCTCGAGCTGGCGGCGAAGGTCGAGGAGATCGCGAACGACAAGGGCGTCACGCCGGCGCAGCTGGCGCTCGCGTGGGTGCTCGCGCAGGGCGAGGACATCGTGCCGATCCCCGGCACCAAGCGCCGCACCTACCTCGAACAGAACATCGCAGCGGCGGACATCGAGCTCACCGAGGAGGAGCTCGCGCGGGTCGACGCCGAGCTGCCGCAGGCGGCGGGGGACCGCTACGACGAGGCGGGGATGCGCGCGATCAACCTGTGAGAGAGGCCCGGGGGGCGACCTAGTAGAAGGTGATCCGCTTGCAGCCTTCGAGCTTCCAGTGCGGCCGCGCGCGGTGGCTGATGGACACGGTGATGCCAGGGTTTTCGCAGTGGACCACGCCGGCGCCCCCCTCCGCGTGCACGATCGTGGCCGGGTTGGTGCCCGTCCAGACGTAGTCGAGGGTGTCGTTCGCGTAGATGAAGTTGGCGCCGTTCCCCGCGTGGATCACCGCGGTCTGGTGCGCGGGCCAGCCCGATGGGTGGTAGTCGCCCCAGATCACATCGCCCGCGTTGCCGCCTTCGAGCGTGTCGTCGCCGTAGCCGCCGAGCAGGTAGTTGTGGACGTTGGGCTTGCCGACGAGCGCGTGGTGGAGCCCGGCGGGTCCCTTGTCCATGACGAGGTGCTGGTCTGGAGGCCAACCGGCGTGGCTGGTCATCGCCGCCGCGGGCGCGGCTGCCAGCAGGAAGAAGAGGAGCGCCGGGAGGAGATGGTGGCGCCGAGCGATAGGGTGGGGCACCATGCCCCTGATTCCGATGGTCATCGAGCGCACCGCGCGCGGCGAGCGCGAGTTCGACATATATTCGCGGCTGCTCAACGAGCGCATCATCTTCCTCGGTACTCCGATCGACGATCAGGTTGCCAATCTAGTCGTCGCCCAGCTCCTGCACCTTGAGTCGCAGGACCCGGAAAAGGACATCTCGATCTACATCAACTCGCCCGGCGGCTCGATCTACTCGGGCCTGGCGATCTACGACACGATGAACTTCGTCAAGCCGGACATCCAGACGATGGTCGTCGGTGTGGCGATGTCGATGGGCTCGCTCCTGCTCGCGGGCGGCACGAAGGGCAAGCGCGCGGCGCTCCCGAACAGCCGCATCCTGATCCACCAGCCCTCGGCCGGCTTCGAAGGCCAGTCGACCGACATCGAGATCCACGCGCGCGAGATCCTCAAGGTGCGCGAGCGGATCGACGAGATCTACGCCGAGCACACCGGCAAACCGACCGCGGAGGTCCGCCAGGACATGGAGCGCGACCGCTTCTTCAGCGCCGAGCAGGCGCTCGAGTACGGGTTGATCGACAGGGTGCTCGAGAGTCACTAGTCCAGCCGCGGCGCGATGACCGCCCTGACGCCACTCGAGCGCTCGGTCCTGCTGCTGATCGCCGTCCTGGTGGCGCTCGCCGGCGCCGCCAACTACCAGGCCTGGCCGGCGGTGCCGCGCTTCGCGCTCGCGACACTCGCGCTCGCGGGCCTCGCGTGGGTGGTGTCGTTCGCGACGGAGCAACTCGGCGAGCGCTTCGGGCCGGGGGTTACCGGGATGATGCAGTCGACGCTCGGCAACCTCCCGGAGCTGTTCGTCGTGATCTTCGCCCTGCAGAAGGGCGAGCTCGTCGTCGCCCAGACCGCGATCATCGGCTCGATCCTCGCCAACGCGCTGCTCGTGCTCGGCCTCGTGATCGTCGTCGGCGCGCGACGCTCGCAGGACGGGATCATGCGCTTCTCCAAGCGCCTTCCCCGCGACACCGCGACGTTGCTCCAGGTGACCGTGTTCATCATCGTGCTGCTGGGGCTGGCGGTCGCCTCGCACGACCCGGCGAGCCACCACGTACGGGCGATCTCCGCGGTCGGTGCCGTCTGCCTGCTGGTCGTCTACCTCGCGTGGGTCGTCCCTTATCTGCGCTCCGACACCGCGCCGGGAGGGGCCGAGGAGGGAGGGTCCGAAGCGGGGGGATCCGAGGAGGCGGGATTGAGGGGAGGGAGGCTTGGGGGCGGTAGCCCCAGAAAAGGGAGCCTCGCGGACGGTGGGGAGGACGCTCGGCCCGGCCCGCGCCTGGGTCTCGGTCTGACGCTCAGCCTGCTCGTGATCGCGGGCACCGCCTCGGCGTTCGTCTCGGACTGGTTCATCAACGGTCTCGAGCCGGCGATCTCGGTCCTCCACATCTCCCAGGCGTTCGCCGGCCTGGTGATCGTCGCGATCGCCGGCAACGCGGCCGAGAACACCGCCGGGATCGTGCTTGCCTACAAGGGCCGCTCTGACCTCGCGATCTCGGTCGTCAAAAACTCGGTCGCCCAGATCGCCGCGTTCCTGTTCCCGCTGCTCGTGCTCGTCTCGTTCCTGCTCGCGACCACGCTCACGTTCGCGCTCGCCCCCGTCTACATCGGCGCGCTCGCGCTCACCGCGCTCGCTCTCTGGCAGGTCACCGGCGACGGCGAGGCCGTCGAATTCGAGGGCTGGGCCTTGGTCGCGCTGTACGTGATCCTCGCCACGCTCGCCCTCTACGAGTAGCGCCCGCCGGGTGGCGGGGGTGGGAGGGGAGGTGGGCGGGGTCCTCTACATCAAAGCACGCTAGACTGCTCAGACCTCGCGCCTGGGCGGGGTTTTTCTTCGCCCAAGGCCGTTTTTGCCCACACGACCACGCAGGGATTTCTCACATGGCCCGCGGAGACGTTCGAATCGCGATCACCCTCGCATGCGAGGAGTGCAAGCATCGCAACTACCAAACGAATAAGTCCAAGCGCAACAACCCCGACCGGGTTGGCCTGCGCAAGTATTGCCGCTGGTGTCGCAAGCACACCAGCCACCGGGAGACTCGCTAGCGCGGGAGCGCTGTTGTGGCCCGTGATCGGAAACGCGCAAAGCAGCGCCGCGCTCGCCGCGGGCGTGACGACGCCGCCACGCCCGGAGGGCGATCGGCTGCCCGGCCCGACCCCGCTGGGTCGGCGACCGGCTCCCCCGTCCGTGCCGATGTGCCTGGTGCGCTCGACCACGCCTCCGGCGACGTCGACGAGTTCGACGCCGCGATCGTCCGCGGCGCCGGCGGCGTGCCCGCCGAGGCCGATAGCGCCGCCGCGGATGCGGAGCATCTCTCCGAGCACGAAATCGAGGCCGAGGCTGAGGCCGAGGGCGATCTCACCGAAGACGAGGTCCAGGAGCTCGCGGGCCCCTCGGGGTCCGGTGGTGGCCGGGCCGGCGGTGGTGGCCGCGGTGGCGCCCTCTCGCGTCCCGGCGGTGGTGGCTCCGGCGGTGGCGCTCTCTCGCCTCCCGGCGGTGGTGGCTCCGGCGGTGGCGCGACGCCAGAGCAGGCCTCGGGAGCTCCCGTGCGCGGCGGCAACCGCGCGATCGGTTTTCTCCGCGCCAGCTGGGCCGAGCTGCAACGGGTACAGTGGCCCGACCGCCGCCAGGTCTTCCAGGCGACCGCCGTCGTCCTCGGCTTCGTCGCGATCGCCGGCGCCTATCTCGGCTTGGCTGACTATGTCGCCAAGGAAATCGTCGAATTCGTCCTCTGAGGAACCCTGAATGTTTCGTTGGTATGTAGTCAACACCTACTCCGGTCACGAGAACAAGGTCAAGCACAACCTCGAGCACCGGGTGATCTCGCTCGGCCAGCAGCGCGCCGTGCGCAACGTCGTCGTCCCGACCGAGTCGGTCTCGGAGATGAAGGACAACCAGAAGATCACCGTCGAGAAGCGCACGATGCCCGGCTACGTGCTCGTCAACATGGAGCTCAACGAGGACTCCTGGGGCGTCGTCAAGGGCACGCCCGGCGTCACCGGTTTCGTCGGTGCCTCCCAGGAGCCGGTGCCGCTCACGCAGGTCGAGGTCGACCGGCTGCTCCACAAGACCGACGTCGCGACCGCGCCGCGCACGCGTGCCCAGTTCACGATCGGCGAGTCCGTCAAGGTCGTTTCCGGCCCGCTCTCGGACTTCTCCGGCGAGATCTCCGAGATCAACGAGGACGCCGCCAAGCTCAAGGTCCTGGTATCAATCTTCGGTCGCGAGACGCCCGTCGAGGTTCAGTTCGACCAAGTCAAAAAGCTCTGAGGTGGCCGATGGCCGGCCCCATACGGCGTCCTCGATCGCTCGTGTGCGGAGCACACTTCGCTCACTGCGTCCTTGTCTGGCTTGGCCCTCGACCGCCTCAGCCGGCAAGTTCATAACCAAGCAAAATTCTTCACCAAGGTAAGCTGAGACACAGATGGCCAAGAAGGTTCTGACAACAATCAAGCTCCAGGCGAACGCCGGGCAGGCTTCTCCCGCCCCGCCGGTCGGTCCCGCGCTGGGACAGCACGGGATCAACATCATGGAGTTCTGCAAGGCGTTCAACGCGCAGACCCAGGGCGAAACCGGGACGGTGATCCCGGTCGTGATCACCGTCTACGAGGACCGCTCGTTTACATTCGTCACGAAGACGCCTCCCGCCGCTGTGTTGATCAAGCAGGCGCTCCGCATCGGCAAGGGCTCGGGCGAGCCCAACCGCACGAAGGTCGGCACGATCACCCAGGCGCAGCTGCGCGAGATCGCCGAGCGCAAGCTCGAGGACCTGAACGCCCACGACATCGACCAGGCCGCGAAGATCATCGCCGGCACGGCACGCTCAATGGGAGTGGAGGTAGCGTCATGAGCGCCCACCACGGCAAGCGCTTCTCCGAGGCGCTGACGAAGGTCGACCGCGAGCGCGAGTACGAGCCCGCGGAGGCCGTCGCGCTCGTCAAGAGCCTCGCCGGCGCCAAGTTCGACGAGTCGGTCGAGCTGCACGTGCGTACCGGCCTGAACGTCCGCCACGCCGACGAGCAGTTGCGCGGCACGATCGCGCTGCCGAACGGCCTCGGCAAGGACGTGAAGATCATCGTCTTCGCCCAGGGCCCGAAGATCGCCGAGGCCGAAGCGGCCGGCGCCGACGCGGTCGGCGGCGAGGATCTGGCGAAACGTATCGAGGAGGGCTTCGATGACTTCGACGTCGCGATCGCCACGCCCGACCTGATGTCTGTCGTCGGTCGCCTCGGCCGCGTGCTCGGCCCTTCGGGCAAGATGCCCAACCCGAAGGTCGGCACGGTTACGATGGACGTCTCGAAAGCGGTCGAGGAGTCCAAGTCCGGCAAGGTCGAGTACCGCACCGACCGCAACGCGATCGTGCATCTCGTGATCGGCAAGGCCAGCTTCGACGAGCGCCCTTTGCTCGAGAACTACGCCGCGGTGATCGAAGAGCTGATCCGCGCCAAGCCGGCGAGCGCGAAGGGCCGCTATCTGCACTCGATCACGATCGCATCGACGATGGGGCCGGGCGTGAAGGTCAACGCCGGGCGCACCCGTGAAATCCTCGAGGAGGCGCCCGCGGCTACGATCGCCGCTTAAGTACTATCCGAAAACCCGAGACTCACTGCTCAGCTGCCACTTGGGCTCGAGCAGAGGGGTTTTCGGATAGATATCCAGTCATCTTCTCAAGGCAACCGAAGACCCCCGGCGGCCGGCCGATCGCGTTGAGATCGGCCTGCGGAAGCCCGGGTTAGGAGCCACTGAATGAACCGAGACCAGAAGGCCGCGGCGATCGCCGAGATCGCCGCCAACATACAAGCGTCCCAGGCGGTCTTCGCCGTGGACTACCGGGGCATCTCCGTGCCCCAGGTGGCTGAGCTGCGCTCCAAGCTGCGTGAGGCCGACGCGACCTTCAAGGTCGTCAAGAACTCGCTCACCGAGCGCGCGGCCGAGGAGGTCGGGGCCACGACGTTGAAGGAGCTGCTCGAAGGGCCGACCGCGCTCACGTTCGTACGTGGCGACATCGCCACGGCCGCCAAGGCCGTCGCCGACTACGGGCGCGCCACACAGCTCCTGCCCTTCAAGGGAGGCCTGATGGATGGCGCGGCGATCGACCCCGAGCAGATTCGCTCGCTCTCACGCCTGCCCTCCCGCGAAGTGCTCTACGGCCAGCTCGTCGGCGTCGTCGCCTCGCCCGTTTCAGGGCTCGTGCGCACGCTCGGCGCGCTCGTCGGCGGGCTCGCGGTCGCGCTCGGCCAGGTGCGCGAGAAGAAGGAGTCGGGCGAGATCCCGGCGGGCGAGCCACCGGCCGTCGCCGCGGAGGCTGCTGTTGAGGCTCCGGCTGCCGAGGAGCCCGCCGCTGAGGCAGAGGTTGCCAACGCGGATGCGCCCAAGGGTGACGAGGTCGCGGAGGTCGCGGCTGAGGAGACGCCCCAGACGCCCCAGACAGATGCACCCGCCGAGACGGAGGTTAAGCAGGCGCCGGAGTCAGACAAGGCACCGGGAGCGTCGACCGAGGCGCAGGCGCAGGACAAAGTTGAGCCGGATCAGCCGGCGCAAGACGACAACCAGGCGGACGCATCGGCTGATGAGGCCAAGACCGCTGACGAGAATCCCAAGGAGGACTGACACATGGCTACAGCCACAAGCACAGAGAAGTGGATCGAGGAGCTGAAGGGCATCTCGGTACTCGAGCTCGCCGAGCGGATCAAGGCGCTCGAGGAGGAGTTCGGCGTTTCGGCCGCGGCGATGGCCGCGCCGGCCGCCGCCGCACCCGCGGGTGGAGGCGGAGGCGACGCCGCCGCGGAGGAAGAGAGCACCACGGCCGACGTGATCCTGACGGGCGCCGGCGACAAGAAGATCCAGGTGATCAAGGTCGTGCGCGCCGCCACCGGCCTCGGGCTGAAAGAGGCCAAGGCGCTCGTCGACGAGGCTCCCAAGCCCGTCAAGGAGGGCATCGAGAAGGAGGAGGCCGGCAAGCTCAAGCAGGAACTCGAAGAGGCCGGTGCGACCGTCGAGCTCAAGTAGCGCGGGTCCGAACTAGCGAGGGTCCGAACTTCGTCCCGACCGGAAAGCCCGCTGCGCGGGCCGGCGGTCGGGCCGAAGTACCCGGACCCGCTTGGCTGTCTTCCTCTGGTTCCACGAGGCTTTCTTCTTTCACGAGGCCTTCTTCTGATCTGCGGCTCCGCGAATCTAAAGACGGCGGGGAAGTTGTTTGTCTTTTCAAATTGCGTGACACCATAGTTATACGCGCTCTCTTTTGTAGAACAACAAACTTCGCCCGGACACACCTCGGTCACGGTTTGGGAGCAGTTTTTCCTCATTCGCCGGACCACCGGCTCGAGAGGATTCTTTACCCGCGCCTAACAAATCTGCCGATTTTCCGGTAAAGTCCCCGGCGCTGACCAATAGTCGCAGCCGCTCCTAGCAGGACGATCTCGCGCCACATACGCGGCGGTCGAGAGGGCGGGGTCCGTGAGCGTCGGCAGCCCACTTGAGGGTGCCGCTGGTCTGTGCTATCTTCAGTGGTCGCGCTTCGGCGCCCTCCTCTGCCCGTTTCACCCCTCCGAAGGAGTCGTTTCTTGGCTGCTGTTGATTCTCTCCGGACGCGCCGGACTTTCGCGCGTCTACCCAAGTCTGTCGACGTACCGAACCTGATCGATATCCAGCGCCGCTCGTTCACGTGGCTGACCGACCCGAAGACGGGTGGGCTACGCGAGACGATCGACGACATCTCGCCGATCGAGGACTACACCGGCAACCTCGCCGTGCAGTTCGGCGAGTTCGTCTTCGACGAGCCCGTCGCCTCGCTCGAGCAGTGCCGCGAGAAGGACCTCACGTTCGCGCGGCCGCTGACCGTGACCGTCGCGTTCATCAACCGTGAGACGGGAGAGATCCGTGAGCAGTCCGTCTTCATGGGCGACTTCCCGTGGATGACCGAGCGCGGCACGTTCGTGATCAACGGCACCGAGCGCGTCGTCGTCACGCAGCTCGTGCGCTCCCCCGGCGCCTACCTGATGGAGCCGAAGGACCGCGAGAAGCAGGTCTTCATCGCCAACCTGATGCCCGCCCGCGGGTCCTGGCTGGAGCTCGAGATCGACAAGAAGGGCAAGGTCTTCGTCCGCATCGACCGCAAGCGCAAGCTGCCCGTGACCGTGCTGCTGCGCGCGATGGGCTACGCGACCGACGAGGAGATCCTGCGGCTGTTCGAGGACTCGCTCTACATCCGCAACACGATCGAGTCCGACACCGAGATCACGCGCACCGAAGAGGGCGCCCTGGTCGAGTTGTTCAAGAAGCAGCGCCCCGGTGAGCCGCCGTCGGTCGACAACGCCAAGGCGCTGCTCAACCAGCTGTTCTTCGACCCCAAGCGCTACGACCTGACGCGCGTCGGTCGCTACAAGCTCAACTCGCGGCTCGGTCTCGACATCGACATCGACACGCGCACGCTCACGCACGACGACATCCTCGCGCTCGTCCGCGAGCTCGTCTCGCTGCCGAAGCGGCTTGGGATCCCCGAGGACGGCGAGCTGGAGATCAAGGACTACGCCGCCGAGGCGATGAGCATGCCGCGCGAGCCGGTTGCCGATCATCTCGACGAGTACGAGCACTTCGGCAACCGCCGCTTGCGCACCGTCGGCGAGCTGATCCAGGAGGCCTTCCGGATCGGGCTGTACCGGATGGAGCGCGTCGTGCGCGAGCGTCTGACGACCGAGGACGCCGACACGATCACGCCGCAGACGATCATCAACATCCGGCCCGTGGTCGCGGCGCTGAAGGAGTTCTTCGGCTCCTCCCAGCTCTCGCAGTTCATGGACCAGACGAACTCGCTCGCGGGACTCACCCACCGCCGGCGCCTGTCGGCGCTGGGGGCCGGTGGGCTGACGCGCGAGCGCGCGCCGATCGAGGTGCGCGACGTACACCCGACTCACTACGGCCGCATGTGTCCGATCGAGACTCCCGAGGGGCCGAACATCGGCCTGATCGGCTCGCTCTCCTCGTTCGCGGAGGTGTCGGAGTACGGCTTCGTGACCACGCCCTACCGCGTCGTCGAGGGCGGCGTGTTGACGGACAAGGTGCGGCGCCTGGACGCAACCCAGGAAGAGGAGCTGGTGATCGCCCAGGCGAACACACCGGTCGATCCGAAGACCGGCAAGCTGAAGGGCACCGAGATCCTCTGCCGCACGCAGGCTGGTCAGTACGTGACGGTCGGGCCCAAGGATGTCGACCTGGTCGACGTTTCGCCCGAGCAGATCTGGTCGGTCGCGACGGCGATGATCCCGTTCCTCGAGCACGACGACGCCAACCGCGCGCTGATGGGCTCGAACATGCAGCGCCAGGCGGTGCCGCTGCTGAAGGCGGACGCGCCGCTGGTCGGCACCGGCATGGAGCGCCGCGCGGCGCTCGACACCGGCGACGTGCTGCTGACGCGCAACGCCGGGACGATCGATTTCGTCGACGCCAACCAGATCGTGATCGAGACGACCGATGGCAAGAAGGACGAGTACGAGCTGCAGAAGTTCATGCGCTCCAACCAGGGCACCTTGATTCATCAGAAGCCGCGTGTGAAAGCGGGCCAGAAGCTGAAGGCCGGCGACGTGCTCGCCGACGGCTCCTCGACCGACAAGGGCGAGATGGCGCTCGGCAAGAACCTGATGGTGGCGTTCATGTCCTGGGAGGGCTACAACTTCGAGGACGCGATCATCCTCTCCAAGCGCCTCGTGAAGGACGACGAGCTCACCTCGATCCACATCGAGGAGTACGAGATCGACGCCCGCACGACCAAGCTCGGCGAGGAGGAGGTCACGCGCGACATCCCCAACCGCTCGGAGGAGTCGCTGCGCAACCTCGACGACCGGGGGATCGTGCGCGTCGGCGCCGAGGTCGCCTCCGGTGACCTGCTCGTCGGCAAGGTCACGCCGAAGGGCGAGACCGAGCTGACCGCCGAGGAGAAGCTGATCCGGGCGATCTTCAAGGAGAAGGCACGCGAGGTGCGCGACACCTCGCTGAAGGTGCCCCACGGCGAGGGTGGCGTGGTGATCGACGTGATGACCTTCAGCCGCGACGCGGGCGACGACCTGCCGCCGGGAGTTAACGACCTCGTGCGCGTGTTCGTCGCCAAGAAGCGCAAGATCTCCGAGGGCGACAAGCTCGCGGGGCGTCACGGCAACAAGGGTGTGATCTCGAAGATCGTCGACGAGCAGGACATGCCGTTCCTCGAGGACGGCACGCCGGTCGACGTGATCCTCAACCCGCTGGGCGTGCCTTCGCGCATGAACGTCGGGCAGATCCTCGAGACGCATCTCGGCTGGGCCGCGGCGCAGGGCTGGTATGACGACGGCTCCGACGCCTACAAGGAAGCCCACGAAGGCAACGGCAACGGCGGAGTGCTCACCCATCCGCCCGCTGACCGGGTGTACGTTTCCACGCCGGTGTTCGACGGCGCCACCGTGGCGGATGTCGACGAGGCGCTCGTGCGCTGGCAGGACGAGCACAAGGGCCGGATTCGGATGGACGTCGACAAGAGCCGTCGTCCCGGCGAGCAGGCCTCGGGCAAGATGACGCTGTTCAACGGCCGCACCGGTGAGCCGTTCGCCGAACAGGTGACGGTCGGCTACATGTACATCTTGAAGCTGCTGCATCTCGTCGACGACAAGATCCACGCGCGCTCGACGGGCCCCTACTCGCTCGTCACCCAGCAGCCGCTGGGCGGCAAGGCGCAGTTCGGCGGCCAGCGCTTCGGTGAGATGGAGGTCTGGGCGCTGGAGGCGTTCGGCGCCGCCTACACGCTGCAGGAGATGCTCACGATCAAGTCCGACGATACCGTCGGGCGGGTCAAGGCCTACGAGGCGATCGTCAAGGGCGAGAACATCGCCGAGCCGTCGATCCCGGAGTCGTTCAAGGTGCTGCTGAAGGAGATGCAGTCGCTGGCGCTCGACGTGAACGTGGTCTCCGAGGAGGGCCAGCGCACGGAGATGCGCGACGAAGACGACGACCTGCTGCGCGCCGCCGAGGAGCTCGGCATCGATTTGTCAGGCGTGCGTGCCCCGGCGGCGGACGCGCCCGCGCAAGAGGGCGAGGACGAGGCCTCGGCCGAGGCCGTCGAGGAGACCGAGGGCGGCGCCGACGAGGCGCTGGCGGTCGAGGTCGATGACGAGGAGGACCCCGCGGAGGAGCTTGGCGTGGAGGAGCTGATTGGAGAGACCGCGGCGGTAGGCGACGCCGCGCTTGCAACTGACGAGATTCCGGAGGACACCCAGTGATCGACATTAATAACTTCGACGCGATCGAGATCTCTCTCGCATCCTCCAAGCAGATCCGCAGCTGGAGTTCGGGCGAGGTGATCAAGCCCGAGACGATCAACTACCGCACGCTCAAGCCTGAGAAGGACGGCCTGTTCTGCGAGCGCATCTTCGGTCCGACGAAGGACTGGGAGTGCTATTGCGGCAAGTACAAGCGCGTCCGCTACAAGGGCATCGTGTGCGAGCGCTGCGGCGTGGAGGTCACGCGCTCGAAGGTCCGCCGCGAGCGCATGGGCCACGTCGACCTGGCCGCGCCTGTGAGCCACATCTGGTTCTTCAAGGGCGTCCCCAGCCGCATCGGCTACCTGCTCGACATGGCGCCGAAGGAACTGGAGAAGGTGCTCTACTTCGCCGCGTCGATCATCACCTGGGTCGACGACGAGGCGCGCACGAAGGACCTTGACTCGCTCGAGCAGGAGGTCAACAAGGTCCTCGACGCCTACGCGGCCGAACGCGAGGAGCGGGTGCTCGAGCTGCGCGAGTCGCTCAAGCGCCGCGAGAAGTACCTCTCCAACGGCAAACAGACGCACTTCTCCGACGAAGACCACCTGTGGGCGGACTCGCTCGACATCAACCTCGCGAAGATCTCCGACGAGGAGCGCGAGAAGCTCATCAAAGAGCTGCGCAAGTCCTTCGACGCCGACATCGCCGACACCGAAGCCTACATCGAGGACAGCGCCGAGCGGATGCGCAACGTCTGGGAGCTGTTCAAGACGATGGAGTCCAAGCAGATCGAGCATGACGAGACGACCTTCCGCGAGCTGAAGGAGCGCTTCGGCTCCTCCTACGGCTTCGGCGAGTACTTCCGTGGCGGGATGGGCGCGGAGGCGATCCGCGACCTGCTCCAGCAGGTCGATCTCGAGGCCGAACGGGTCGAGCTCGAGGATCAGGTGAAGACCGGCAAAGGCCAGAAGCAGGCTCGCGCGGTCAAGCGCTTGAAGGTCGTCAGCGCCTTCCTGCAATCCGGGAACAAGCCCGAGCAGATGGTGCTCGACGCCGTCCCCGTGATCCCCCCGGAGCTGCGCCCGATGGTGCAGCTCGACGGTGGCCGCTTCGCGACCTCCGATCTGAACGACCTGTACCGCCGCGTGATCAACCGCAACAACCGCCTCAAGCGGCTGCTCGACCTCGGCGCGCCCGAGATCATCGTCAACAACGAGAAGCGGATGCTCCAAGAGGCCGTCGACGCACTGTTCGACAACGGCCGCCGTGGGCGTCCCGTGACCGGGCCG
>DATCFG010000053.1:0-5908 GCA_036509655.1 Solirubrobacteraceae bacterium | reverse complement strand
CTCCTGGATCAACCGCTACCGCGCTCTATTGATCCGCTGGTCCAAGAAGCCCGTCAACCACGACGCGCTGCTGAAGTTCTGCTTTGCCCTGATCACCTGGCAACAGATGGGCGTCATGGGGTTATCCGGATAGGCTCTAAGAGCCCCGCTACGGCCCGCTGCCGTCCCCCACAAGATCCGCTGGCACACCCATCAGGGCCCGATCAGCCAGCTCGCACCCGATGCGCTGCCAACAGACGCAATCTGAGGCGATCTCACGCCCTCGCCGGCCACACCGCGACCGATCTCTCACGCCAAAACCGCCGATGTTGCACGCTCAACCAAGTGGGGAATTTCCATAAGCAACCGTGGGGATTTTCAATAAGCCTTGACAATTTGCAGCAGCTGGCGAGCCCCTGCTGCCGGCCTCAAACGTCTGGCGAGCGATCGCCAACCTGTCCAATCGGACCAAGCCAAACACATGCCGTGGTTGCAAGATACATAGCCTTGCGCTGAGACACGCAGCTCGGTTATGCTTCTGATGAAGAGCGCGATGATCACGCGCTTCTGCTTCTGCCGGAGGATCGGGAATGCTGGTGAGTCAGACGCAGCCGCTCCAAGCCAGCAACATCACGTTGGCTGCGTGTCCGCCGCGCCAGCGCTACGGGGTCGGCATTCGCGTCTTCAGCGACCGACCGTTGCTGCGGCAGATTCGAACCGAGATCGTGCGCAACGGGATGCCGACCGAGGAGATCGCGGCACTCGAAAACGTCGCGCCTGAGGTGCTCGTCGCGTTGCTCGACGAGCGGCTCGCACCAGAGGCGGACTCGGGTGCGCAGCTGCGCCAGTTCGCAGCGTCACGCGCGGGCTTTCAGGTGCTCGCCTGGCGCACGACGCGCAAACGCGCGTCGAAGCTGCACATCCTCGACCCCGACGGCGTTGCGCTATGCGGGACGGCGCTCGGCACCGAGCGTGCGCCGGTTCACGCGGGCCCGTGCTCGACGTGCGCCGCCCACGCCGACGTGGAGCTCTCCGCGACTGAGGTCTCGGAGGGCTAGAGGCAGCCGACCCTGCCACGTCGGCATAACGATAAGCAACAGTGGGGAATTTCAATAAGCCTTGACAACACTTGCGCTATTTCAGCCCGCTGACCAGCCGGCCTGGCACTGGTCGACGTTCTCGGAGGCGAGGACTGCTCCATTGCCGATGCTGTCGCAGGCCTTCTCCTGCGACGTACCAGCCTTCGCTGCGTCATAGCCTTGAGAGCATGCGGCGATCGACGACGAGCCGCCGCCATCCTCACCTGACGTGTCGGATAACATACGTGTAGGCGTTGGCTGACCCGCCAGAAATGGGATCGGGTTGCAGGAAGCACCCGAGCTGGGGCACGTAGGAGCGCGCGCCCATGTCCAGGACTCCTGAGGGCAGTTCGGTCGGGATCTCATTCGCGCCAAACCACGAGAACTTCGGCGGGAGGCTGGTGGTGAAAGCCATCGCTCACCCTTCGCCTTTCTCAAGCGCCGAAAGCTCACTCTTCGCCGTGTCGATCGGAATCGCGAAGGCGATGCCGACGCTGGCGACGCTGCCGCCGTTAGTCTCGAACTGCGAGTTGATGGCAATCACTGCCCCGTGTTCGTCGAGCAGCGGTCCACCGGAATTACCAGGGTTGATCGGCGCGTCGGTCTGGAGGGCATTGTTGATCGTCACGCCGTTGGGCGAGGTGATCCGGCGTTGCAGTGCAGAGATGACGCCCGTCGTGAGTGTACGGCCCAGGCCGAACGGGTTTCCGATCGCGAGCACGGGATCGCCGACCTGCGCCTTGCTTGAATCGCTAAGCGTGAGCGGATGCAGCGTGAGACCGTTCGTGGGTATGCGTAGTACGGCAAGATCGTGGGAGGGGTCCTGGCCCAGCACGCGGGCCTGGACGGTCTTGCCGGGTTCTAAGCTGACCGTCACCCTCGCAGCGTGTTCGACCACATGCCAGTTGGTGAGGATTGTGCCATCACCGTCGATCTCAAAGCCCGACCCAGTGGCGGTGCCCTGCTGCCCACCTTCCCCTTTGAGCAGTTCGCCGGTGGACTCCGGCGCGTCCACCCCCACCGCATTGACAAACACCACACCTGCGGCGCTCCGCGCATAGACCTCGTGCGCCGTGAGTGACTGCCTCCCAGCAGACGCAATCACTGGAACAATCGGCGTCTCCTGCACAGTGACGGTCTTCACCGAAGAACTGAATCCTCCGTTCGCCGCCATCGCCCCGACGATCGCGGCCGTCACCAGGCTGCCACCCAATACACCCGCCATGAAAGGTGTGATGATCGAGCGGCCCGCGGTTACCGGAACGCGGATCAGCTGTCCTCGTTGAGGATCTCTTCGCGGGCTTCGCGAGCGTCCGAGACAATCATCTGGATGTTCGGATTCTCGTCGCCCTGGAGGTGCGTGATCAGCTCGTTGAGTATTGGCAGAGCCTCGTCTTGGCGGCCGAGATCACCGAGGATCCGGGCCCTGGCGTAGAGCGCTGAAGCGCGTCGTTCGCGCTCGTGAGGGTCAGCGGCATTTGCGAAACGCCTGGCGGTTTCGTCGAAGAGCACGAGAGCCTCCTCGCCAAACCGGGTGACAAGGTCGTCGAAGACGCCATCGGACTCGTCCTCACGTCCGAGCGCGACTAGCGCCACGACCTTGTTGTTGAGCGCTGCGGCAACGGGCCCCCGAAGCTCGGGCTGAGGACTATCTTCATAGCGGTTGATCAGACGGTCGAATATCTCGATCGCCTCCTCGTAGCGTCCCTCGCTGAGGAGAGCGGCCCCCTTGGCGGTATGCGCATCGGCCAGACGGGCCAGTCGCTTGGGATTGGTCTCGTCGCTTAGACGCGCGATCAACGCGTCGGCCACAACGATCGCCTCGGCGCTTTTACCACTTGTCCCTAGAAGCTCCGCTCTCTGACCAAGTGCTCGCTCGACCAATTGGCGCACCGCGGGCGACGTCGCATCGCCGTAGCGTTCGGCCACCTCGCCCCAAACGGTGAGCGACCGCTCGATTTCTCCGAGCTTTCTGAGGGCAATCGCCTTATGGCACAGTGACCTGGCGACCGCTTCGGTGAGCTCTGACTCGGTCGCGTGCATGAAGCGCTCGATGACCTCGTCATCGAGCGCGATCGCGGATTCCCAGCGCCCGAGCCTTCCCAATGCATGAGCCTTACCATTCAGTCCGCTCGCGACATGCAAGCGCAACGTGGGCTCGCTAGCTTGGCCGAAGCGTGTGAGCAAGTCATCGGCAACGTCGATCGCCTCCTCACTACGGCCGTCGTCAAGCAGAAGCCAAGTCTTGGCGGCAAGGGAATGAGCCACCTTCTCGCGTACCTTGGGATCGGCTTCCTCGCCGTAACGCCGTACCAGCTCGTCATTGACGGCGATCGCCTTCTGCACATGGCCGAGCATTTTCAGGATCCATGCCTTGCCCGCAAGAGCGTCGAGCCTCACGTAGGGATATCCTGGAGGCGGATCCTCACCGAAGCGCTCAAGCACCTCATCGTTGACCACGAGCGCCTGCTCGTAGCGACCAGTTCCCTGCAGCACAGCGATCTTGCCAAGCAGCGCGGCCGCCGCCGACTGGCGGAGCTCAGGCTCGGATGAATCTCCGAAACGCACGAGCAGCTCGTCATACGCTTGGAGCGCCTCCTCATGCTCACCGCAGCCCTCAAGTAGGCCGGCCCGCTTGTTCAACGCCTTGGCCACGGCCTTGCGCACCGTCGGCTCTTCGGCCAGACCGTACCGCTCGACGAGCTCGCCGAGCAGCACGATCGCCTCCTGGACACAACCGGCGTCAGACAATGCGTCGGCCTTGAGCCTGAGCGCCGCGACCACGAGGTCGGGCCGCCCGGGCGGCGGATTCTCGGCAAACCGTTCAAGGAACGCGTCAGCAGCCCGGATCGCCTCCTCGTACCGTCCCGCCTTATACAGCATGGCCGCGCGCCTATCGAATAGCCGTGCGATCATCACATTCACCCGCGCTAGTGCTCGCTCGGGATCCGGCCCGCGGCGGATTCTCATGCGCAATGCGCCGAAAGCAGCGTCAGCCTCGTCCAGCCGGTCCAGATCCAGAAGCACCGAGCCCTTCTTGGTCAGCGCCAGGTTCGCCTGTCTACGCAGATCCTGCGTGTCTGCGTCACCAAACTGCTCGACGACCCGCTCATAACACACGTACGCCTCCTCACATCGGTCGAGGCCAACCAGTGCATCGCCCTTGCCAACCAGTGCCTCCGCGACTTGCAGACACATGTCGGGATCCGCACATCCGCGACCGCGCACGATCGTAGAGTCGAAGTCGGCTATCGCCGTTGTGACCTTCGTGTTTTCAGCCAAAACACCTAGCTCCCATCCCACAAAGCCATCACGCTCCTGCAATCGGTCTTCGGGCCGGCGGCTGTCCGGCCGCCCGCGACCAGCTTAGAGCAATTCCTCCAGGATCCCCTCCTCGATAATCTGCTCAACGCTCGCGCCAGCGCGGGACTCGATCTCGGTCTCGACTACGGTAGTCGAGACCGGCGCGTTTACCCGCTCCTCCGTCTCTTTGATGAGATCATCTCCGCATTGGCCGGTCAACGAAGTCCAGGCGATAACCACTGTGCAAAGAGCTCTGGCCCCCCGGCGATGCACCCAGGACGCAAGCTTGTCGCATGGACCTTCCACACCGGCTTTACAGAGCGGCACGGTGAGACCTAGCGTTCCCACGCCTTCACTACTTCCTGATTCTCCGCCCGTCAGCGGCTGGTACAGCACCGCTGATTCCGCATGCGCTTCTTCCTTGCCGCTTTCAGCCCCGTGGTGGTATGAGGCGTATTCGTATTCTCCTTCTTCTTCCCATTCTTCCCATTCTTCTTCGCCTTCGTATTGGGGACCGGCTGCTGCCACGGCGGCTGCTGCTGCTTCGGCGGCCTTGCGTTCTGCTTCTGCTCTGGCGGCGGCGTTGATGGCGGCTTGTTCGGCGGCGGCGTTGGACGCCTGTTCTTGAGTGCCGTTGATGAGCGCTTGGGAGGGGCCGCCTACGGTGTATTCGCCGCTGGGATCCGACGCGTTGACGGGGTCGCCGAAGGTGTAGCTGTAGGCGCTGGCGGAGCCGCCGGGCTTGGGGTCGGGTTGCAGGAAGCGCCCGAGCTGGGGCACGTAGGAGCGCGCGCCCATGTCCAGGACACCCGAGGGCAGTTCGGTCGGGATCTCGTTCGCGCCGAGCCAGGAGTACTTCGGCGGGAGGCTGGTGGTCGGCACGCCGTACTCGCTGGTGTCTGCGCTGGAGGCGAGCGCGGTCGCCGTTTCGGACAGGTAGGCCGTGGCGATGATGTCGCCGTGGAGGTTCGTCAGCTGGAGCACCGGGGTTTCGGTGCCGTTCTGGATAGCCGCGAAGCCGCTGATGCCGGCGATGTTGCGCGTCGATTCGCCGGCGGTGTTCACGGTCCACGCGGGCGAGCTGCCGGGGCCGGCGTAGTGGTTGGTGACGGCCGTGTTGGTTTTCCCAGTCGACACAGTTTCGCGTGTTCTGAGGGCGGGGTCGAGGTTGTAGCCGATCGTCTGCCCGTTCTGGGTCTCGCTTGCGAGCTGACTGTCCGTGTAGTAGGTGCTGGTCAGTTCCGAGCCACCCGCGTCTGAGGACGGGAGATTGGTGATGTTGCCGAATTCGCTGTATTTCGTGCCTGTATCAGTGAGACGATCGGCTTCGTCATATGTGTGTTTTTCTTCGGTGCCACCGGTGCTCGTGCATTCGCCTTTGCTGCCGGGTTCATGGGTCTTGAGGCTGAGGCGGTTGGTGTCTTCGTCGTAGGCGTAGGCACGGGTCGTGCAGCCTTTACCGGCCGGGGTGTTCTGGACCTGGGTCAGGCGCCCGGCGGCGTCGTAGGTGTAGGCCTGGTGGGAGAGGGTGCTGGTCTGTTCGAGCC